>NZ_CP061725.1:6529020-6839926 GCF_014764405.1 Micromonospora craniellae | reverse complement strand
GGCACCGACCCGGATCGGGTCTCGTCGCAGGAGACCACATGCGCGAGGGCGATCAGCGTGCGGATGATCCGTTCGACTCGGCCACCCCCGCCGCGGCCCGGCCGATCAACGCGTGGACGAACCCGTCCGACGGACGCGAGCCGGTCAACGCGGCGACAGGTCAGCGCACCGGGCCACCGGAATCGCGTGCACCACCATCAGATAGACGCACCACGCCTGAAGATTCGGCCCGTACGAGACGCCTGCGTCCGGCACCCCCTCGGGGCGGGCCGCCACGTGCATCGCCCCGCACCCGCAGCGCACCGCGTGCCGATCATGCTGGGTGACCGTCGCCGTCATCGCCGGCACATCGACCTGCTGATGCGAGGCGTAAACCCCCAGATCAGCCGCCGATGCCAGATCCGATCCGCATCCACACGGCCCGCCCGGAAAATGATCCACAATGCCGTCCGGAAACGGTGACCAGGACAGCTGCGCACCCGGCGCACCCCGCTGCTTACCCCGCGACCGCTTACCAGCACCGGCTGCCGGCACCGGCGTGGACACCTCCGCCGGCGGCGTCCGTCCCGGATCATCATCCTTCGACGGCGGCATCCCCGAGTTCCCACTGTTACGCGACACCAGGCGTTCCAACCGCGCGACCCGATCAGTCAACTCCCGGTTCGCCTGGGTCAACTGTTCCACCTGAACGATCAGCCGTCGCGTGAGTCCGATCAACTCCTCGCGCGACAACTCCTCCAAGCCCGGCACCCACCGATCACAACACATCGATCGCACCGGCCGCGCATCGACACACACCGTCAAGATCGACCCAGCCCGTCAATCACAGACAGCCACTCACGGCCACCACCCGGAGTGGCCCTGAATGTTTACGTTTCAAGAAGGACTGGGTCGTCGATTTGGACGTCAAGGCCTTTTTCGACTCCGTGCGGTGGGATTTGATGCTCAACCTCGATCCGTCAGAGGGTCTTGCTCCCTGCCTGACCGTTTCGGCTTGACCGTTTTGTCCACCCGGTTTGGGTGTGATATCGCCACGTGTCGCTGTGGAAGCGCGAGTTCTCCGGGCTCGGTCACGGTCTTTCTACTGGTAGGTACAGGGGTCCAGGGTCAGGTTGTCAGTGGTAGCAGGGTGAGGCGCTGCCAGCAGAGGGTGAACGCGTCGGCCCACGGCCAGGTCTCGGGGATGGACAGGACACGCCGGCGGGCGTGGGCGGCCAGTTTCGCGGGCAGGTGCAGCAGCCGGTAACGCAGTGTTGCGGGTTCGGCGTGGGCGAGGTCGTCCTGTCGTGCAGGCCGAGCAACCGGGTCCAGGAAGTGATGTCCGCGGCGATGTTGGCGGCGAGGACCCAGCCGCGGTTGACGGTCCAGGCCTTCGACGGCAGGTTCCGCAGGCCCATGGCCTTGTTCGTGCGCACCTTGTCTTCCACTCCTGCGTGCGAACGATGCAAAGCGTCGATCCATTGCGGCTGGTGCGAGCCCGGCACCCCGGCGATCCGGCTGATGTTGGTGGCGACGATCGCGTACCGCCAGCCGGTCCGCTTCTCCAGCGCGGTGAGATTCTTCGCGTGCCGGGCCGACGGCTTCGTGCGCCGCACGAGCAGCCGTAGCCGGCCGTTCCAGTTCTCCAGGCGCTGGTTGAGGCCGGTCAGTTCCGCGACATGCGCGGTGTCGACGGCCGTGCCGTCCTGGGCGAGGCCGTCGGTCCACGCTTCAGCAGGCAGTTGCTCGATCGCGATCTCGTCGGCGTCGGTGATCGTCCAGCCGACGGTGAACTTCACGCTGCGCCACAGCCGGTTCATCGCCTCGATGTGCTCGAGCAGGTCGTGGGTGGCACCGGCCCCATCGACCCTGATCAGAATCTTGCGCCGGTAGGCGACCGGCAACTGAGCGATCGCCTCACCGAGAACCCGGATGTGATCGGCGACCGTATTCGAGCCGGCACTGCCGGGCCGCAGCAGCATGGCCAGGCATTCCGCGGTGTTCGCACACCACGCACCGAGCGGATGGAACCCGAAACCCTTCTTGAACGTGGCCGCCGCACCCTGCTTCGGTGAGTGAGCGGTGATCAGGGTGGCGTCCAGATCGATGACCACCCACCCGGACAGCAGCTTGCCCGCCACCGTCAGCCACGGGAACCCTTGCGGGCGGCGGGCGAGCAGGGCCCATACGTGAGCGCGGACCTTCGCCCGCGCTTTGCCGATCCGTTTCAGCGCGGTCTCGTCGAGACCGGCCAACGCTCGCCGGACGGTTGGCTCCGACGGCCGATCACCGAAGACCAATCCCTGATGGGCGAGGACCGCGATGTCGGACATGCTCGTGGCGCCGAGCACGATCGCGACCGCGAGTGAGACCAGGACCGTGCCGCGATCCCACCACCCAGGGCCCTTGCCGCGCGGTAGCACCTTGTTCAAACCGCTGGTCAGACCGGTCCGATCTGCGCATTTGCGCAGCAGGACCGCACCCGCGTGACCGACCAGACCCTTCCCGCCCGCGCCGACGACCAGCCGCTGATCCCACCCGCTACCCTTACTCACCAGAAAGGTGCACCCGCTTCTGCTGTGGACATGGACTCGACACCCAAATCCTTGCAGGTCAGGAGCACCTTTCGTTTATCGCCCTCGATCAGTCAAATCGCCTCTGACTCGGGGAGGTCAAGGCGGTGGCGCGTCACACGACTCACCCGTGGGTCATGCTGTATGTGGAGCGCTGGTTGAGAGCGCCGATTCTGATGCCCGACGGGACCCTGACCCATCGGAACAAGGGGACACCGCAGGGTGGTCCGATCTCCCCGTTGATCGCCAACATTTTTCTGCACTACGGCTTCGACACCTGGATGGGCCGTGAGTTTCCCGGGGTCGGGTTCGAGCGGTTCGCAGACGATGTGGTGGTCCACTGCGTGACCGAACGTCAGGCGCAACAGGTGCGTCAGGCGATCGATCGTCGGTTCGCGGACATCGGGTTGCAGTTGCACCCCGACAAGACGCGCATCGTGTACTGCAAAGACGACCGGCGCCGTCTCGACTACGAGCTGGTGACGTTCACGTTCTGCGGGTACGCGTTTCGTCCCCGGAAGGCATGGGACAAGATCCGCGGAAGGGCCCGGACCGGGTTCCTACCCGCGGTTGCCCCGGGGAAGCTGACCGATATGAGCCGCAAGGTCGCGTCCTGGCGGCTACATCGACGCACGACCGGCAACCTGGCAGACCTCGCCGTAGAGGTCAACCCTGTCCTTCGGGGCTGGTTGAACTACTTCACCGTGTTTTACCCGAGCGCGGTCTACCCGATCGGCAAGCGCATCGATCGTCATCTGATGCGCTGGGCGAAGTGGAAGTACAAGCGACTCAAACGCAGCGACGACAGAGCTCGAGTATGGCTACGAGACGTCCGGCAACGGTCGCCCGACCTGTTCGCGCACTGGGCGATGCGGTACACGACCTGACAACCGAACGGCACGAGCCGGATGAGTCGAGAGGTTCACGTCCGGATCTGTGGGGGACGGCGGGTGAAACTCCCGCCGTCTACCCGGCAGTACGCGCAGTGGACGGTCAGGCGTGGGACAGCCGCATAGCCCAGGTCGCCCTGAATGTGGAATACGTCGTCGCGGTGCCATTTCTGCCCGCCAACCGGGCGAGGACTGTCCGTCGACGTAGTCATCGGGTCGTCGGGCTCCTGCGGATCATAGGTAATCAAATGGCTGGACAGCATCCGGATGTCTGGGCTCAACAGAGCCGCGATGGTCGGTAGGACCCGCGGGTTGGCGACCAGTGGCAGAAATTCCTGGTCGTGCGATACGAGGGTGCGGAAACCAAGCTTGCCGTTTCCTCGGTAGCTGCAGCGGACCGGCGCGGCGGCCCGAAGTCGTAGTGCGGCTTTGTGTAACGGCTCGATAAGTTCCCCCGGCAGCGCATCACGCAGAACCACAAAGCCGTCACGGTCGAATGCGGCAAGATCGTCGGCGGTCGGCAAGCGGAGATTCTCGTCGTTAGACATACCATGCCATGGGGGATTGGACCTACTGGTCAAGGGATGCTGGGTCGAGGCGTCGATCAGGCCCGCGCGGGCGAAGGACTCATGGGTTTCGGGATCCTCGAGTACGCCTTCGGCTCGTAGGTATCGAACTGTCGCATCGGCCGAGGCCCTGAGGTAGCGTTGGACTGCCGGCCGCGGGAAGGACTCGAGGAGGACCTGCTCGGCCTCGTGCCCGGAGAGCCCGGAATCTATCAGGGCGACGGCCGTGGCCGGATAGTCGGGTTCCAGGAATGCAAATATCATGTCCGGGAGAGCTGGTCCGATTATTCTCCGTTGCCGAGCGTCGAGCGCGGGCCAGACAATCTGGAGGAGACTGCGGAAGTATGAATGATGGCGGCCCTCGTCGTACGTATTCAGCTTGAGGTGAGTGGGGGGCCGGTTGTCCACTCTGGTCGATCGGCTGACATGATCATGGGGTGTCGTCCGTCCCGCAGGTCCCGCTCTCGTACGAGGATCTGGTCGCGATGCTGGTTGAGCTGCGGGAACGGGTTGATCGGTTGGAAGCCGAGAACGCTGAACTGAAACGCCGGTTGGGGATGAACTCCTCGAACTCGTCGAAGCCTCCCTCGTCGGACGGTCCGGGCCGTCCGGCCCGGCAGCCGGGTAAAGGCAGTGGGCGGCGGCGGGGCAAGCAGCCGGGAGCGCCGGGATGGACCCTCGAACTGGTCGCGGATCCGGATGAGGTCATCGAGCACCGGCCACAGCGGTGTGGCCATCCGGGTTGTGGGGCTCCGCTGGGTGATGGGCGTGAGTACGGGCGGCAGCGCCGGCAGGTGATCGAGCTGCCCGAGCGGCGGTCGGTGGTCGTTGAGCACCAACTGGTCGCGGTTGAGTGCGGCGGGTGCGGGCAGGTCAGCGAGCCGGTGGCACCCGGCGGGGTGTCCGGGCGGGTGCAGTACGGCGTCGGTGTCAAGGCCGCCGTCGTCTACGCGCGGGCCGTCCAGTTCCTGCCCTTCGCCCGGGCCGCCGCGCTGTTGGGTGATCTGCTCGGGGTGCGGGTGTCGACCGGGTTCGTGCACCAGGTGGTCGGTGAGGCGGCCCGCAGGCTCGGGCCGTTCGTGTCCCGCACGGCCGCGTTGCTGCACGTCCAGCAGGTGCTGCACGCCGATGAGACCCCGGCAAGGGTCGACGGCGGCTTCAAGTACGTGCACGTGGCCTGCACCCCTGAGCTGACCTTGTTCCACGTCGGCGGCCGCAGCAAGGCCGACATCGACGCCGGGAAGGTCCTGCCCGGGTTCACCGGCACCCTCGTGCGTGACGGCTACGCCGCCTACCGCCACCTGGCCGACGCCGATCACGCCTGGTGCGGAGCACATCTGATCCGCGATCTGCGCGGCGTGCACGAGTCCGACCCGGCCGGCCAGCAGTGGGCCGAGGTGATGGCGCAAACCCTGCTGATGGCCAAGAAGATGACCGAGCAGGCCGTCACCGCGGGCCGGGACGCACTGTCAGCCGACGAGATCAGTCACATCCGTGCCTGTTACGCCGGGGCCCTCGCTTACGGCCGCCAGCAGAACCCGCCCGATCGTGACGGCAAGCCGTCACGAGCCGGCACGCTGGTCGAACGCTTCACCGCCCACCGCGACATGATCCTACGGTTCACCGTCGATCTGGCCGTGCCCTTCACCAACAACCAGGCCGAACGCGATCTCCGCCCGGTCAAACTCCAACAGAAGATCTCCGCGACCTGGCGCACCCTGCAAGGCCTGGCCGACTTCGCCACCCTACGGTCCTACCTGTCCACCGCCACCAAACACGGCAAAGACGCCCTCGACGTGCTCGAACAACTCTTCACCACCGGACCATGGCTACCGGAACCGGCAATATCAAGCTGAATACGTACGCTGGATTGGCCGTACGAGGCGGTCGCCATCTGCAACATGCTGAATTCCCCGGATAGGGGTCTCGAAGATTTTTCCGGCCTCTGGCTCAGCTTGCCCGCAAGCGTCGGAGCTGGGCTCAAGCAAGCAGCCCAACAGCGCGTCGATGACACCGACGAACGGCAGTTCCTTGCCACCTGGTTCGTGAGCGAACTCGACGTCCCCGACCTGCCGGGGGACGGTAGCGACATCGATTGGGCTCGGCTGTTTCCCGTCGCGCAGTGTCCTGCCGATGGGTGCGACGACTGCGACGGCTGTCCACCTCACGCTGAACTTCGAGGCGATGACGCCGGCAACAACCAGTGTGGCCCCGGCGGATCGTGCCGCTGCCTGACGCAGAGACTAGACGAGGAAGACGACCCTTGCCCATGCGGATTCTGGGGTGTCGGCCCCCGCTGGGCCGCCGCGCTCTACCAGTCGTTGAGTGGAACAGCGGAGGTCCTTCTCGATCAGGCGGAAGGCCTCATGTGGGGGAACCAAGGTCCCGCAGTCGGTTTTCCGCCTTCGTTGATCGCGCAGCCGCCAGATTTCTTTGTTCGGCTCGCGCAGACCTGCATCGACCTGTGCGCCCTGCTGGCCCGGGGGGTGACGCCGGTGCCGCATACCATCGCTGAGCTGCTGATGCTCGACGAGGCTGCCCGCTCTCACCTCGAGGGCCATATGACGCGCACCGGCCTCGACGTCAACGCTAGGAAGCAGGAGTTCGAGCACCTTCCCGAGGGGTACGGTGACTTCGAGATGGACGCCCTGTGGATGTTCCAGTTCACCGACTCCGACTGGGACAAGATCGCCGAGTCCGAGACGACGTACGAGCCCTACTCCATGGACCGCATCTTCGACACGCTCCCTGAGGCTGCGGAATGGCCTCGGAACGCGGACGGCAGGTGAGGCAGGTCTAGACGATCGTGCGCTGGGTCGGTCCGCAAGCCGGGCCGACCCTGCGGGCCGCCGCTGCCTTGACGGGGCGGGGTAGGTGGCCCGTGGGGGCCGGAACACGTGCCGCCACCGCAGTATCTCCGCGATGAGTAGAGCTGGGCAGTGCCGCCTGCCGGCGTGTGGCGCGATTAATCTCCGGAGCGGTCAAACATGGTGCCGCCGAAGACTGTGAGGGCGGCTTCTGGGGCTTCGGCGGCGTTGCCGGTGTTGCCACAGCCGAGCCTGCCGGTCGAAGTCGACGCGGACGGTCCGGTGTTGGGGATGCGCCTGCCGGCCGCGGGTCCGGCAGATTCGGCCACGCGCCGGCGCTGTCCCGCTCGCCGTCGGGGTTACTACGGGCTGATCGCGGTGCAGGACCAGACATGGTCGATGGCGCGGGGCGTTGCGGGGCTCGCCAGCGGGGGAGGCGATAGGCTGCATCCGGTTATGCCTTGGGGTTCGGAGGTGAGGTGCGCGGTGGGTACCGGCTACGAACCGATGAGCCTGGTGGTGTTGGCGACCCATCTGGCGGCTGCGGACAGCGATCGGATCCGTTGGAAGCTGGTGTGGGAGTTCCTGGAGGAGTATCGGTGGGAGCCAGCCGACGCCAGGGTAGGTCTGTTGCAGGATGAGCCCGGGCCCACCGGGGACGTGCGGTGGGATGCGCTGTTGGCAGCGCTCGCGGAGCATCTGCTCGCGCAGGCGGATCTTGCTCCGCCGGCGTGGGTCGAGACTCGGGTGCTGCGTCGGGCCTGGTTCCCGGCCGAGCTGGCCATTCACCGCGCTGATGCTTTGGCATGGGCGCCGGCGGCGTTTCGGAAACATGGTGTGTATGTGTCGGTGCATGATTTGGCGGCGGCGTGAGCGGGTCGGACGGCGTCCTGATGGGGCGCGCGGAACTTGAGCGTGCGTTCACCCGTTTGGGCGAGCGGCTCGTCCGCCGTGGCGTCGTGGCTGACATCTTCGTGGTGGGTGGTGCCGCGATGGCGCTGGCCTATGACGCGAAGCGGGTGACCCGAGATGTCGATGCGATGTTCGTCCCGCACGGCGTCGTTGTCGACGAGGCCCGTGCGGTGGCCGACGACCTGGGACTGCCGCCCTGGTGGCTCAATGAGCAAGCCAGCGTCTACGTCTCCGGCAAGACCGATCCGGGCCGACGGCGGGTCTTCGACCATCCCGGGCTGCGCGTCATGGCGGCTTCGCCGGAGCACATCTTCGCGATGAAAGCACTCGCGGCGCGGGCCCGCGACGTGGACGATCTCCGTACCTTGGCGGCGCTGGCCGGCGTCGAGTCGGTGGACGACGCCGTACGCCTGTGCAGTGACTTCTACCCAGACGAGGTGATTTCACCACGGGCCATGGGAGTCATCCGCGAACTCTTCGAATGAGCCTGCGGTAGCCGCCCCAGCCTCTGATTGACCGCCTGGGCGTTGGACTCTACTGTGCAACGCATGAACACCTGTTTCCGGCAGGTGTGCTGGGTGTCTGTGGCCGAATCCCCCCTCGGACACCAACCATTTCCCCATGAAAGTCCGCTACAGGCTGTGCCTGTACGCGGACTTTCTGTTTTCCGGGGTCGTAGGTCAGGCGTAGCCCGATCTGCCGGTACACCTCGGCGCGGTCGGTGGGGTCGGCCTCTCGTAGCACGGTGACGATGTCGCCCAGCGCGGTGACAAGGTCGCTTATCTGCTGTCGTGTCAGGTGGTGGTGCGCCTGCTGAGGTCGGGCTCGGTTGAGCACGGCCAGGATGGAGCGGCGTTCGGTTTCGACCTCGGCGATCCATCGTGTGACGACGGTGGGGTCGGCTCCGGCTTCGAGGGCTGCCTTGTGGCGGGTGAGTTTGGTGTCGCATTCGGCGAGTTGGGTGCGGGCGCGGTCGGCCTCGTGGTCGATGTCGGGGGCTTTCTGGTGCTCGGCCAGTGCGGTGATGGTGTCGGCGATGCGATGTGGGGCGAACGCTTGGGCGAGTGCGGCGTCGAGCGGCCCGATGAGGTCACGTTCGCGGAGGTAGACGTTGCGCGGGTGGTTGATCTTGTTGGCGAGGGCGTATTCCTGGGCGTAGCGGCATCGGTAGTACGCCTCGCCGTTGGATCGCTGGCCCTGCATCTTCCGGTTGCATAGGGCGCAGTACAGGGTGCCCTTGAGTAGGTAGATGTGGCGGGCGCGGTGCTTCTTGTGTTCACCGCCGGGACCACGACCTCGGCGGCGCAGGAGCGCCTGCGCGGCGTCGAAGGTCTCGGGGTCGATGATCGCGGGGTGGGCTTCGTCGTTGGACGTGACCCACTGCTGTTGTGGGTTCCAGCGCATGACGCTGGTGTGGCCCATGGCGACGTCGTTGACGTCGAGCAGGATCTCGTCGGTGCGTTGCCGGTTCCAGACCTGTCGGCCGGTGTAGCGGGGGTTGGTGAGGATGACTCGGATGGCGCTTTTGGACCAGGCGATGCCGGAGCGGTGTGGGTTGCGTGCCCGGTCGTAGGCCGAGGGGCAGGGGATGCCGTCGGCGGTGAGTCCTTCTGCGATGACGTAGAGGCCGTTGCCGGCGAGGAACTCGGCGAAGATCCGGACGACGACCGGGGCGGTGTTGTCGTCCAGAGCGAGCCCGTGTAGCCGCTTGCCGTCGGCTGCCTTGCCGGGGTTGGGGTGCGGGCCGAGGTCGATCAGGCGGTAGCCGTACGGTGGGCGTCCGCCGAGGAAGCGGCCTTCGAGTTTGGTTTGTGCTGCCATGGCGGTGCGGACGCGTACCTTGATTCGGTTCCGTTCGCCTTTGCTCATGCCGCCGAAGACCGACATCACCAGGTCGTGGGCTTCGTTGTCGGGGTCGAGTGGGCCGCCGACCTCGGGTACCCACAGGGCTACGCCGTAGTGGGTGAACAGGGGGAAGGTGAGCCCGAACTGGTTGCCGTAGAAGGCGCGGTGGGGTTCGCCGATGACGACGGCGGTGAATCCGCGATTCGGGTCACGCAGTGCCTGGAGGAGGGCGTTGGCCTCGGGTCGACGCTGCCAGGGCAGTGATCGGCTTTGCCCGATGTCGAAGAACTCGGTGACGATGATTCCGCCGTGCGGTTCGATCAGGGCCGTGGCGCGGTTGCGCTGCCAGCCTCGGGAGGATTCGGGGTCTTGCTGGTCCTCGGTGGAACAGCGGCCGAGGAACGCGAAGGGCAGGGTGGTCACATCATGCTCCGTGCTGGGTAGGGGTGGTGTCGCGGCGTTGCGCGGTGTGGACCAGGAGGCGTAGGAGCGCCTGCGCGGCTGGCGGCGTCAGGGCTGGCCAGTCATCGGGGACTTCCAGACAGAGGGCCGATCTGGGCAGTTCGTGGGCTCGAAGGATGGCGCTTACGGTGATCGTGAGGCGTGTGCTGGCGCCCTTCGAGGGGCGGTGGAGGTCGATGGCGAACGCGTCGAGGATGCGCCGGATGAGCGGCGACGGCAGGCGGGAGAGGTCGACGGTCAGCCCGACCGCGAAGTCCGCGAGTTCTGCTGCTGCGGGATGCGCCGTGCCTTGGACGCGGGCCGGCTGGTTCGTCGTGGGTGGGGTGACGAGTCGGAGGCAGGACTCGATGAGTTGGGGCCTGTCCGTGCCGAGGACGTGGTTGTTGAAGGCGTGGGAGATCGCTGCCAGTTGGGCGGCGGTGCTGTGGGGAGTCACCGTGGGGTCCATCGATGCTTACCTCCTGCGGTCGATGGGAGTGCGGTGTTTCTGCTGCTGGTCGTGTAGGCGGGTCAGTACGTCGAGGTAGGCGACGCTGCGCAGGTGCCACGGCGCGATCGGCAGCCGGTGGCCGTCGCGGATCTCGGGTGCGATGAGGAACTCGATGTCCGCGACCGCGAGCGCATGCATGATCGTGGAGACCGGTGCGTGTCGGCGGGACAGGCGGTAGACGTCGGTGCTGATCACGAAGTCGAATCGGCGTTCGGGTCGGTTGGCCTCGGTGAGCAGGGCATCCAGACCGCCGTCGCGCCCGACTTCTCGCTCATCGGACAGGGACAGGTTGGCTGGTGCCTGCCGGTAGCGGGGCCGGGTGCCGAAGTCGTAGAACACGGCCGTGATCGCGCCGTCTGGTAGCACCATGAGGCACTGCCGGTACTGGCCGCCGAGCACGAGGGCCGCCGTGGCGAGGTTGCTGGTGTCGGCGGTCCGGCCGTAGAACGCCACACGGGGAAGCGCCGGTGCGGGGTGGGTGTTCATGCGTCGACTCCACTGGTCCGAGTGGCGGTCCCGGTGGTGGTGGGGGCGGTCAGTGCGAGGACGTGGCGGTTCGCCCCGTTCTCGGCGAACCGGTTGACCGGGGCGTGCCGCCGCTGCTCGGCGCGGTCGGGTCCGGTGAAGGGGCCGACGACGAACCGGCGGTGACTGTGGGGGTGGCCGCGTCCCGCGATGGTGGGGGTGTTGAGATCGGTCACCGAGGCGGTGGCGGGGGCGCGTACGGGGACGGCGGCGAGGGCTGGCCGGGCGGCGTACTGGTAGGGGTGGGCCAGGGTGCCGGTGGTGTGGTCGGCGGCAACCGGTGGGCAGACGGTGACGGTGGCCGCCCCGTCGTTCGGTGCGACGACCGGTGTGTCATAGGGGGCGTAGACGACGATGCGGCCGGCGTCGCGGATGACGGCGTACACGGGTTCCTCCTGCGGCTGGTTGGCGTCTGGTCAGGCCACGGGCCGACCGCCGGTGCTGGCGGTCGGCCCGTAGGCGTCGATCACCGCTCAACTCGGTGAAGGGATCAAGACCGCCGCTACGGCGGCCGGTTCGCGCGCACAGCGAGGACCGGGACGATGACCGGTCAGGAGGGCGGAAGCCCGTGCCGCTGGCCGTGAAGCCACGTCAGCACGTCGAGGATCACCTCGGCTTGCCGCACTGCCAGCCGCCTACCGGCGTCACCGTCGAGTACGGTGACGCCGCACTGCACGTCCGGCTCGACGCTGCGGGCGGGCGTGACCTCTGCGGACTTTCCGCCCACGCGAGCCTGCGGCTCGCCGCCGGGCGTGGTCGACGCTCGACGCTGTCTGCTGTTGCCCGCCTCGGCGCCGGGCTGGCTAGCGGCCATCGGGGATCTTTCCCTGGCCAGTCGGGCGGCGAAGGACCACCACGTCTTCGTGCTGCAAAAGCCATTGCGGGTCGCCTTCGGCGATGGCGTCGCGGGTGTTCTTCTGCTGGAAAAACGACGCGCGGGGGATGATCACGCCTTCGTGGACGCCGCAGATGAGGGCGATGCATTCCTCGACGAGTTGGAGGCCGGCGTTGATGCCGGAGGCGGCGACCATGCCGGGGATGTCGATGAGTTCGCCGTGTCGGCGGTACGGGCGGGCGGTGACGACGACGTGTCCACCAGGGCGCAGCATGGTCCGGCAGCCGGCGAGGATCGCGGTGAACCTGTCAGCGAGTTGGCCGTGGCTGCGGTAGGCGAGGTTGTCCCCGCCGCCGTACTTGTGGTGGAGCTTGCGGACCTTGCCGCGTCTCGGGCCAGGGGTGCGGACGTGGCCGTGGGTGGACGGCCCGTACGGCGGTGACGTGATCACCAGGGAGACCTGCCCGTGCAGGCTCGCCGGCAACAGTGCCGGCAGCGCGGTGGAGTCCCCGCGGTAGATCTCGCCCCGTCCCGGTGCCCCGGCATGGAGGGTGTGGCGGATGTTGTCCGCTGCCTTGGCAACCCATTCGGCTTTGTACTCGACCCCGACGCCGTGCCGGCCGAGGTGCATGGCCTCGATGACGGTGGTGCC
This sequence comes from Micromonospora craniellae, assembly GCF_014764405.1. Lineage (NCBI taxonomy): Bacteria > Bacillati > Actinomycetota > Actinomycetes > Micromonosporales > Micromonosporaceae > Micromonospora > Micromonospora craniellae. The sequence continues at coordinate 6,827,390 of NZ_CP061725.1, read as the reverse complement.
GATGCCGGCCATGGGGTCGAGCACCACGTCGCCCGGGTGGGTGTAGGTGCGGATGGCGTACCGGGGGATGGTGGGCAGCATCTTGCCGGGGTGGGTCAACGACTCGGGGGTGTATCGGCCGCGCCGTAGGTCACGCGACGGGTGCTGGCCGGTGAGCCAGACGGCACCGAGGTAGCCCTCGGCGAGCCGGGCAGCCAGGTCGGACGACACACCGGAATGCGGTGGTTCGAAGTCGTGGGGGCCAGCGGTGTGCGACGGCGGACGAGGCTCAGACACGGGTGGTCTCCTCACCGCTGGCGGTGGTGCCGAACGCGAGCAAGTCCCGGAAGGTCGGGAGGTGCCGGCCGTCGAGCAGACGCCTGCCGTCGTCGGCCTCGCCGGGGTGTTCGGGGGCGGTGCGGGGCTCGTGTTCGGGCACCGGGGCGAGGATGGCGGGGATGCGCTGGTGGTAGAAGAGGCCGGCGGTTCGGGCGGCGGCGATGACCGTGGCACGGTAGCTGACCTCACCCGGTGAAGGCGGCGGGGCGGTGAGGCCGACGAGCAGGAACCCGCCGGGGCGCAGCAGAGGCAGCCAGGTCCGCATCGTCGTGGCCGCGCTGCTGGCGTCGAGGGACTGGTCCTGTTGCGGCAGCGTCGCCAGGATCAGGTCGACGCACGCGCCGGTGCGGCGTGCCGCGCGACGGTTGCGGTGTCCGGGCGGGGACGCTCGGAACTGCACGCGCGGGCTGTGGCGGTCGGTGATCAGCCGGGCCGGTACCCGGCGCAGGTAGACGGTCGCGGCGCTGGCGGCGGGGTGCGCGTCGAGGTCGAGCACGACGCCACCCACGGCGGTGTAGCGGCGGATGAGGTAGGCGAGCTGGCTCGGGGACAACCCGTGCCAATCCGGCACCCCCGGATCGGACGTGCGTAGGACGCGGGTACGGGGAAGGAGCAGCCCGACCGGTGCCGGCTGAGGCAGGTCACCGGGGGCGGTGGAGCGGGGCTTCGGCATGGGCGTGTGGGCCACGTCCGCCGACGAGCGCTGACACTAGACGAGTTGTTCCGAATTGCGGTCAGTGGTCGTAGGCGATCAGTGACCGGGTGACGGGTGCGCCGGTCTTGTTGTTGTGCCAGATCGCCGCGGTCATGGCGAGGAGGCGTTGGGCGACCCGGACGGCCACACCGTCGAAGGTTCGTCCGCCGTGTTGTTCCAGGTCAAGCTGGCCTTTGAGGGTGTCGTTGACCGACTCGATCAACTGGCGGACCTTCTTGAGCATCGGCTCGCCGTAGCGGGCCTTCTCCTTCTTGCGGGACGGGCGCAGCAGTTCGATGCCCTGCTCGGCCAACTGCCGCTCGAATGGCTTGGAGGCGAATCCCTTGTCGCTGATCAGCAGGATCCTGTCGTGCTCTGCCACCACGCCGGCCTCGACGTCCAGCATCGCGGCGAGGACCTCTCGCTCGCCGATCTTCGGGTTCGCGAGGGCCCACAGGATCGGCATCCCGGTCGGGGTGCAGACCAGGTAGAGCCGGAGTCCCCAGAAGAAGCGGGAATGGGAGGCGCAGTAGCCGTATCCGGCCCAGCCGGCGAGGTCTGAGCGCTGGGCGGTGGGGCGGGACATGCCGCACGGGATGGGGGTGGAGTCGACGATCCAGTGGTGGTCGAACCAGAAGTCACTGTCGCGGGCCAGGTCCCGGATGACCTTTTTGATCAGCGGCAGGGCAGCGCGGAGCCGTTTGTTGTAGCCCGGCCGCTGCGGCAGGTAGGGAAACCAGGGGCGCAGGTGGATACGGGCGTAGCGGATCCAGTGCGCCTCAGAGCGGGCACCGAGCAGGACCTGCGCCACCGCGAGGCATACCAGTTCGGAGTCGGTCAGTAGCGGCGGCCGTCCCCGCCACCGGGGGGTGCGGATGCTGTCGTCGATCTTCACGTACAGTGCGGTCAAGAGGGTATCCAGGTCTTGCGTCACACCATGATCTTGGATGCCCTCTCTTCATGCCCAGACATCGACCCCTGACTTCGGAACTACTCGTCTAGGTCGTGTGTCATAAGTGCCGTTCGAGGCGCCGGAGCCAGTTGTCGATCATGCTGATGGTGGCGGTGGCTTCGTAGCGCACTGCGAGTTTGTCGTAGCGGGTAGCCACGGCACGGTGCTGTTTGAGCAGGCTGATGCCGCACTCCACGGCGTGACGCTGCCGGTATGCGCTGGGGTCGAAGGCGGGTGGCCGGCCACCCGCCGAGCCCTTCTTACGACGGTTCGCGGCCTGGTCGGCCTTGACCGGGATGACACAGCCGATACCACGGCGCCGCAGGTAGCCGCGGTTGGCCTTGCTGCTGTACGCCTTGTCCGCCAGGACCCGCTGCGGCCGACACCGGGGCCGCCCGACACCGAGACGAGGCACCCGGATGCGGTCCAGCACAGTGGTGAACTGCGGGCTGTCGCCGCGCTGCCCACCGGTGATGACGAACGCCAGCACCATGCGGCCCTGCTCGCAGGCCAGGTGCAGCTTGGTCGTCAGACCGCCCCGGGACCGGCCCAGCGCGTGATCCGCCGGCTCGGCGGCGCTGCTGCCGCCCGGCGGCTCGACCTGCGTGTGACTGCCCCGGCGGGCGCCGGCGGCGTGCTGATGCGCCCGCACGATCGTGGAGTCCACACTCACGTCCCAGGAGATCAACCCGAGCGCGTCGGCCCTACCCTGCAACCCGGCCAGGATCCCCGCCCACACCCCCGCCCGCTGCCAGCGCCGGTACAGCCCGTACACCGTGCGCCAGTGCCCATAGCAGTCCGGCACGTCCCGCCACGGCGCACCCGTACGGACCCGCCACCTGATCCCGTCAATGAGCTGCCGCTTGCTCCACTTCGGCGGCCGACCCGGCTTCTTCCGCCCGGGCAGCAACGGCTCCAGCACCGCCCACTGCGCGTCGGTCAGGTCGTGCCGCCTCGTCACCACTACGCTGGCCACGAGGTCTCCGTGCAGATGGTTGTCTTGGTCGATAACCCATCTACCGGAGACCTCACCGCATATCGATCACCGACACACCCAGCCGATCACCTCACAGCAGGGCCACGGGCACTTATGACACACGGCCTAGGGGATTACAAATCCGGGCCTCGGATTGGAAACCGCGCTCCGCGCCGACCACGGGTACATTGCCCGCCGCCGCCCGGTTGAACAAGATCCTCAACGGGTTGAACACGCAGGTCAGAGCATCCGAGGCGTGAGCTTGTCGGCAGCACGCGAGCGGCAAGAATCGCCGACGCGACCGGTGACAGGATGAACAAGATCCTCAACAGGTTGAACAAGACCATCGACGGGTTGAACGCGAGCCCGGCTGACCGCCTCGGGGTTTGAACAAGATCGCAATCAGATGCAGTGCGCCCCTGCGGGAGCCCCTCGCAGCCTGTTGCGGCTGCGTCGTGGGCGATGCGTGTTCAAGGGTGCCGTCTCGAAGGGACTACGACGGGCGGTGACGTCCCTTGAACAGCCTGACCACACGCGTAGCGCACCCTGGCTTGGGGTGTGGTCCGGCTGATGCCGAGACGCATTGACCGGGGTCGGCAAGGATGGGGTTGAACACACGTCGATGCACCTTGAACAAGATCACCGCTGTTCATGATCTGTTCAACGGTCCTGGTGGCGTGGTGGCACAGCGCCGACCGGCATCCCGCCGGACGGCAACGGTCATCACGAGGGAGCACCACCATGGACCGTCGTACCCCTGCCACCGGCCCGGCTGTCGGGCCGCGTGGCGAGACGTTGCTCAACGACATCGAGTACCGGTTCCGGCTAATGGGGCAGGGACCGAGCCCGCTGTCGGTGGACGGCCGCAGCCTCGGTCACGGCCTGCCTCGCCGGGCCATCGCTCTGCCCGAGCTGTCGGCGATCCTGATGCACCCGTCCTGCGGCTACGCCGCCCGGGACGCGGCGTGGCGGCTGCTGGTCGGCCGTGCTCGTACCGGAGACCCGGCGTGGCGTGCCGGTGCCGTCGGCGTCGCGCTGCCGGGCCTACGGTTCAAGGCGTACCTGCTGGCCAAGCTGTTCACCGGCGACGTGCAGGCCGCCATCGTCGAGCACTTCCTACGCGCTCTCGCCACGGTCGATGTAGCCAAGCCGGGCGTGGTCGGAAACCTGCTGTCCGCCGTGTTCTCCAAGGCCCGCACCGAGCTGCGGGACCTGGAGCCCGCCTCGTCCGGAGCGCCGAACCACGCCCCAAGTTCGGTGGTGCCGCCGGCCCCGTACGGCCACCCGGATCTCGTCCTCGCCCGCGCGGTCACCGCCGAGGTCATCACCGCACAGGAGGCCGAGCTGATCGGCGCGACCTACCTGGAAGAGGTCAGCCTCACCGTCTACGCCGAACGTACCGGCCAGCCCCGCTGGAACCTCTACAAGCGGCGCACCGCCGCTGTCGCCCGGCTACGGGCCGCAATCGAGTCCGGCGACCTGTCCGACCCGTACGCCGACGTGGTCAACGAGGCCACCGCGACGGTGGTCCTCGACGGTCCCGCCGCCTGGAAGCGGCGCGGCTGAGCTGCGGGTTTCCAATCCGAGGCTCGGATTTGTAATCCCCTAGTGCGGGACTTTTCCGCAGGTGACCTTGTTTCGACCGGACCCGTTGACGGCGCTGACACCCCGCACGGCTCCCGCCCTGTCGCCGCTTCTGGTGAGGAGGACGGCCGCGCCGGTCGGCACCCGTAGGTCACCTCGTATCGCCCGGTCCCGCCTTCGCCAAAGCCCATTCGCACACCCGCGCCCCTGCCTGGGGCTGCCTCGGCGTGCGTCCTTGGAGGTGCCCGATCCCATGAACCATCGTCCTGTCCCGCGTCCCGAGATGGCGGCGTCCCGCCGCCTCGGGGCGGGCAGGCGGGGACGGCTGACCGTTCCTCGCCTGCGTCGACACGTCCCTCGAACGGTCCGCGTCGGGCTGGTGGTGCTCGGTGCCGCCGCGGTGACGGTGGCCCTCGCCGCTGTGCCCGTCGCCGCCTACGCGGCCGAGCCCACCTCGGCGGTGCTGGCCGCCGAGTCGATCCAACAGGTCGCCAATCGGATCCGTGCCTGGCTTGTCAGCATCCTCGTCGCGGTCGCGACGCTGTTCCTGACCGTCGGCGGCCTGCGCTACCTGGCTGCGAACGGCGATCCGGGCGAGGTCGAGAAGGCCAAACTCGCGTTGCGGTCCGCCGCGATCGGCTACGGCCTTGCGCTGCTTGCGCCGCTGTTCGTGACCATCGTCGGCGCGTGGGTGGCGTGATGAACAGCCTCTCGATCCGACCCCACCCTGTCGTCCGGCGGGCGGTGCTGCTGTGGCTCGGCGTCATGCTTCTCGCCGGCCTGGCCCTCGCCTTCTCCGGGCCGGCGCTCGCGCAGCCGAGCCCGGCACTTGGTCCGCCCAGCACACCGGCGCCGGGTGTGCCCGACCCGGGCGTCCGCCCGCCAGGAGCCGAGCCGTCACCGTCGACGCCGGCACCCGCGCCCGGCCCGGCCCCGACTCCCGGCCCGCCGTCTCAGGGAGTTGATGACGATCCGGCTTGGTACGACGTCGGCGGCCAGATCCGCAAGGCCGTCGTGGACCTAGTCGTGTGGGCCGCTGAGCAGGCCCTCCAGCCGGTGATGGAAGCCCTCGGCGCATCGTGGCTGTCGACCCCGGATCTCACCGTGAACGAGCACGTGAAGGCGATCTGGACAACCAGCCTGATCGTTGCCAACGGCATCATCGTGCTGTTCATCGTCGCCGGAGGGTTCCTGGTCACCGCTCGGGAAACGTTGCAAACGCAGTACGGCCTCAAGCAGGTGCTACCCCGCATCGCCGTCGGCGTGGTCCTCGCGAATTGCAGCTTGATCATCGGGCAGAAGGCGATCGAGCTGACCAACGCGCTGACCGTGGCCATCGCTGGTAACACGATCGACGGCCCGAGTGCCGCGACGGCGATCCGGCAGGTCGTGGACAACGCCCTGCAAGGCCAGGGGTTCTTGCTGGCGTTGCTGGTCATCGCCGTGATCGTGATGTGCCTCGTCCTGGAGTTCACCTTCGTGCTCCGGCTCGCCGCCCTGATCATCCTCCTCGGTGTCGCCCCGGCGGCGTTGATCTGCCACGCCAGTCCACTCACGGAGGGTGTGGCCCACCTGTGGTGGCGCTGCTTCCTGGCCTGCCTCGGCCTGCAGATCGCCCAGGCCATCGTCGTCATGGCCAGCATCAAGGTGTTCCTCACCCCTGCCGGACCGACTGTGATGGGTGTGCCGGCGACCGGGCACGGGCTCCTCGGCGTCATGGTGTGCCTGACGATGCTGTGGCTGCTGATCAAACTGCCGGGCTGGATGCGACAGTTCGTCCTCGGCCCGCTCGGGCAGCGCAACGGCCGAGGACTGATCGGGCAACTCGTCCACGCCTTCCTGATGATCAAAACGATCGGCGCGGCGGCCGGCATCCTGGGCGGCGCGAGCCCGTCCCGGACCGCCGCCCGGACGACTCCCCGTCCGTCCGGCCCCCGTCCGCTGCCGGGTAGCCCCCGTCCGTCCCGTCCGCCGCGTCCGTCTCGTCCGGGGCCGACTCCGGTACCGCCGTCCCCGCCGGGACCGGCCGCGTTCAGCCACGCCCCGGTCACCCACACGCCGTTGCCCGCGCCGTCCGGGACGAACGCCGCGCCCACCTTCAGCCACCCGGCCGCCCCGTCCACGCCACCGTCCCCGCCGTCCGCAGGCGTCTCCCCGGCGGTGCAGTTCTCCCACCCGTCCCCGCCCCCGCCGAGCCCGCCAGTCCCGGCCGCGCCACCGACCCGAATCGCCTTCAGCGACACCGCGACGGCGACACCGAGACCAGCGCGCAGCGGTGCGGCACCGGCGGTGGCGTTCTCGGCCGCACCCGGGCCGCAGAGCGCGCCGCGCCGGCCACCTGCCCCGGTCACGCCGGCGTTCTCCGCAGCCCAGGCCACCCCCACAACCGGCACTCGGACCGGACGTCGAGGGTCCGGGCCGGTGCCGCAGGGCAGCACCCCACGAGGCTCCACGCCCGCTACCCGGCCCACAGCCGCGCGGCGTGTCACCCTGACCCCACGACCAGCCGGCACGCCCGCGCGAACCCCACCAGCGGCGAGCACCGCCGCCCGGCGAGCTACGGCGACCGGCACACCCCGTCCCCGTCCGCAGTCCCCGTCCGTACCGCCGTCCCCGGACGGTCGCCGGTCGGCGGCCCCGTCCCCGCCCAGCCCGTCCGTGCCTCGTCCGGCAAGGCCGTCCGCACCCACCAGCGCGACCCCGGTGGACCCGTCCGCCGTCCGCACCGGACGGCCTCCGTCCCCGCCGCCGGCTCGGCCTGTCCAACCGTCCGCGCCGCAGCGGCACCCGTCCACACCAAGAGGTGATCAGCCGTGAACCGCCACACGGACGAGGCCCCGATGCGGGCTCGGGTACCCGCCGACATCGAGCGCCCTGATCGGATCGCGTTCGGCATGTCGGCGCGGCAGTTGGTGATCCTCGCCGTGGCGGGCCTGCTGCTCTACGCGGCGTGGACGGCGGTGGCCACCGTGGTACACCCGGTGGTGTTCCTCGCGGGTGCGATACCGGTCGCCGCTGGGGCGTTTGATTTCGGCAGGTCGAACCGGCACCAGGTGAGCGTGTTGTTTCGGCGCCACCGCCGCCGTGCGAATAGTCGGTGATTCGTCCCGTGCTGGGTATGATCGGCATCTTCTTCGAGGTCCACTTGTTGGCGTCTCGTCATGATCGGCAGGATGTTCGGGTGCCACTGCAGTTGTGGTAGACGTACTGGCGAGATCGCTGGAACAGGGGTGTCGCTGCCAGCGAGAAGGTTTCGTAGGCATTTCAGGACATGTGCGACTTCCGCGTTCTGGAGGTAGCTGAGTAGCGGCACTAGCCGCATTGACCCTTGCAACTGAGAGTGGTTGCATGTTGACGACTGGTCATGTTTCGAGCCGCGCGCGTGCTGTCCGTCAAGGCAACGCAGATCGGAGAATCGCATGAAGCGATCGATGGCGGCCGCGATGGCGCTCGCCCTGGGGCTGTCTACCGTCGCGCTGGCGTAAGCATTCAGGGCCACTCCATGACGTAGCCGTTGGTGGCAGTGTGTGATGGGTGGTGGCGGTCGTTGCTCGTGGTGGGTTAGCCGGGTGCCCAGGCGGGTGGTGTCCAGGGTCGGCCGAGGATGGCGTCGCGGATGGCGGTCATGACATCCGCGCCGTGTTTGGTCACTGTGGAGACGTAACCGCGGATGGCGTAGCGGTGTTCGGTGACCTTCTCGCTGGTGAGCCGTCCGGAGATCTTCTGCTGGGTCTTCGCGGGCCGTAGGTCGCGTTCGGCCTGGTTCGACGTGGGTGGGATGCGCAGGTCGGTGGTGAATCGCAGGATGTCGGCTTCTCGGTCGTGGAGGTCTTCCAGCAGTGCCCGGTGTTTCGGCTGTTTACGGCCGTCCACCCGGGCGACCTCCTTGAGCCCGATCCGCACGCCGTGCCGGTAGGCGTCGATCAGCGGGCCGGCGATGTGTTCGCCGATCGCGGGCAGGTTCTGTGCGCGGGCGAGGTTCGCGGCGTGGACGAGTCCCTGTAGCGCCTGGCGGATCTGGATCGGCCAGTGCGCGTCGGGGTAGGTCTCGGCGGCGTCCTGACAGTCGCGGATCAGGTGGGCTACGCAGAGTTGGTGGACCAGGTGGGCGAAGATCTTCGCGTCGTAGTTCTGGTAACGGTCGTGCACGACCACCCCGGTCAGGTCCGGCAGGACGAACACCTTGAACGTGTCGAGGCTGCGGTCACCGAGCAGGTACCAGGTGTAGAGGCGGGTGCAGGCGACCAGAAGGTACTTCTTGACCTTGCGGGCACCGACCCGGATCGGGGTCTCGTCGCAGGAGACCACATGCGCGAGGGCGATCAGCGTGCGGATGATCCGGTTCGACTCGGCCACCCCCGCCGCGGCCCGGCCGATCAACGCGTGGACGAACCCGTCCGACGGACGCGAGCCGGTCAACGCGGCGACCAGGTCAGCGCACCGGGCCACCGGAATCGCGTGCACCACCATCAGATAGACGCACCACGCCTGAAGATTCGGCCCGTACGAGACGCCTGCGTCCGGCACCCCCTCGGGGCGGGCCGCCACGTGCATCGCCCCGCACCCGCAGCGCACCGCGTGCCGATCATGCTGGGTGACCGTCGCCGTCATCGCCGGCACATCGACCTGCTGATGCGAGGCGTAAACCCCCAGATCAGCCGCCGATGCCAGATCCGATCCGCATCCACACGGCCCGCCCGGAAAATGATCCACAATGCCGTCCGGAAACGGTGACCAGGACAGCTGCGCACCCGGCGCACCCCGCTGCTTACCCCGCGACCGCTTACCAGCACCGGCTGCCGGCACCGGCGTGGACACCTCCGCCGGCGGCGTCCGTCCCGGATCATCATCCTTCGACGGCGGCATCCCCGAGTTCCCACTGTTACGCGACACCAGGCGTTCCAACCGCGCGACCCGATCAGTCAACTCCCGGTTCGCCTGGGTCAACTGTTCCACCTGAACGATCAGCCGTCGCGTGAGTCCGATCAACTCCTCGCGCGACAACTCCTCCAAGCCCGGCACCCACCGATCACAACACATCGATCGCACCCGGCCGCGCATCGACACACCGTCAAGATCGACCCAGCCCGTCAATCACAGACAGCCACTCACGGCCACCACCCGGAGTGGCCCTGAATGTTTACGCGCTGGCGAGTCCGGCACTGGCGAACCCGCAGGGCTGCGTCCAGGGCAATCCCTACTTCAGCCAGAGTTCCGGCTACATGAACGCGAACAACGACGCGGATTGCCAGACGTCGGTGACTCGCACGTTCCGTGTCGAGATCAAGAGGGATGTGTCGGGGTTGCCGGACCCGGTGGTCTCCTCCTATGACGACTACTGGACGGGTACGTACTACTACGCCAGTACCAGCAGCTGCGACGGCGGTCGGACCGCCAAGTACTACGGTCGTTCGTTCTTCACATCGAACCCGACCTACGAGGACACCGGTAAACTGACGGTGACCACCTGCTGATCTGAAGTTGTCGGGAGATTCGCGATGGACGACCCGATCATCGGGCACGGACTGGCGCAGCGATACCGGAAGCGAATTGTATTTCGTAATCTCGATGTCGTCGTCCCTACCGGCGTGACGGTCCTGTTGGGGCCGAATGGTGCGGGGAAGTCGACGCTGCTGCACACCATCGTGGGTCTTAAGCGTCCGGAGGCGGGCAGTCTTCATGTTCTCGGTCGTGACGTTCTGCGTCGTGGCGGTCTTCGGGCCGTCGCGGCGCGGATCGGCTTTCTGCCGCAGGTGGTGTCCCACTATCCCGGCTACACCGTTCGGGAGTCCGTCGCCTACGCCGCCTGGCTAAAGAAGACACTGAAGCAGAACATCGAGGCTAAGGTTGATAAGGCGCTCGGGTTGATGAGCTTGTCCGATCGAGCCGGGTCAAGGATGGGAAGTTTGTCGGGCGGGCTGCTTCGCCGGGCCGGCATCGCGCAGGCGCTCGTGCACGAGCCGGAGTTGGTCATCCTGGATGAGCCGGCGGCCGGTCTCGACCCGCAGCAGCGTATCGAGCTACGCCGTGTTCTGCGCAAGGTCGCCGACTCGGCCACCGTGCTGGTCAGTACGCACGTCGTGGACGACGCCCGGCACGTCGCGGACACGATCATCGTGCTCAACGAGGGTGCGGTGGTGTTCACCGGGACGGTCGCCGGGTTGGAGGCCATGGCCGGGCCGGACGTGGATGGGGACAGTGATCTGGAGCGCGGCTATCTCACCGCGCTGCGGCAGCCGGTGGTATCGGCGTGACTCCGATCCGCGTTGAGCTGCGTCGCGGGCCAGGTCTGTGGAGTCTGCCTGTCCTGGTAGGGGTCGGCGTGTTCATGTCCCGTGCGCAGCTCGAGACGGACACGGTCTGGGCGTATGCCACCGGTGCGGTGACGAGCGCGCCGATGTTAATGGCGCCGCTGGCGGTGGGCGTCGCCGCATGGGCGGGAGGCAGGTCTCAGCGCCGCGGAGTACGCCATGCCTGGCTGCTGGCCGGACGCGACCCGGCGCAGGCACCCTTGGTGGAGGCTGGAGTGCTGGTGGCATGCGCTTCGGGGGCGTATGCCGTGGTCGCCGCGGTGACGCTGCTCGCCACGGCACCCGCCGCGACGTGGGGCGGTCCCTTCTGGTGGTGGCTGGGGTCGGCCGGGGTCGGGCTCGCCGCCGCCGTCGCGGTCGCCTACGCCGTAGGTGTGCTACTGCCGAGCAGATTGACGCCGTTCGCCGCCGCGTTGATTACCTACCTGGCGGCCACCTGGAACCTGGGGCAATACGGCACCGGATACGCGTTGTTCCCGTTCACCGTCGAGCTCATTCTGCCGTTCAGCACACCGCACACCCCAACCATGCAGGGGCAGATGCTGTGGTTCACCGGCGTGGGTGTGCTGGCATTGGCGCTGGTCGCCGTCAAGGTGCGGTCCTCGGCTCGGGTGGTGATCCCGTCCTTCGGAGCAGCCTTGGCCCTTGCCGTCGGCGGCGCCGCGATCGTGATCGGCGAGAACGGCCGCTACGTCGATGTGAACCGCCACATCGTCTGGTCTTGTTCGGGCAGCTCACCGCAGGTGTGTGTCCATCCCGCCTTCGCCACTAGCCTCAACCCGATCAACGAGCGGGCACAGGCGATCAGCCGACGGCTGTCCTCGACGCCGTTTTCGATCAGCCGGGTAGAGCAGCGGCCCCGGGGAGTGGGCGGCCGGCCTACGCCTGGTGCCATCGCCTACGCCCTGGACGCACCCTCTGCTGAGCACTACGACCGCGCCAGCGTTGACATCGCCGTCGGCGCCCTCGGTGTCGAAGCCTGCGCCCAGGGACCACGACGCGACAGAACAGCTCACTCCATGGCCCAACTGCTGGTCGCTTGGGCCGCTGGCGATGAGCGATTGTTCACACCACGCGACGCCGCTCATCAGGAAGCCAAGACCCGCTTTTTCAACTCGACGCCGGAAGCCCAGCGGCAGTGGCTCACGACGCACGCCGACGCGGTCCGCACCTGCTCCCTGACGCCGCAGTCGTTCACATGAGCGGTCCTCGTCTGCTGCTGAAGTCCCGACGCACGGCGCCGCTGCTACTGGCCCTAGCCGCTATCTCAGTCGTCTCCCGCGAGCTCTCAGGCCAGCCTCTGTTCATCGGCGCTAGCCAGCCGATCCCGCTGCCATGGCCTGCGGTTCTGCCCGCGATCACCGCCTACCTGACCGCAACCGCGGCATGGTCGACGCAGCCGCTGCTGGAGCACCTCGCCGAGCGGCGTATCGACCTCTACGACCTTCTCTACCTCACCGCCGTCGTCTCGATCGGCACCGTGCTCGTCGCATGGTCAGCTCAACCGATCATCGGAGACATCACCGAACTCGGCGCTATACGCAACTACCTCGGCCTGCTCGGCTACTCCCTGCTCGGTGCCGCGGCCTTCGGCCTCGCAATGGGTTGGATGATTCCCACCACGCTGTTCACCACCGGCCTGGTCGCCGCCGGCACCGGCTCTGGCCTCGCGGCATTGGACTGGCCAGCTCGCCACGACACCGAGCCGACATCCTGGGCGATCAGCATCACGCTGCTAGCCATCGGCCTTGTCGCGTTCGCCAGCCCCACCCGCCGACGCTTCCACGCGCTACGGGCGGCGCGCGCCGAACAGGACTAGCCACCGACTGATCCATGCCTGGCCAGCGAGGGGCAGAACGCCGGCCTGATGACACCGGACCTCGACACGCAGGAGTGGGCGTTATGCCCGCCTTGCTCGACTTGTCGATATCTGTGAGCTTAGCTTGATCTCGGTCATATCGGGAGGCCAAGTTGCTCACGCGTGTCGTAATCTTCGAGCGCATTCGCGCTGATCGGCGGGCTGATCCGTCGGTGTCGCAGCGGGAGTTGGCGCGTCGGCACCATGTGTCGCGGCGCACCGTCCGGGCGGCGCTCGCGTCGGCTGTCCCGCCGCCGCGTAAGCGTCCGGTGCGGGGTCGGCCGCTTGTGTTGACTCCGGTGCTCGCCGTCGTGGACGAGATGCTGCGCTCGGACCTGGTGGGGCCGCGCAAGCAGCGGCACACGATCGAGCGGATCTGTCAGCGTCTAGCCGTCGAGCATGGTTTCGCCGACGCGTCGTACTCGGCGGTGCGCAACTACGTGGCCCGGCGTCGGCCCCAGATCCTCGCCGAGACGCGGGAGGGACGCAGGCACCTCGACGGGATGGTGCCGCAGATCCACCCGCCAGGTGAGGAGGCGGAGGTCGACTTCGCCGAGGCGTTCGCCGTCGTGGCCGGCACGCAGATGAAGTGTTACCTGTTCACGCTGCGGATGTCGTACTCCGGTAAAGCGGTCCACCGGGTGTTCGCCTTGCAGGGCCAGGAAGCGTTCATGGAGGGCCACGTCGAGGCCTTCCGGATTCTCGGCGGGGTGCCGACCCGGCACATCCGCTACGACAACTTGAAACCGGCGGTGCGACAGGTGCTGTTCGGCCGCGGGCGAATCGAGTCGCAGCGGTGGGTCGCGTTCCGCTCCCACTACGGCTTCCACGCGTTCTACTGCCTGCCCGGCAAGGACGGCGCCCACGAGAAGGGCGGGGTGTCGGGGTACTCGTTGGAGTGCAGAGGTGAGTACGGCTGATCTTGCAGAGGTCAGGTGTCGCGGTGGGCGCCTTGTTCGTCACGGTGAGTTGTGTTTTGTAGGCGTAGGCGACTCTGCTGCCGAATTCGTGACACGCCGTTGGGATCGTTCTGACTGGCGGGTTGCGGGGTGATGATCTCTGTTCGTGGCCGTGTTCCTTCCGTCGGTGGCTGCGGGGATGGGGTGTACGGGTGTCGATGCGGCCGCGGTCGTGGGTTCAGGTTCCGGATCAGACGGTGCTGGTGGCTCGGGCAGCTTTCCCGAACGGCAGCGTGGCGATGTCCGCCCGTGATCATGTGGGTGAAGTGTTCACCGACGAGCAGTTCGCTGCCGCGTTCGGGGTTCGGGGCGCTCCGGCCGAGTCGCCGGGCGCGTTGGCGTTGGTGACCGCCTTGCAGTACACGGAGAACCTGACCGATCGGCAGGCCGCGCAGATGCTCGCCCGGGCCATCGACTGGAAGTACGCTCTCGGCCTGGAGTTGACCGATCCTGGCTTCGACGCCAGCGTGTTGAGCAAGTTCCGCACCCGGCTGGTCGAGCACGGCCTGGAAGAACAGGTCTTCACCCGGATGCTGGCCGTGCTGACCGGCAAGGGCCTGATCGCCGCGGGCGGCAGGCAGCGCACCGACTCCACCCACGTGATCAGCGCGGTGCGTGACCTCAACCGCTTGGAGTTGGCCGGCGAGTCGGTACGGGCCTGCCTGGAGGCGTTATCGGTGGCCGCGCCGGGCTGGCTGCCCACGGTGATCGATGTCGGCGAGTGGGCGTATCGATACGGGCCGCGCATCGATTCCTGGCGGCTACCCGCCTCGCAGGCCAAGCGGGACCGGCTCACCCAGGTCTACGGCGCCGACGCCGTCGCCCTGCTGCGCGCGGTGTTCGCTGCCGAAGCTCCGGTCTGGCTGGCCGAGCTGCCCGCAGTGCAGACCCTGCGCACCGTGCTGGTGCAGAACTACCTGATCACCACCGACGGCCGAGGGCGGGAGGTGATCCGGCGGCGGGAGGCGGACACGGACGGTCTCCCGCCCGCCAGAGCGCGGATCACTTCTCCGTACGACCTCGACACCCGCTGGGCCGCCAAGGGCGATGACCTGTTCTGGAACGGCTACAAGGTCCACCTGAGCGAAACCTGCGACACCGACGCCGTCACGAACACCACTGCGCCCGGCGGCCACCGGCCCGCCCCGAACCTGATCGTCAACGTGGCCACCACCGCGGCCACCGTCCCCGACGTGAAGACCACCACCGCCATCCACCAGCAACTACACAGCCACAACCTGCTGCCCGCCGAGCACTACCTGGACTCCGGCTACCCCTCTGCCGAGACCATCACCACCGCACAGGCCTTCGGCGTCACCCTGGTCACCCCCGCCCTGCTTGACCAGTCCGCCCAGGCCCGCGCCGGCACCGGCTACGACAAGACCGCCTTCACCATCGATTTCGACACCCGCCAGGTCACCTGCCCCCAAGGACACACCAGCAGCTCCTGGAGCCCGGCCACCCAACGCGGCGCCGAGGTCATCGTGGTCGGATTCACCCGCACCACCTGCCGCCCCTGCCCCGCCCGAGCCCTATGCACCACCGCGAAACGCGGCAGCCGCATGCTCACCTTCTACCCCCGCGACCTGCACCACGCCCTCAGCACAGCCCGCACCCAGCAGACCAGCCAGGACTGGGCCGACAAGTACAAGCTCCGTGCCGGCGTCGAAGCCACCATCAACCAGACCCTCGACATCACCGGCATCCGCCACGCCCGCTACCGCGGCCTCGCGAAAACCCGCCTCCAACACGTGTTCTCCGCGATCGCCCTCAACCTCGCCCGCCTGCACACCTGGTGGACCGAACACCCCCTACCAACAGCCCGAATCAGCCACCTCCAACGCCTCGACCACGCCCTGGCCGCCTGAACAGAATTCGGCAGCAGAGTCTCCATAGCGACTCTGCTGCCGTCGTCGGGGCGCGGACAGCGACGGCGCCTGGGCGGGCTCGGTGGCGGCGCGGCGCCGGTCTGCCAGGTAAGCGCCGACCGCCCGGTCCAGGGCGTCACCGTCAACAGCGGCCAGCACACGGCCGATCGTGGCCGACGACGGAGCGCGCCGCCACCTCAACAGATGGACACGGATCCCGATCACTGTCAGCAGCGCGTTCGTGGCCCGCTGACCCCACTCAGCGAACTCGTCGATGCTCCTCGCGCCCGAGACAGCCGCGCAGGCGCAGACCAGCAGGACCGCGGTCAGCGAGTGCAACCGGCCCCGCCGCGAACGCGGGTCCGGCACCACGTCGAAGCAGGGGCGCGGGTCAGCGATCCGGCCAGTGTCCAGCGGACCCAGTTTCACCAGCACCGCAGGGATGGGAGAAGATGCAACGGCAGGCACGAGCCACCTCATGATCATCGGGCTTAGACACCACAATGATCACGAAGCTCGTGCCTGCTCTGCTATACACCCCAACCGGTCACCACCCGACCAGCCACACGACCCGGGAACTTGCAACCGCCCTGTGCTCGCGCTGGGTGTGCAGCGCGTACGTATTCAGCTTGAGGTGAGTGGGGGGCCGGTTGTCCACTCTGGTCGATCGGCTGACATGATCATGGGGTGTCGTCCGTCCCGCAGGTCCCGCTCTCGTACGAGGATCTGGTCGCGATGCTGGTTGAGCTGCGGGAACGGGTTGATCGGTTGGAAGCCGAGAACGCTGAACTGAAACGCCGGTTGGGGATGAACTCCTCGAACTCGTCGAAGCCTCCCTCGTCGGACGGTCCGGGCCGTCCGGCCCGGCAGCCGGGTAAAGGCAGTGGGCGGCGGCGGGGCAAGCAGCCGGGAGCGCCGGGATGGACCCTCGAACTGGTCGCGGATCCGGATGAGGTCATCGAGCACCGGCCACAGCGGTGTGGCCATCCGGGTTGTGGGGCTCCGCTGGGTGATGGGCGTGAGTACGGGCGGCAGCGCCGGCAGGTGATCGAGCTGCCCGAGCGGCGGTCGGTGGTCGTTGAGCACCAACTGGTCGCGGTTGAGTGCGGCGGGTGCGGGCAGGTCAGCGAGCCGGTGGCACCCGGCGGGGTGTCCGGGCGGGTGCAGTACGGCGTCGGTGTCAAGGCCGCCGTCGTCTACGCGCGGGCCGTCCAGTTCCTGCCCTTCGCCCGGGCCGCCGCGCTGTTGGGTGATCTGCTCGGGGTGCGGGTGTCGACCGGGTTCGTGCACCAGGTGGTCGGTGAGGCGGCCCGCAGGCTCGGGCCGTTCGTGTCCCGCACGGCCGCGTTGCTGCACGTCCAGCAGGTGCTGCACGCCGATGAGACCCCGGCAAGGGTCGACGGCGGCTTCAAGTACGTGCACGTGGCCTGCACCCCTGAGCTGACCTTGTTCCACGTCGGCGGCCGCAGCAAGGCCGACATCGACGCCGGGAAGGTCCTGCCCGGGTTCACCGGCACCCTCGTGCGTGACGGCTACGCCGCCTACCGCCACCTGGCCGACGCCGATCACGCCTGGTGCGGAGCACATCTGATCCGCGATCTGCGCGGCGTGCACGAGTCCGACCCGGCCGGCCAGCAGTGGGCCGAGGTGATGGCGCAAACCCTGCTGATGGCCAAGAAGATGACCGAGCAGGCCGTCACCGCGGGCCGGGACGCACTGTCAGCCGACGAGATCAGTCACATCCGTGCCTGTTACGCCGGGGCCCTCGCTTACGGCCGCCAGCAGAACCCGCCCGATCGTGACGGCAAGCCGTCACGAGCCGGCACGCTGGTCGAACGCTTCACCGCCCACCGCGACATGATCCTACGGTTCACCGTCGATCTGGCCGTGCCCTTCACCAACAACCAGGCCGAACGCGATCTCCGCCCGGTCAAACTCCAACAGAAGATCTCCGCGACCTGGCGCACCCTGCAAGGCCTGGCCGACTTCGCCACCCTACGGTCCTACCTGTCCACCGCCACCAAACACGGCAAAGACGCCCTCGACGTGCTCGAACAACTCTTCACCACCGGACCATGGCTACCGGAACCGGCAATATCAAGCTGAATACGTACTGCAGCGCGTCCGCCGTGATGACCGCCCCGGCCAGGTCCAGACCGTCGAGCAACGGCTGGAACCTGCTGATCTCATTCGTCTTCCCATTAACGTCGATCTGCGCCAGGACGATCTGCTCGGCCTGGTCCAACGCGGCCAGCAGGTGCGCCTGAGACCCGGCCGGGCCGCTGCCACGCAGCGTCTTGCCGTCAACGGCGATCACCCGCCGACCCCGCCCGGTCACACCGGCCCGGCCGAGCAGCCAGCGACACACCGCGGCATCCAACGCGTCGGCGTCGATGCCGGCCAGCACCCGGCCCAGCGTGCCGTCATCAGGCACCCGCCGGGCCCCGGTCAAGGCGTCGCGGGCCGCGCCGAGACGATCCCACACCACGTCCGGCAGATCCGCAGCCCACTCGACGATCTCCACGACCCGGCTGGATCCCGAGAGCACCGCCGCAATCGCCATCGCGAGCAGCCCCGGCAGCGCATAGATCCGACCCCGGGCATCACGCGGGTCCGGCACCTCGGCAAGGACCTGCAGCAACCCCGGCGTGTCCCGCTCCGACAACGGCGACACGCCACCCAGGCGTGCGGACAACCCGCCGATCAACGATGATGCTTCCACGAGCGCGGTCTTCCTCGATCATCCAGTCTAGACACCTGAATGATCACCAGAAGGCCGCGCTCTCTCACGTACCCGCCGGAACCGGCGTGACTACCCCACAATCGGCAATCCGGTCATCTCACTACCTTGCGAACGCCCTGGGTTCGCGGTCGACCTGCGGTCCCCGTTCGACAACAACACCGCCGAGCAGCAGATCCGCATGGTCAAGATCCAATGCCATTCAGATAAGGCATCGGTGCAGGTCAGCGTGGGGTGCTGGCGGTGGCTGGGTGGGGCCGGTGTGGCGCCGGTATGGTGCCGGTCGTGATGTTGCAGACGCAGCCCTTGGGCCGGTTGACCGACCATGTTGGGTTGGGGGTGCTCTCGGCTCGGTTTCATCGGGATTTGATCGAGGAAGTGATCAACCGGACGGGGTGTCGGGAGAAGCGGAGCCGTCGGTTGCCGGCGCACGTGATGATCCGGTATGTGCTCGCGATGGGCCTGTACGCCGAGGAGTCTGCCGAGGAAGTCATGCGTCGGCTGGTCGGTAGCCTGCGGACGATGGGCTCGTGGTCGGATGACTGGCAGGTCCCGACGGGTTCGGCGATCAGCCAGGCCCGGCAGCGTCTCGGTGTGGCGCCGGTGAGGGAACTCTTCGATCGGGCGGCGGCGCCGGTGGCCACGTCGGGCACGAAGGGCGCGTGGCTGGCCCGGCGTCGGTTGATGGCGATCGACGGGACCACCTTCGACGTGGCAGACACTCCGGCGAACGTGGAACACTTCGGGCGGATGGGGTCGGGGCCGAAAGCGTCGGCGTATCCGAAAGTGCGGGTGACCGCCGTCGTCGAGTGTGCGACCCGTGCCGTCGTGGGTGCGGTGTTGGGCCTGTGTGGCGCAGGAGAACGCGCCCAGGCCGCAGAGTTGACCCCGGTGGTGGAGTCGGGGATGGTGCTGCTGGCCGACAGCGGCTTCTACTCCTTCGAACAAATCCGGCTACGAGATCCCCTTTACCCGCCACTTCTACAAGTACGTCCCACCCCGCCCTGTCGCCGAGATCGACGCTGACCTGGAGAAGCAGGTCGCCAAGATCCTTGACTTGCTGCGAGAGGTGGAGCAGTGACTGGACCGCTCTGGAACGTCTTGCCGGACGGGTGGCGGGCTGGCCAGGTCAAGAACGCTGGCCAGCGCCCATCCGACCTGAGTCATCTCATCGACCCTGTCATCCCGTCACCCCTGGCCACCGACCGTCTGCGCCACTTTCCACGCGTCGAAGACTGCCGGTCGGCGAGGGCAGGTCACCAGTGCCGGAAGTAGCGGTCACCCTCGCCGACGACCGCCGCACTGGAGTCACGTCCCGAACCGAAGGTGGAGCCAAGTCCACTTCCCCCGCGCCAGGACGGGCGAATAATCAACGCCATGGCAACTCATCTGGCGCACTCGTTCGCTGCCCGTCGCCGCCTGCTGGGCTGGGCATGCGTCCTGATCGCGCTGGCCTTCGTCGAGGTACTGGTACTGACCTGGGTGCTGACCACGCTGACGCTCGCCGCGCTGTGGGTCACCCTGCCGCTGTTCACCGGCGCGGTCCTCGCCGCTCGGGCGATGGCGGACAGCCGGCGCCTCTTCGTGGCACGGGAGCTGGGAATCGTCGTCGGACGGCGGTACCGTCCGCTGCCTGCCTCCGGGCGGTGGGCC
Organism: Micromonospora craniellae; assembly: GCF_014764405.1. NCBI lineage: Bacteria > Bacillati > Actinomycetota > Actinomycetes > Micromonosporales > Micromonosporaceae > Micromonospora > Micromonospora craniellae. The sequence goes on along the minus strand of NZ_CP061725.1, from coordinate 6,807,477 downwards.
CGGTTCAACATCGCGCTCCGCGATCCGGCGACCTGGCGCGACGCACGCTGGCTGCTCGTGGACACGACCGCCGGGGTGGCGTTGTTGTCGGTGCCGGTCGCGGCCTTTCTCGCCGGCGTGCTCGGTCTGGTCCTGCCGCTGATCTGGAGCACGCTGCCGGCCGGCGCGAGCCTGGACTTCCCGTTCGGCACGACGATCCACGACACTGGCAGTGCTGCCGCCAACGGCATCCCCTGGGGGCTCTTCTACCTGGGGTTCTGCTGGCTGATCACCCCGGTCTTCATGCACTGGTACGGCGAACTGACGGCGGCCATGCTTCGTCCCGACCGACGGCTACTGCTCGCCGAGCGCATCGACCAGCTCGCCACGACCCGCACCCAGGCCGTCGACGCGCAGGCACAGGAACTGCGGCGCATCGAACGCGACCTGCACGACGGCACCCAGGCACATCTGGTCGCGCTCGGTATGAGCCTCGGCATGGTGGAGAACCTGATCGGCGACGATCCGGCCGTACGGCAACTGCTGGCTGCGGCACGGACGCACAACGCACAGGCGATCGCCGAGCTCCGCGCGCTCATCAAGGGCATCCGCCCGCCGGTGCTCGGCGACCGTGGCCTGGTCGGTGCCGTGGAGTCCCTGGCGATGCGGATGCCCCTGCGGATCGACGTCGACCTCGACCTTCCGGGACGGCTCAGCGACCCGGTCGAGGCGGCTGCCTATTTCACGATCTCCGAGGCGTTGGCCAACACGGTCAAGCACAGCGGCGCAAGCCGGGCCTGGGTGCGTGGCCGGCAGGAGAACGACCGGATGCTCCTGGAGGTCGGCGACGACGGCCGGGGCGGCGCGGTGCTCGTACCGGGCGGCGGTCTGGAGGGCGTACGGCAGCGCCTCGCCGCATTCGACGGCACCCTGACCATCGCCGAGCCGGCCACCGGTGGGACCACGCTGACGATCGCGTTGCCCATCGTCGCGGAGCCGCTCCCCGGCGGAACCGACACCGGGCTCCCGATGTCGCCGCCGACGGTCCGGGACAGACCGGTGGACCGCGCCGGACGGTAGCCCCGCCGGTGCTCCGCGGTCGGAGTACGTCAGCTGTCGAGGTAGGCGAGGACGGCGAGCACCCGACGATTGTCGCTGGTCGAGAGGTACAGCCCGAGCTTGGTGAAGATGCCGTTGATGTGCTTGGCCACCGCCTTCTCGGAGACGAACAGCCGAGCGGCGATGGCACTGTTGGACCGCCCTTCGGCCATCAGCCCGAGGACTTCCCGTTCCCGTGGGCTCAGCAAGTCGAGGGACCGTCCCCGTGACCGGCCGGTCAGCAGCTCGGCGATCACCTCCGGGTCCATCGCGGTGCCACCTGCGGCCACCCGCCGGACGGCCTCGATGAACTGCCCGACGTCGAGAACCCGGTCCTTGAGCAGATAGCCGACCGCGCCTTCGCCGTCGGCGAGCAGCTCACGCGCGTAGAGCGGCTCGACGAACTGCGAGAGCACGAGCACCGGCAGCCGCGGCACCACGGCACGGGCCTCGATAGCCGCCCGCAGCCCGTCATCGGCGTGGTTCGGTGGCATCCGGACGTCGACGACGGCGACATCGGGCCGCTGCTCGATCAGCACCGTTCTCAGCTCGGGTCCGTTGTCCACGCAGGCGATGACGTCGAACCCGGAGGCCGTCAGCAACCGGTGGAGGCCGTCCCGTAGCAGGGCAAGATCCTCCGCCAGTACGACCCGCACGCCTGCACCCCGTCGTTCGGTGGACATCGTCGGGCGTATCGTCCCACGACCGACGCCCGACTGAATGAGCCTCTGGTCGAACAGGCCCGGGCCGACGAGCGGACCCGGCTGGCCGCCCATCGGCGACGCCTCCGCTCCCGTCCGGATCGCTGCCGGGACGCGGACGCTGCGGTCAACGGCCTGCTCGGGCGTACGCGAAGTGCGCGGCCCCGGGAGCGAACGCGGCGAGTGCCGGCGCCGCGAGACACACGACGGCGCAGACGGTGAGCACGACCGGGGCTCCGGCGGTGGTGATGGCCGGGGCTATCAGGGCGAGGCCGACGGGTGCCAGGCCGTAGGAGACGAGGAAGTCCAGGGAGGACACCCGTGCCAGCGCCTTCGGGTCCATCTCCCGCTGAGTCGCGGTGAACCACGGCACGTTGAACAACTCGATGCCGAGCCCGGCCAGCGCGTACGCGGCGACGACCGCGTACGCGTGTGCCGGCAGCAGCAGGCTGAGCGGGGCGAAGCCGTAGCAGGCCAGGCCGGCGAGGGCGGTGAAGCCCGGCTTGCGGGGCTGCCAACGGGAGATCAGCAGGGCACCGCCGAGCGCGCCGAGCGTGTACGCGGTGATGGCTGCCGCCAGGACCGCCACGCTGCCGTAACGCTGCTGGCTGATCAGCGGAAGGGCGACGCCGGTGGCGGAGTATCCGGTGGCGATGACGGCGGCGAGGGCGGCCAGTCCGGCGAGGAACCAGGGATGACGGCGGGCCTCCCGGACGCCGTCGAGGAACTCGGTGACGAACCGGTGCCTCCCGGCCACCGACGGCGGTCGGCGTGTGCCGCCGGGCGGCAGCGCGGCGGCGATGACCCACAGCGCCGCCGTGCCGAGGAGCAGGGCCGGGACGGTGGTCACCACGGCGAGCAGCGCTGTCGCGGCGGGCGCGACCAGGGTGGTGACCCGTACCGCGAAGGTGATCGCGGCGTTGGCCGACTGCCGGCGGTCGACGGCGACGACCTCGGCCGTGAGGGCCTGGAACGCCGGCCGGCACGCACCCTGGCCGGCGCCGACGACGACGGCGGCGCCTGCCATGACGGCCACCGACCGGCCCAGACCGGCCGCGACGAGTGGGGTCGCCAGCGCGGCGGCGGTGCCGGACCAGAACACCACGGCCCGGCGCGAGTGCCGGTCGGCGAGGACACCGCCGAGCGGCACCGCGACCAGGAATCCGACGGTACGCGCGGCCAGGACGATCCCCAGCCCTGTCGCGTCGAGGTCGGTGTCGAGGACGGCGAGGCCCAGGATGAACGGCAGTGCCCAGGTGGCCAGGCCCGACGCCGTGGTGCCGGCCCACAGCCGTACGAACGAGGAGTCCCGCAGCAACGTCCTGCGTTCGGGCGGCAGCGGCGTGGGCCGGAAGGCGGTTCGCACGGCGTCAGGGGCGGACGCCGCGGAGGTACTCGCCGAACTTCTCCAGCCCGTCGATGTTGCGCGGACCGGAGATCCCCTCGTTGTAGTCGAGGACGAAGAACCGGTCGTTGACCACGGCGGGCAGCTTGCTGGTGGCAGGCAGGGTCTTCAGAAAGTCGATCTTCTCCTGGGCGGGCTTGTCGTTGTAGTCGAGGATGACGATGATCTCCGGTTGGCCCTGGACGACGGCCTCCCAGGTGACCTGTGTCCATCGGGCGTCCAGGTCACCGAAGATGTTGCGGGCGCCGGCGGAGGTGATGATGTCGGTGGGCGGCACCTGCCGGCCCGCGGTGAACGGCTGGTCGGTGCCGGAGTCGTAGAGGAAGACGGGCAACTGCTCGGCGGGTGCCTTCGCCTGCACCGCGTCGACACGCTCGCGCATGTCGCGGATCGTCTCGGCGGCCCTGGCCTCCACATCGAAGATCTTGCCCAACCGCTCCAGGTCGGTGTACAGACCCTCGAACGGGGTGTGCCGTTGCGGGAAGCCGGGATAGTTGAAGCACGACTCGGCATGCATGAAGCTCTGGATGCCGAGACCGTCGAGGATCGCCGGAGTGATGCCACGCGAATCGCTGAAGCCGGAGTTCCAACCGGCCACCACGAAGTCAGCCTTGGCGTCGACGACCAGTTCCCGGTTGAGCAGGTCGTCACCGAGGAACTCGACCTTGGCGTACTCGGCGGCCCACGGTGACTCCGTCACCGGCGGGTTCGCCGGCGGCATCACGTAACCGTGCACGTGTTCGGTGAGCCCGAGCGTGAACATCTTGTCGGCGCTGCCGCCTTCGTAGACCACCGCCCGCTGCGGCGTGGTGTACCTGACGTCCTCACCACACCGTGGCACGGTGACCGTGCGCGCCTCGGTGGACTCCTCCACCTGCGCCCCGCAGGCGCTGAGGAGCAGTGCGGCGGTCAGGCCGGCAGCGGTGGCACGCAGCGGCCCGGTCTGGCGGTCGAGACTGGCCTTCATGGGTGGAGAACTCCTTCGACTGTTTCTTGGTGCAGCGCGTACAACAGTTGTGGATGACCGGTGAGCGGATGCTCGACCACGGTGGCGGCGACCCCGAACACGTCGCGTAACAGCTCGGCGGTCAGCACGTTCCAGGGGGCGCCGACGGTGACCAGTGCGCCCCCGGAGAGGACCGCGATGCGGTCACACGTCGCGGCGGCCAGGTTCAGGTCGTGCAGGACCACGAGCACGGTCAGCCCCGATCCGCGCAGCATCGACAGCAGGTGGATCTGGTGCCGGATGTCGAGATGGTTGGTGGGCTCGTCCAGGATCAGAATCTCCGGCTCCTGCACGAGCGCCCGCGCCACCAGGACGCGCTGGCGTTCCCCGCCCGACAGGCTGAGCACACCACGGTCGGCGAGATGGGCGATGCCCAGCCGGTTCATGGCCCGCTCGCACAGCTCACGTTCGCGGTGGCTCAACGCCCGGTTGCCGCCAAGGTGAGGCGCGCGGCCGAGGGCAACCACCTCCGCCACCGTGAAGTCGAGGTCGGACCCGCCGTCCTGGGTCAGGGCGGCCACCGATCGGGCGCTGTCCCGCCGGGCGATGTCGCGCAGATCCGTACCTCCGACGCGTACCGCGCCACGGGTCGGCCGCAATGCCCGGTAGACACACCTCAGCGCGGTGGACTTGCCGGACCCGTTCGGGCCGACCAGACCGACGACCTGTCCACCGTCGACGGTCAGGGACAGGGCCCGGAGCAGCGGATGCCCATCGGCGTGCACGGTGACGCCGTCCATCACCAGATCCGTCATCAGCGACCGCCGAAGAGATAGCCGCGGCGACGCATCAGTCCGATGAACACCGGAACGCCCACCAGCGCCGTGATCACACCCAATGGCAGTTCCCGGGGGGCGACGACGGTGCGGGAGAGCAGGTCGACCCAGACCATGAACAGCGCGCCGACCAGCGGTGTGACCAGCATGACCCGGGCGTGTGTCGCCCCTACCAGGATGCGTACCAGGTGCGGCAGCACCAGACCGACGAAGGCGATCGCGCCGCTCACGGCCACCGTCGCCCCGGTCATCAGCGAGGTGACGACGAACAGCAAGGTGCGGGCACGGGTGCTGTCCACGCCGAGGCTGGCGGCGGTCTCGTCGCCGAAGGTCATCACGTCCAGCGTCCGGCCCTGCCGGGCCAGCAGGACGATGCCGGCGAGCACCACGGCCACGACCGGGGGCAGTGACCCCCAGGTGGCGGCCCCGAAGCCGCCCATCGACCAGAACAGCAGCATGCTGGTGGCCTCGCTGTCCGGCGAGAAGTACACGATCATCGCCATCAGCGACTGGAAACCGAACGACATCACCACGCCGGTGAGCACGAGTCGTAGCGGGGTGAGCCCGGCTCGGCTCCAGGACGCCAGGAACACCAACGCGGTGGCCGCCATCGCGCCGAGGAAGGCGCCTGCGGAGACTGCGTACACGCCGGCGGCGGCGAGCCCACCGGAGACGGTGACGGCGACCGCACCTACCGACGCGCCGGAGGAGACACCCAACACGTACGGGTCGGCGAGCGCGTTGCGCACCAGCGCCTGAACGGCCACCCCGACCGCGCCGAGCCCGGCACCCACGCAGGCCGCCAGCAGCACCCGGGGCGTACGGATCTGCCAGATGATCTGGTACCGGGTCACCTCGTCGGCGGAGATCGTGCCACCGGTGACGCCCGCCCACAGGTAACGCGCGGTCGCCGACGGGGGGATGACGGCAGCGCCCAGGCCGATCACCACCACCGAGGAGACCAGCAGTCCGGCGGCGAGCAGTCCGACGAGTGGCCCCAGCGGCACCTGTCGTGCGCCCCGTGCGCCGTGCGCCGGGCGCTTCCGTGTGGCGGGCTCCGGTGAGACCAGGTCAGTCGACGCTGGGACCGCCATGCGGCAACCTGATAACGACTACGGTTTCCATTTCCGTACGCTAACACGCTGCCTGACCTGGCCGGGCGGCAGGTGCACCGGGTGCGACCTCTGACCTCGCCGGGGCCGGGACTATCGGGTCCGGGTGGTGCCGGTCGGCAGCGTGGCACGGTCAGCGGCCTGCCGACCGGACTCCCAGCCGTCCCGGCTGTCCACCCGAATGGCCCGGGCCCGGACCGTGTGGGGGAAGACCCGCTGCATGGTCTCGCGGATCTGCTCGTCTCGGGCCGCGAGCACCGGCAGCAGATCGGCTGAGTCGGTCCCCCCGTCCCCGTCACCCCGGTCGGTGGCCTGCGTCAACGCGAGCTGCGCCGCGTCAGCCAACCGTTCGCCGATCCGGTCGGCGAACGCCACCAGGAAGGACTGGCGGTACGCCTTCAACCGGCTCCGACCGGCCTTGCCGCCCGGCGGCTCGGACCGGGCCATCGCCCGGTGCGCCTGGACCAGCAGCGAGGTGTAGAGCAGGTCGACCGCGTCGATGTCGGTGTCGAAACCGAAGACGGTGCTGAACGCCAGCTCCGGTGACGAGACCGTGTGACAGCGGTTGGCCCGGGCGATGGCGTCCAGCAGGGACGCCTTCTCCCCGTCGTGCGGATGGTCCACGCCGATCCGACGCGCGTACGGCACCACCGGTGCCGCGTCAGCGCCCCGGGCTGCCAGCAGCGCCTCGTCCAGGCTGTGCCGGGTGACCAACTCCTGGGCCTTGGCGGTGTATGCCTGCGCCTCGGCCGGAAAGGTCGTCGACTCCGCCTTGGCGAGCAGGGCGCGTACCCGATCCAGCAGCCGGGCGTCGATCCGGGACGACCCGACGGTGCTCGACCCCTCCACCGGCGCGGCGGCGGACCCGGGCGGGGGAACGAGCACCTCGATGGGTGGAAGCGCGGACAGGATGGCGAGCAGGCCCAACACCAGGTCGAGTACGGCCACCCGGTCGAGCCGCCAACGGGCCACGAGTCCGTCGACGTACGTCGCGTCGCCGGCCCACCAGACCCGTGCCCCGAGGGTGTCCGCCTGCGCCCGCCACCGCCCGTCGACCGTGGCCCGGGGAAACTGTCGCAGGTACGCGGCGACCGCGTCGGTCACCAGATCGGCCTGACGCGGCCCGCCACGCCGGGCCACCACCCGGTGCAACTCGGCCGGCTGCCATCCGCCCCGCCACAGCCGTGCGCACGCCTCGTCCTTCGCGGTCACCAGCTCCGGGTCGACCTCGGCCGCCGGTGTCACGGTCAGCGCGTCCAGCCCCGATTCGTAGTCGACCGTCCCGGCGAGAACCGCCCTGATCCGTTCCCGCGCAGATGCCACCATGACAAGGCTACGGAGTTCCGAGCCGGTGGTTCGCGCCGGCGTCCCGGGAACCGCACCGGTGGCGCCGCAGGCCACAGATGCGAGCGTGGTTCGACTACCCTCGCCGCCGTGGACACTGCGGAGATCGATGCCCCCATCGGCGGCGTCACCGTCTATCCGGACCGGGCCCGGGTCACCCGGCGCGGCGGCACCCGACTGGCGGCCGGCCAGCACCGGGTACGCGTCGCACCGCTCCCGCTCGGCCTGCGGCGGGACTCGGTCCGGGTCGGCGGCCGGGGCGCGGCCACCGTGCTCGGCGTGGACGTGACCACGTGGCGGCAGGCCCGCAGCACCGACGCGCAGGTCGTCGGGCTGGAGCAGCGTCGTCGCGAGTTGGCCGACGAACTGGCCGAGATCGACGACACGGACGGGATCGAGGCGCAGCGCGGGGAGTTCCTCACCCGGCTGGCCGAGCGGGCCGGTGGCACGTACGCCCGTGCACTGGCCGCCGGCGACGCCGCGCCGAGCGACGTGACCACCTTCACCGATTCGGTGGCCGCTCAACTCGCCGACTCGCGTACCCGACGGCGTGGGCTGGCCCGTCGGCGTACCGAACTGGGGGAGGAACTGGCGGCGGTCGGGCGCGACCTCGACGCCGCGCACGGCAAACAACAGCCGGACCGGCTGGCCGTCGAGGTGATCGTGGCGGTGGAGGCCGACGACGCCGATGTCGAGCTGGAGCTGACCTACCTCGTGGAGGGGGCCCGCTGGCAACCCTCCTACGATCTGCGGCTGGTCGACGACACCATGACCGTCACCTGGTTCGGGATGGTCAGCCAGAGCACCGGGGAGGACTGGCCGGAGTGCGAACTCCACCTGTCCACCGCCCGGCCGGGGGCGACGACCGGCGTACCCGAGCTGTCGCCCTGGTATCTCGACCGGTTCCGGCCGCCGTCCCCACGTGCGACGCCCGACATGGTGGCCGGGATGCCCGCGTTCGGCGCGGCGCCGGCCGGCATCCCGGCCCGTGCCGCGCCCCCGGCCCCGCAGATGATTCGGGAGAGCGTCGCCGAGGTCGAGCAGGGGCGCAGCGCGGCCACCTACCGGCCGGCCCGGCCCGTGGCGGTGCCGGCTGACGGCAGCGCGCACCGGGCCACCATCGCCGTGCTGGAGCTGCCGGCCCGGCTGGACCACGTCACCGCGCCGGTCCGGGCCGCCGAGGCGCACCTGCGGGCCACGGTACGCAACACGTCGGAGCACACGCTGCTCCCCGGCCAGGCCGCGGTGTTCCACGACGCCGACTTCGTCGCGTCCACCCGGCTGCCGATGTGGGCGCCGGGTGAGGAGACCGAGTTGGCGCTCGGGGTGGACGACCGGCTGCGGGTGGAGCGGAAGCTGCACCGTCGTGCCGAGACCAAGGCCACCCTCGGGTCGACCCGACGGCGGGAGGTGGAGTACCGGATCACCGTCGGCAACCACACGCCCCGCCCGGCGACCGTCGAGGTGCGTGATCAGCTCCCGGTGTCGCGCGACGAGGCGGTGGTGGTGCGGGAGACGACGGTCGTGCCACCGCCGGTCGAGCGTACGGAGCTGGGTGAGTTGACCTGGCGGCTGTCGCTCGCGCCGGGCGAGAGTGGCGAGGTCGCGCTGGGCTTCCGGGTGGATCTGGGCAAGGGAATCGAGCTGACCGGCTGGCGGGAGTAGGAGCGGTCCGGCCGCACGCTCCAGCGGGCGGAGGCCGCGTCGAGGTCATCCGTGCAGGTCCAGCATGCCCCGGTCGAGGACCGGACGGCCTCGGCCGTCGACGGCCTGGAAGAGGACGCCATCCGGGCGGCGCCACACCAGCACGGTGAGGGTGTCCCCGGGGAACAGTGGTGCGGTGAACCGGGCGCTGATCCGGCGTATCCGGTCAGGGTCGTCGTCGGCGACGGTCCGCAGCAGGGTCCGGGCGGCGAAACCGAAGGTGCACAGTCCGTGCAGGACGGGTCCGGGTAGTCCGACGGCGTCGGCGACCGTCGGGTCCGAGTGCAGCGGGTTGCGGTCGCCGCTGAGGCGGTAGAGCAGAGCCTGTTCGGGGCGGGTGTGGTGGTGGGCGGTGTGGTGGGGGCGTTCCGCCGGTCGCTGCCAGGGGGTGTGCGGTGCGCGTCGTCCGCCGAAGCCGCCGGTCCCGATGACGAACATGGCCCGCTCGACGGTGGCCAGGTGCGCGCCGTCGGTGTCGTGGATCTCGGATCGGTGTTCGACCAGGGCCCCGCTGGTCTGGTCGTACACGTCGGTGACGGTGGCGGTGGTGCGGGCCCGGCCGGCGGGTGGCAACGGCCGGTGCAGGGTCAGGGTCTCCCCGGCGTGCCGGACGACGGCCGGTTCGCCGAGGTACGGCGGTTCGGCGGCGAGCAGGGTGGCGAAGCTCGGGAGTACGGCGTGTGGGTGCCCGGTGGAGTTCTCCGTGGTGAACCGGAGTTCGGCGGCGGGATCGGTTGCGCCGGCGCCGACACCGAGGGCGTAGAGGAGCGTGTCGGTCACGGTCCAGGTCCGCTCGGTCGTCGTCGGCGCGTGCCGGCCGGAGGAGAGGAGCCGGTCCACGGCGGAACGGTCGACACGGTGTGTGACGGCCTTCTCGTGTGGAACCCTCGACCGGGATTTCGGATTCGTCGCACCAAGTGGATTGTTCAGGTACTTCATGGTCGCTATCTCCTCGATCGGCGGTTAGCGCGACAGGGCGTCCAACGGGTTCTGGCTACTGTCTGTGGTGGGAGGCTGTCGCTTGCATCCTCTTGACGTTGTAAAGCGCTTCACAGTAGCGTCCCATATTAAGAAACTAAGACCACAATATGAGCCGATGGAGTCTGGGGTAGCCATGAGAATGCGCGTAACGGCTGCGGCCGCCGCCCTGCTGATGACCGTCGCCATGGCGGCGTGTTCCGAGAACCAGTCCGCCGGCGAGTCCGGCGGCGACAGCGCCGGTCCCACCCCCGCCGTCAACTTCGGCGTCGGCGTCGACCCGGCCTACTCCCCGATCTACCTCGCCGACCAGGAGAACCTCTTCGACCAGGCCGGGCTCGATGTGACCGTCACCCAGTACCAGGAGGGGACCGGCGGGCTCGACGCGATCCTGGCCAAGCAGGGCCAGGTCACCGCCAGCACCGAATCGAGCCTGCTCAACCGGGCGACCCGGGGCGACATCAAGGGACTCGCGGTCTTCTCCCAGTCGCCCAGCTTCATCAAGCTCGTCGCCCGTTCCGGCATCACCGACGTCGCCGGTATCAAGAAGTACGGCGTCGTCCCCGGCACGGTGAACGAGTACGCCACCAACAAGGTGCTCGACAGCCGCAACATCGCCCGCGACACGGTCGAGTTCGTCAACGCCTCGCCCGCCGAGATGCCGGCTCTGCTGCAACGAGGCGACGTCGATGGCTACATCATGTGGGAGCCGTGGCCCTCGCGTGGCGTCGCCAACGGCGGCACGGTCCTGCTGACCAGCGGCGATATCGGATACGTCTACAACCTCGTGATCGGCGTCGACGGCGCCTGGTACGAGGGGAACAAGGAGACGGCCAAGAAGGTCGTCGACACCATCGCCCAGGCCTGCGAGCAGCTCACCGCCGACCCCGCCAAGGCCGGCACCGTCACCGAGACCGCGATCAAGGTGCCCGCCGCCGAGGCCCAGACCCTCCTCGAAGGCGTGCAGTGCCAGGTCCGCGACTTCACCGACGAGGACATCCAGCGCTACCAGGAGATCGCCCAGTTCCAGCAGGACAGCAACATCGTCAGCCAGAAGGCCGACCCGGCGACCGTCATGATCAGGGGAGTGGCGTGAACCGTACGGGCTCCCCGGTGTCCGTGAGCGACGTCGACATCCGGTTCGGCGACTTCGTAGCGGTCCGCCAGGCGAACCTGGACATCGCCGCAGGGGAGTTCGTCTGCCTGCTCGGCCCCAGCGGCTGCGGCAAGTCGACACTGCTCAACGCGATCGCCGGCTTCGTCACACCCGTCGGTGGGGAGGTGACCTGCGCGGACGCGCGGGTCACCGGCCCCGACGTTTCCCGCGGCGTGGTGTTCCAGAGCGCCGAAGCGCTCTTCCCGTGGCTGACGGTCCGACAGAACGTCGACTTCGGCCCGCGCATGCGCGGCGTCGCCAAGGCCCAGCGGGCCACCGACGTCGACCGCTACCTGGCCATGGTCGGCCTCAGCCACAGCGCCGACCGGTTCCCCGGCCAACTGTCCGGCGGCATGCGCCAGCGCGCACAACTGGCCCGGGTGCTGGCCAACGAACCGTCGGTCGTGCTTATGGACGAACCCTTCGGCGCCCTGGACGCCCAGACCCGACTGGTCATGCAGGTCGAACTCGACCGGATCTGGCGGGAGACCGGCGCCACCATCGTGTTCGTCACGCACGACATCGGCGAGGCGATCCTGCTCGGCGACCGGATCGTCACCATGACCGCCGGCCCCTCGGCGGCCATCAAGAACGTCTACCCGTGCGACCTGCCCCGACCCCGCGACCTGACCGACCCGGCCAGCGCCGCACTCTTTCGCGAACTACGCGAGGACATCGGCGCCGAGGTGGCCCGCACCCTGCAGGCCCAGGGCCTCGACGACGGACACGACGGTCGGCAGCGCCCGATACCCGACGGCGCCGACAGGAAGGCACGACGATGAGCGTGGACCTGCGCACGGTGCCGGAAAAGACCAGCCGCGACACGACCGGCCCGGCCCGCCGACGCACCAGCCGACCCCGGCTGAAGCGGATCGGACTGTCGGCCCTGTCGGTGCTGCTCGGCGTCGTCATCTGGGACCTGGTCAGCCGCAACTACACCGCCTTCTTCCTGCCCTCACCGCTGCTCACCTGGCGCGGCGCGGTCGAACTCATCCAGGACGGCACGCTGGCCAGCTCGATCAGCGCCTCGTCGACCCGGATCCTCACCGGCTGGGCGCTCGGTGTCGTCATCGGCGTACCGGTCGGCCTGCTGATGGGCTGCGTACCGTGGCTGCGGCTGATGCTGGACCCGTACATTCAGTTCTTCCGGTTCGTCCCGCCGATCGCCTTCGTCACCCTGGCGATCATCTGGCTCGGGCCGGGCGAGGCGTCGAAGATCGCGCTGATCTTCTACACCACCGTCTTCATCGTCGCGCTCAACACCCTGGCCGGCGTCCTATCCGTCGACGAACTCCGCCTGCGCGCGGCCCGCGCGCTCGGCGCCAACGCGGTACGCACCCTGGCCTCGGTGGTCCTGCCGTCGACCGTGCCGCACGTGGTGACCGGCGCCCGGCTGGCCATGGGCAACTCCTTCCTGACGATCGTCTCCGCCGAGATCGTCGCGGCACAGAGCGGCCTCGGATCGCTCATCTGGACTGCCCGCAACTACGCCAAGACCGAGTGGGTCTTCGTCGGCATCATCACCCTCGGCCTGCTCGGCTACCTCTTCGACTGGATCCTGCGGGCCGTCACCAGCAGGACCCTGCGCCGGTACGGCGTCACCTTCTGACCTACCCCGGCGTGCCCTGCCGGCCGCCGCACCCAGCGCGCCCACCACTATCGAAAGGCTCGCCATGCTGTGCATCGGCGTCGACATCGGTGGCACCTTCACCGACGTCATCGTGTACGAGCCGGCCACCGCCCGGCTCGCCGAGGCCAAGACCCTGTCCACGCCCGACGACCCGGCCGCGGCCATCTTCGAGGGGCTGGCCAAGCTCGGCGTACGCCTCGACGAGGTCGATCGCTTCGTCCACGGCACCACCCGGGTCACCAACGCGCTGCTGGAAGGCTCCGGCGAGCCGGTCAGCGTGGTCGCCACCGAGGGCTTCCGCGACGTCCTGGAGATGGGACTCGGGCACCGGCCGCAGCTCTACAGCGTCAAGGAGGCGGGACGTCCCCCGCTGACCCCCCGTCGCCTGCGGCACGTCCTGCCCGAGCGCATCGGCGCCGACGGCAGCGTCGTGCGGCCACTGGACACCGCCGCCCTCGACAGCGTGCTGGACCGGGTGGCCGCCGCCGGGCCGAAGGCCGTGGCCGTCTGCCTGCTGCACTCCTACCGCAACCCGGCCCACGAGCGGGCCGCCGCCGCCCGCCTCGCCGAACGCTATCCCGACCTGGTCTGCACCATCTCCTCCGAGGTGGTGCCGGAGCAGGGCGAGTACGAGCGCTTCGCCACCACCGTGCTCAACGCCAGCGTCCGCTCCACCGTCTCGGACTACCTGCGCGGACTCGGTGACACCCTCGCGGCGGGCGGCTACGCCCACCCGCTGTCGATCATGACCAGCAGCGGCGGCGTGGTGTCCACCGAGGAGGCCGGCCGGCTACCGATCAACCTGGCCCTGTCCGGCCCGGCCGGCGGTGTCGCCGCCAGCGTCCACGTCGCCGGCCTGGCCGGCTACCCGAACGTGATCACCTGCGACATCGGTGGCACCAGCACCGACGTCTGCCTGATCAAGAACGGCACCCCGTTGATGACCAACGACGGGACGATCGCCGGCTACCCGAACCGCACCTTCCAGGTCGAGATCAACACGATCGGCGCTGGTGGCGGTTCGATCGCCTGGCGTGACCTCGGCGGCGAACTGCGCATCGGCCCCCGCAGCGCCGGCTCCACCCCCGGCCCCGCCGCCTACGGCCGGGGCGGCACCGAGCCGACGACCACCGACGCCCACCTGCTCGTCGGTCACCTCGACCCCCAGGAGAGCCTCGGCGGCGAGGTACGCCTCGACGTCGCCGCCGCCCGGACGGCCATGAACCGCCTGGCAACCGAGTTCGGTCTCGACGACCTGGAACTGGCACACGGCATCCTCACCATCGCCACCGCCAAGATGACCAGCGCGATCAAGGAGATCTCCGTCGCCTGCGGTCACGACCCCCGCGACTTCGTGCTGATGCCCTTCGGCGGCGCCGGCCCGATGCACGCCACCGTGCTCGCCGACGACCTGGGCATCCGCCGGGTCCTCGTGCCACCGGTACCGGGCAACTTCTCCGCCCTCGGCTTCGTCACCGCCCAGGCCCGGCACGACTACGTCCGCACCGTGCTGGTGCCGGCCGACGAGAGCGGACTCGGTGCCGTACGCGCCGTCGTGGCCGAACTGCGCGACACCGCGCGGGCCCAACTCAAGGCCGAGGACGGCGTCGAACCCGACCAGGTCACCTTCGGCCTGTCGGTGGGCATGCGGTTCCGGGGCCAGTCCTTCGACCTCGCCGTCCCCGTCGAGGACCTACCGGCCACCGCCGAGGAACTGGTCGCGGCCTTCCACGCCGCCTACGCCGAGCGGTACGCCTACGCCCGCTCCGGTCACCCGGCCGAGATCGTCAACTGCCGGCTGACCGCCTACGGCCCCCGACCCGCCGTACGGTTCACGGCCCCGGCCGGCACCACCCCGCAGCCCGAACCGACCCGCGTCTACGGCGCGAACGGCTGGGTCGACGCCACCGTCCACCGCCGTACCGACCTGGCCCCCGGCGGCACGGTCGCCGGTCCGGCCGTCATCCGGGAGAACGGCAGCACGACCGTGGTCGGCACCGGGTGGACCGCGACCGTCGACAACCACGGAAACCTGCTGCTCGTCAAGGAGTGATCCGGTGACCAACGCCCTCGACGCCACCGTCCTGGACCACGCCGCCCAGCACCCGGACCGCCCCCTGTACGCCTTCGACCAGGACCGGCCGGTGTCGGCGGGGGAGTTCGCCGACCTCGCCGGGCGGCGGGCGGCCACGCTGGCCGCGCTCGACGTCGGCCGTGGCGACCGGATCGCGGTGTGGGCCGAGAACAGCCTCGACTGGCTGGTCCTGCTGGCCGCCGCGGCATGGCGCGGTGCCGCCCTGGTGACCCTGCACCCCGGCCTGAGCGCCCCGGAACTGACCACGGCACTGGCCCGCAGCCGCCCCCGCCGACTCTTCGTCGCCCGCCACATCCGCGACCGCGACGGCGCCGCCACCGCCGCGCAGGCCCTCGGTGCGTTGCCCGCGTCCGCCCGCCCGTACGGCTGGCACATCCTCGGCGACAACCTGGCCGGGATCGGCGACGGCACCGCGCCCGCCCCCGCCGGCCACCCGGACGCCACCCTGAACATCCAGTTCACCTCCGGCTCCACCGGCCCGGCCAAGATGGTCGCGCTCAGCGCCCGCAACCTGATCGCCAACGCGCGCTGGACCGCCGACACCGCCGGACTCCGCGCCGCCGACCGGATCGCCTCACCGCTGCCTCTGGCCCACGCGGCCGGACTCGGCAGCGGCGCCGTCCTGGCGCTGGTCACCGGAGCATTGTGGGTGTCGGTGAGCCGCTTCCGCTCCGAACCGGTGCTCACCCAGATCGCCCGGCACCGGTGCACCGTGCTCCAGGCCGTCCCGACGATGGCCACCATGCTCGCCGACACCGTCGAGACCGCACCGGACCGCTTCGACCTGTCCTCGCTACGGGTGGGCTTCCTCGGCGGCGCGCCGTGCCCACCGGCGCTGCTCGCCCGCACCCGCCGGGTCCTCGGCCTGGACCGCATCGCCGTGATCTACGGACAGACCGAGGCCGGCCCGACGATCAGCGTCGACCCCGGCGACGGGAGCTGCGGCAGCCCCGGCGACACCGTCGGCCGGATCGTCGCGGACCTGGGCGCCGTCGTCGTCACCCCCGGCACCCGCACCGAACTGCCCGCCGGCCAGCCCGGTGAGCTGCTGGTCCGCGGCGAGTCGGTGACGGCCGGGTACGTCGACGACCCGACCGCCACCGAGGCCGCGATCACCACCGACGGCTGGCTGCGCACCGGCGACCTGGGCGCGCTGGACACCGACCGGATCCTCACCCTCACCGGCCGGGTCAAGGAACTGATCATCCGGGGCGGCGAGAACATCAGCCCGGCCGAGGTCGAGGCGGCCCTGCTCGACGACCCCGCCGTCGCCCAGGTGTGCGTACTCGGCCTGCCGTCACCCCGCTGGGGCGAGGAAGTCGCCGCCCTCGTCGTCGCCGCCCCGGGCACCGAACCCGACCACGACCGGCTCACCGGGACGGCCGCCACCCGACTCGCCCGACACAAGGTGCCGACGCTGATCCGTACCGTCGGGGACCTGCCGTTGCTGCCGTCCGGCAAGGTCGACCGACGCGCCGCGCTCGCCCTGCTCACCGGTGAGGAACGACGCTGATGCAGCTCGGCTCGTGCTTCCTGGACTCGTTGACCGTCACCAGCTTCTTCGGCAACGCCGAGATGCGCGGCGTGTTCAACGACCGCCGACTCATGCAGTCCTGGCTCGACGTCGAGGCGGCCCTGGCCCGCGCCCAGGCCGGCCTCGGCATCATCCCGTCGTCCGCCGCCCAGGCGATCACCGACGCGGCCCGGCTCGACCGGCTGGACACCACGGTGCTCGCCGCCGACGCCGCCGACACCGTGCACCCGCTCGTGCCACTGGTCCGGGCGCTGACCGCCGCCTGCCAGGGGGATGCCGGCCGCTACGTCCACCTCGGCGCCACCACTCAGGACGTGATGGACACCGGGTTCGTGCTGCGCGCCCGGGCTGGCCTGGACATCGTCTCCCGCCAGGTCGACGAACTGGTCCGCATCCTGCGCCGGCTGGCCCTGCGACACCGCGCCACCCCGATGGCCGCCCGCACCCACGGCCAGCAGGCGCTGCCGACCACGTTCGGCCTGCGCTGCGCGGTGTGGCAGAGCGAACTGCAACGGCACCGCACCCGCCTGGTCCAGATGCGCGAACGGCTGCTGGTGACCAGCATGGGTGGCGCCGCCGGCACCATGGCCGGCTACGGTCCGCAGGCGTTCGCCCTGGAACGGGCCGTGGCCGACGAACTCGGCCTCGGCGTCGCCGACACCCCGTGGCACGCCACCTCGGACCGGTTCGCCGAGTGCCTGATGGTCCTCGGACTGGTCGCCTCCAGCGCCGAGAAACTGGCCCGCGAGATCTACTTCCTGGGCCGCACCGAGGTCGGCGAGGCCCACGAACCGCAGCGCGCCACCCAGGTCGGCAGCAGCACCATGCCGCACAAACGCAACCCGATCCGCTGCGAGGCGGTGATCGCCGCCGCCGGCACGCTGCGCGCCCAGGTCCCGCTGGCGATGCAGACCATGGTCGCGCAGGACGACCGCGACATGGGCGTCGGCATGACGCTGTGGAAACTGCTGCCGGAGTGCTTCATTCTCATCGGCGGTGCCCTGGAACGGCTGGTCGAGGTCTTCGGCGACCTCGGCGTCGACCCGGACCGGATGCGCGCCAACCTGGACCTCACCGGCGGGCTGGTGCTCTCCGAGGCGATCATGCTCCGCCTCGCCGGCCCGTTGGGCCGGGAGCAGGCCCACCACCTGGTGATGCGGATCGTCCGCGACAGCCTGGCGCAGAACCGGCCGTTCGTCGACGTGCTGCGCGCCGACCCGCAGGTGGCCGCCGCCCTGCCCGGCCCGGAACTGGCCGAGCTGCTCGACCCGCTGTCGTACGTCGGCCACGCCGCCGCGCTCGTCGACCGTGCCCTCCTGACCTCGGAGTCACCATGACCACTGACCAGTCCGTCCTGCTGCACCGCTCCGGCCGGTTGGCCAAGGTGACCCTGCACCGGCCCGCCCGACGCAACAGCTTCGACCTCGACATGCTCGCCCGCTTCGAGGACGTGCTGCACGAACTCGGACGCGACCGCACGGTGGAGGTGGTGGTGCTCACCGGCGAGGGCACGGCGTTCTGCGCCGGCACCGACCTGCGTGAACTGGCCGACCTCGATCCCGAGACCACCATGCACGTCCAGCGGCGCACCGCCGACCTCGTCGAACGCTGGTACCGGCTGGAGCAGACCACGGTCGCCGCCTTCAACGGGCCGGCCATCGGCTCGGGCGCCGTCATCGGGCTCGCCAGCGACCTGCGGGTGGCCGCCGACACCGCGTTCTTCACCTTCCCCGAGGTGACCTACGGCATCCCGCTGACCTGGAGCGGCATGGCGATCCTCGCCGACCTGGTCGGCGCCGACCTGGCCAAGCGGTGGCTGCTGCTCGGCGAACGGGTCGAACCCGCCGAACTGCTCGACCTGCGCCTGGTCACCCGCGTGGTCGCCGCCGACGACCTGCCCGCCGCCGTGGACGCGATCACCGACCGGCTGCTGGCCACCTCGATGGTCGGCCGCACGATGACCAAGCGTGCCGCCCGGCTGGCCGGTCCCCGCTTCGACGCGGCGGCCAACGACTCCTTCCTCGGCGCGCTGAGCGTCGCGTTGCGCCCGCCCGGCGGCTACCTCGACGGGGACGCGCGGTGAGGGTGTTCGAGGCGATCGCCGACGCCGTCGTGGCGCACGGCGTCGACACCGTCTTCGGTCTGCTCGGTGACGCCAACATGTACCTGGTCGCCGACCTGGTCGAGCGGCACGGCGTCCGGTTCGTCGCGGCCCGCAACGAGAACGCCGCGGTGATGATGGCCGACGGGTACGCCCGCACCACCGGTCGCTGCGGCGTCGCCACCGTCACCCAGGGGCCGGGACTGGCGGTGGCCGGCGCCGCGCTGACCATCGCCCGGCAGGCCCGCACCCCGCTGGTCCTGCTCGCCGGCGACACGCCGCCCGGCGACCCGCTGCACGTGCAGCACTTCGACCAGCAGCCGTACGCGCTGGCCACGGCGGGCACCTTCGTCCCGGTGCACACCGCCGGCACCGCGACCCGGGACGTCGCAGTGGCGTTCCGGGCCGCCCGCGAACTGCCCGGCCCGGTGGTGCTGAACGTGCCGATCGACCTGGCCGACGAGCCGGTCCCACCGCACCCGCCGCTCCCGGCGCCGATGGTGCCCCGCGCGCCACGACCACTCAACCCGGACCCCGCCGACGTCGACGCGCTCGCGCACCGGCTGCGTACCGCGCACCGCCCGGTGCTACTCGCCGGCCGGGGCACCGAACCGGCCGCCGCCGCGATCCGGGACCTCGCCGACCGCAGCGGGGCCCTGCTCGCCACCACGCTGATGGCCGCCGGTCTGTTCCGCGGGCATCCGTACGACCTCGGGGTGGCCGGCGGGCTGTCCCGGCCGCTGACCCGGCGGACCCTGGCCGGGGCGGACCTGGTGGTCATCTTCGGTGCCGGGCTCAACCGGTGGACCGCCGACCACGGGGCGCTCTTCCCGGACGCGGTGCTGGTCGCGGTGGACGTCGACCCGGCCGCGATCGGGGCCCGCTGGCCGGTGACGGCCGGTGTGCTGGGCGACGCGGGGCAGACGGCGGCGGCGGTGTCGGCGGTGCTGGCACCGGTGGACCGACCGCACTGGCGCAGCCCGGCCCTGGCCGCCGACCTGGCGGGCGCCGACGCGTTCGCGGGACTGGACATCGAGTCCCGGCCGGGCCGCATCGACCCCCGGGCGTTCATCCGGATCTGCGCCGAACGGCTGCCGCGCGAGCGGACCACGGTGGTGGGCGTCGGTCACTTCGGTGGCTGGCCCAACCTGCTGCTGGACTCGGCCGCCACCGACCGGTCCTTCCTCGCGCCGTGGGAGTTCGGCAGCATCGGCGTCGGACTGCCGTTCGCGGTGGGCGCCGCCGTCGGCCGTCCCGACCGGCCGGTGGTCGCCTTCGAGGGCGACGGCAGCCTGCTCACCGGTCTCGGCGAGCTGGACACCCTGGCCCGGGTCGGCGCACCGGTGCTGCTGGTCCTCCTGGACGACGCCGCGTACGGCGCGGAGGTGCGCAAACTCGCCCCGCGTGGGGTCGACCCCGAACTGGCCCGCTTCCCCGAGCGGGACCTCGCGGCCGTGGCCCGCGCGCTCGGGGTGCCGGCGTGGACGGTCACCGACGAGGCGAGTGCGCGGGCGGCCTTCGACGAGGTGCTGCCCTCGACCGGCCCGGCCCTGCTCCACGTACGGATCCGGCCCGACGTCGTCCAGGAGCGGTTTTGACCCGGTCAGTCGCCCCAGACGTCGCCGAAGCCGTACCCGAGTTGTCGGGACAGCTCGTCGGCGGTGCGGCGGGCCGCGGCGGCCAGTTGCGTCACCCGTTCCTCGTCGAGGCGGAAGATCGGACCGGAGACGCTGACGGCGCCGGTGACCCGGCCGTGGCGGTCGCGCACCGGTGCGGCCACGACCCGCAGTCCCTCCTCGCTCTCCTGGTCGTTGAGCGCCCAGCCCTGCTTCCGGACGGTCGCCATCCGGGACACGAAGGTGTCCAGGTCGGTGATCGTGTGGGCGGTCAGCGCGGTGAACGGCGCGTCGGCCAGCGTGGCGCGCAGCGCGGCGTCGTCCTGGTCGATCAGCAGGGCCTTGCCGGCGGCGCTGCACCACAGCGGGATGCGCCGGCCGAGCCGGGAGACGAGTTGCAGGTTGCGGGTGCCCTGTACGACGTGGATGGAGATCGCGTCGAGGTCCTCCAGGACCGACAGGTTGACGCTCTCGCCCTCCTCCTCGGCCAGCCGGTGCACCAGGGGACGGGCGAGGGTGTGCAGGTCCAGGCCGGCGAGGTAGCGCGCGCCGAGCTCGAAGACGGTGACCCCGAGCCGGTAGTTGCCGTTGTCCTCGTTGCGGTGCAGGAAGCCGGCGTCGGCCAGCGCGCGGAACAGCCGGCTGGCGGTCGACTTGTGTAGGCCGAGCTCGCGGCTGACGTCGCTGACCTTGCGCTCGGCGTCGGTGCCACGGAAGGCGAGCAGCACGCTCAGGGCGCGGTCGAGCGCCTGGGTGCCGGACTCCCGGGGCGTCGGCCCGTCGTCCGGGCTGGTGTCAGTGGCGTACGACATCTTGCTTCCCACCTTCTCGGTTGCTAGGTTTCATAATATAATCCTAGGACCACATTGTGGTCCAGTGCATCATGGTCCACCCCAAGAGATGGCCCACCCACGGTGGCCCACCCCAGATGGTCCGTTCTCCCACCACCGGGATCGAGCCGGAACCAGTGAGGCATCCGCATGACTGTGAACCCGATCGACCTGGAAGTCGTCACCGAAGGTCTCATCTCGATCGTCCGGGAGATGCGGCAAACGATCTTCCGCACCGCACACTCGCCGGTGATCGCCGACGCACAGGACTTCTCCTGCGCCCTGTTCGACCCCCAGGGACAGATGGTCGCCCAGGGCCGGGACATGCCCGGCCACGTCATCGCCATGCCCGCCTCGGTCGCCGAGATCTTCGCCGACTTCGCCGACGAGATGCGCCCCGGTGACCTCTACATCGTCAACGACCCCTACCGCGGTGGCAGCCACCTGAACGACGTCACCCTGATCAGCCCGGTCTTCGTCGACGGAGAACTCTTCCTGTTCCCCTGCGTGCGCATGCACTGGGCCGACATCGGCGGCATGACCCCGGGCAGCGTCTCCGGCCAGGCCACCGAGATCCTTCAGGAGGGGCTGCGGATCCCCCCGATCAAGCTCATCGAGCAGGGACGACCCAACCGCGCCGCGTTCGACATCGTCTTCGCCAACGTCCGGATGGCCGAGGAACGCCGTGGTGACCTTGAATCCAGCATCGCCGCCTGCCACACCGCCGAACGCCGTCTGCGCGAACTCGTCGCCCGGCACGGCACCGGCCTGATCCTGGAATCCGTCGCCGCCAACATGGACCGCACCGAGCACCGCCTGCGCACCATGATCCAGGCCCTGCCCGACGGCACCTACCGCTACGAGGACTACCTCGACCTCTACACCGACGGGCACTACGACGCCGCCATCGTCCGCTGCGCGCTCACCGTCGACGGCGACGAGATCGAGGCCGACTTCCGTGGCTCGTCCACCCAGGTCGCCGCCGTGGTCAACTCCTCGCGGGCGATGACCGTCGCCGGCGTCTTCATCGCAGTCAAGTCCGCCCTGGACCCCGGCGGCCTGGTCAACCACGGCGCGTTCCGGCCCCTGCGGGTGCACACCGAACCCGGCACGGTCGTGCACGTCAGCTACCCGGCCCCGGCCAACGCCCACAGCGAGGTCCGCAAACGCGTCATATCGGCCGTGATGGCCGCACTCAGCCAGGTCGCACCCGACCTCATCGCCGCCGACCAGTTCGGCACCACCTTCCAGAACCTCATCGGTGGCGTCGACGAACACACCGGCCGGCCATACCTCTACTACGACTACCCGGCCGGCGGCAACGGGGGATTCCTGGAGTCCGACGGCCCCAGCGCCATGAACCCCGTCGACCTGGGCGACATTTCCACCATCCAGTCCGTCGAACGACTGGAGACCGAGATCCCGATCCTCGTCGAGGCCTGCGAGCTGCGCACCGGCTCCAGTGGCGACGGTGCCCGGCGGGGCGGACTGGGCAGCCGCCGAGAGACCCGCCTGCTGGCCAGCGGCGGCGCGTACTCGGTGCAGACCGACCGCACCACCGTCCCGCCCTACGGCCTTCGGCACGGCGGCCCGGGCGCACCCACCGTGACCCACATCCGGCGCCCCGACGGCGAACGCGTCGACTTCGCCACCCCCGGCAAGGTGGCCGGCTTCCCGATGCGCGCCGGAGACCTGCTGGTCATGGAGTCGGCCGGCGGCGGCGGCTGGGGCGACCCGCTGGATCGGCTGCCCGAACACGTCGCCGACGACGTCAGCCAGGAGTACCTGAGCGCCGCCGAGGCACGACAGCGCTACGGCGTCGAACTCGACCCCGCCGGCCGCGTCGACCCCACCGCGACCGCCGCCACCCGCCAGCGGCTCCGCGACCAGCGACGCTGGCTGCGCACCACCGTCACCACCCAGCCGGCCTACACCGGACAGCGCGGACAGCGACGCCTGGCCTACGTCGCCCCCGACAGCGGCCTGGCCGAGGACACCCTCGTCGAGGTCCACGGCGGACATCCCGCCCCGCTGCGGGCCTGGATCCGACACGACACCGCCCTGGCCGCCGACGAACTCGCCGTCGACGACGACGGGCTGCAGATCCTCGGCGCCGCCCCACACGACCGCTCCCACGTGCGGGTACTCCACGGGGAAGGACGCTCATGAGCAAGGTCTTCCGGGTACCGGTCGCACCGGCCCGCGGCGGTGCCACCACCGCCCCACGCACCCCGCAACCGTCCGCCCCGACGCGGCGGTGCGGCATCGCCGCCGGCTGCCTCAGCCCACACCCACCACACCTGATCTACGCCGAGAACCCACCGCAGAACGAACCACGGTCCACCGGCGGCTGGGAGACGCTGCGCTGGGCCTACGAGCGCCTGCGCACACGCATCCGCGAGGTCCACAAGCCCGACGTGCTCATCGTGCACGCCCCGCACTGGATCACGATGGTCGGTCACCACGTCAACTGCGTACCGAACCCGCGCGGCACCTCGGTCGAACCGATCTTCCCGCACCTGTTCCGCTACCACTACGACTTCCGCACCGACGTGGAGCTCGGCGAGGCCATCGCCGAGGAGGCCAACGGGCTCGGCCTGGTCACCCGCACCCTGCACGACCCCCGAGTCCGCGTCGACTACGCCACCATCGGCGCCCTGCACCTGGCGAACCCGGCCTGGGACATCCCGGTGGTCTCCCTCTCGGCCAACAACAACCCGTACTTCTACTCCGACGCCTCCCTGGAGGAGATGGAGGTCCTCGGCGAAGCCACCCGACGGGCCGTCGAGGCCACCGGCCGCCGCGCCGTCCTGCTCGCCTCCAACTCCCTGTCCCACCTGCACTGGCACGAGGAACCGGAACTGCCCGAGGACATGGAACGGGAACACCCCTACAACAACCACCAGTACCGGTGGGACATGAAACTGCTCGAAGCGATCCGACGCGGACCGACCGCACCGCTGCGCGAACTCATCCCCGAACACATCGAGGCCACCGCCAGCGAGACCAAGGCCGGCAGCCTCACCTGGATGCTCGCCGCGATGGGCTGGCCCAAGGTCGCCGGTGACGTCCTCGGCTACGGCACGATCATCGGCACCGGCAACGCGGTCGTTGAATGGGTACCCGAGGGGAACCACCATGGCTGACCGGACCGGAATCGTCGCCGGAGCACTGCTGCCCGGCATGCCACACCTGCTCGCCGAGCACCCCGCACCGAGCTGGTCGGCCCTGGCCGCCGCCGCCCGCGACGTGGGCACCCGGCTGCGCCGACTCGAACCCGACGTGGTGCTGCTGCTGTCCACCCAGTGGTTCACCGTGCTGGGACACCAGTTCCAGTGCGACCCCAACCCGCGCGGCCAGCACGTCGACGAGAACTGGTACGCCTACGACTACGGCCTGCTCGACTACGACCTCCGCTTCGACGTCGACTTCACCGAACGCTGGGCCGCCCGCGTGCAGTCCGACGGACTCCAGGCCCGACGGACCCGCTACGACGGATTCCCGATCGACACCGGCACCATCGTCACCTCCGCCCTGCTCGACCCGGAGCGCAGACTGCGCTGGGCACAGGTCTCCTGCAACCTCTACGCCGACGCCGACACCCTCGCCGCCGTCGGACGCGCCGGTGCCGCCGCCGCCCGCGACGCCGGACTCCGTGCCGCCGTCGTCGTGGTGACCGGGATGTCCTCCGGGCTCATCCAACAGTGGATCGAACCCGACCAGGACCGTATCGGCGCACCCGCCCACGAGCAGTGGAACACCCGGATCCTCGACCTGCTCACCGCCGGCAAGATAGACGATGCTCTCGCCGTCCGCGAGGAGTTCGCCCGACAGGCCCAGGCCGACAGCCAGTTCCGGGCACTGGCCTTCGCCGCGGGCGCCGGGGCGAGCGGCGGCCCGGCACACCTGCACGCCTACGGCCCGATCTGGGGCACCGGTGGCGCCGTCCTGTCCTGGAACCTGCCAGACCACCACTAGAGGAGACAGCATGCGGAACACAGCCGTGGGCTTCGTCGAAGCCGAGGGCTTCACCCCCATCTTCGACGCCGTCGACGCGATGGTGAAGGCCACCGAGGTCGAGGTCACCAAGGTCGTCCGGCTCGGCGGCGGCATCATCGCCGTCGCCGTACGCGGCGACCTCGCCACCGTCGAGGAGGCCGTCGACATCGGCGAGGAGACCGCCCGCGCCAAGAGCCGTTCGGTGCGCTCGATCGTCTTCGCCAGCCCCTGCGACGCCGTCAGCGCGTTGGCGGCCGACCCCCAACTCGTCGGCAACTGACAGCCGGTAAGGAGATCCAGACATGTCCTCCGACATCGCCATCGGAATCGTCGAGACCCGCGGCGTCGTCGCCCTCTCTGCGGGCATCGAAGCCATGATCAAGACCGCCGACGTACGCTGCGTCGGCGTCGAACGGGTCACCAGCGGCTACCTCGCCGTCGCCGTACGCGGCACCCTCGCCGCCGTCCGGCAGGCGGTCGCCGCCGGTGAGGCCGCCATCCGCGCCCACGGTGACCTGCGCAGCTCGCAGGTCTACCCGAAACCGCACCCGACCACCGCGGCGCTGCTCGACAACCCTGAAACCGCCCGGATCCGCGAGGTCATGACCGGCCTGCGCGGAGAAGCCTGATGGTGCTCGGCGAGGTCGTCGGCAAAGTGTGGGCGGACCGCATCCTGCCCTCACTCCAGGGCCGACGCCTCGTCCGGGTCCGGGTCCGGCCCGACGGCCCCGAACTGGTCGCCGTCGACCCGCTCAACGTCGGCGTCGGCACCACCGTGCTGGTCGTCACCGACGAGGCAGCCGCCTCGGTGGCCGGTGAGTCCACCGTCGACGCCGCCGTGGTCGCCTTGGTCGCCGACACCGGGACCGCCGAAACCCACGACTCCGCGCCCACCACGCCCTGACCGAAAGGCACGCCTGATGACCGACGGGCTCTGGTCCCCGAGTCTGCTCGCCGGCCGACCAGCCGGCGAGCCGAGCGTCCTGCCGAACTTCGTCGACGGCGTGTTCGACACGTCCGGCACGCACTTCGACAAGGTCTCCCCGGTCACCGGCGAGACCATCCGCTACGTCACCGAGGCCGACCGATCCACCGTGGACGGCGCGGTGGCCGCCGCCCGCTCGGCGCTGCGCGGACCCTGGGGCCGGATGGGGGAGCGGGAGAGGGCCGCAGTGCTCTACCGGGTCGCCGACGAACTGGAACGTCGCTTCGACGACCTGGTGGCGGCGGAGGTAGGTGACACCGGCAAGTCCATCTCCCAGGCCCGCACCCTCGACATCCCCCGCGGCGCGGCGAACTTCCGCGCGTTCGCCGAGATCGTGTCGACCACCCCGACGGAATCCTTCACGACCCCGACCCCCACCGGCGGACGCGCCCTGAACTACGCCGTGCGCAAGCCGGTCGGCGTCGTCGCGGTGATCGTGCCCTGGAACCTGCCCCTGCTGCTGCTGACCTGGAAGGTCGCCCCGGCCCTCGCCTGCGGCAACACGGTGGTGGTCAAACCGTCGGAGGAGACGCCGTCGTCGGCAACCCTGCTGGCCGAGGTGATGGCGGCGGCCGGCGTGCCCGACGGTGTCTTCAACGTCGTGCACGGTTTCGGACCGGACTCGGCGGGGGAATTCCTGACCCAGCATCCGGACGTCGACGCCATCACCTTCACCGGCGAGTCGGCCACCGGACAGGCGATCATGCGGGCTGCGGCCGACGGCGTGAAGGCGGTCTCCTTCGAGTTGGGCGGCAAGAACGCCGGCCTGGTCTTCGCCGACGCCGACCTCGATGCCGCCATCGAGGGCTCGGTGCGCTCCTCGTTCACCAACGGCGGCCAGGTGTGCCTGTGCACCGAACGACTGCTCGTGCAGCGACCGGTGTTCGACGAGTTCGTGACCCGGTTGGCCGCCCGCGCCGCCGAGCTGACCTTCGGCTGGCCCGCCGACGAGGCGACGGCGAACATGCCGCTGATCTCCCACGCCCACCAGGACAAGGTGCTGGGCTACTACGACCTGGCCCGTACCGAGGGTGCCATGGTGCTCACCGGCGGAGACATACCGACGTTCGCAGACGCCCGCGACGGCGGTGCCTACGTCCGTCCGACCGTGCTGACCGGTCTGGGGCCCGACGCCCGCGTCAACCGGGAAGAGGTCTTCGGCCCGGTCTGCCACGTGGCGCCGTTCGACGACGAGGACGAGGCGTTCGAACTGGCCAACGATAGCGACTACGGCCTGGCTGCCACCGTCTGGACCCGGGACGTGGGCCGCGCGCACCGGGCCGGCACCCGCCTGGAGACCGGCATCGTGTGGGTCAACACGTGGTTCCTGCGGGACTTGCGGACCCCGTTCGGCGGGGCCAAAGCCTCCGGTCTCGGCCGTGAGGGCGGCACCCACTCCCTGAACTTCTACTCCGAACTGACCAACGTCTGCGTGGATCTGTCATGAGTGATGTCGCCCGGGCCGCCCGACTCCTGCGGACCGCCTACGAGACACGTACCCCCGTCGCGCCGCTGCGCGGCAACCTCCTCCCGGTCGGCGACGTCGACACCGCCTACCGGGTGCAGCAGGAACAGGTCGCCCAGTGGGAGGCGGCAGGCCGCCGCCGGGTCGGCGCGAAGATCGGCCTGACATCGTCGGCCGTCCAAAGGGCATTCGGCGTCTACCAGCCCGACTTCGGAGTGCTGTTCGCCGACATGGCGGTCCCGGACGGCACCGAGATCGACACCGGTCGGCTGCTGCAACCTCGGGTGGAGGCCGAGGTCGCCTTCGTGCTCGGCGCCGACCTGCCGTTCCCGCAGGTGACACCCGCCGATGTGATCCGGGCCACCGACTACGTCCTGCCCGCCATCGAGATCGTCGACTCCAGGATCGCCGGCTGGGACATCTCGATCGTGGACACCGTCGCCGACAACGCCTCCGCCGGACTGTTCGTGCTTGGCAACCAACCCCGCTCGCTGTCAGACGTCGACCTCCGACTGGCCGGGATGGTGCTCGAACACGCCGGTGAACCGCTGTCGGTCGGGGCGGGCGCCGCCTGCCTCGGCAACCCCGTCCACGCGGTGGCCTGGCTCGCGCAGACCCTGGCCGGCACGGGTACTCCGCTGGCAGCCGGTGACCTCGTGCTGTCCGGGGCACTCGGACCGATGGTGCCGGTCACCGCCGGTGCGACCTACGAGGCTCGGATCTCCGGCATGGGCTCGGTCCGGGCCTGCTTCAGCCCGGAGGAGACAGCATGACAGGGGTGGCCGTGATCGGGCCGGGAAACATCGGCACCGACCTGATGATCAAAGTGCTGCGGCTGTCGGAGACGCTGCGGATGACGGCGATGGTCGGAGTCGACCCGGACTCCGACGGCCTCGCCAGGGCACGCCGGCTCGGCGTGGCCACCACCGCCGACGGGATCGACGGGCTGCTGACGATGGCGGAGTTCACCGACGTCGGGGTCGTGTTCGACGCCACGTCGGCCGGATCGCACCGCCGCCACGCCGCCCTGCTGCGCGAGCACGGCCGCTTGGTGGTGGACCTGACCCCGGCCGCCGTCGGCCCGTACGTGGTGCCGCCGGTCAACCTCGACGAGCACCTAGACGAGCCCAACGTGAACATGGTGACCTGCGGCGGGCAGGCGACCGTCCCGGTCGTCGCCGCCGTCGGCCAGGTGACACCCGTGCACTACGCGGAGATCGTCGCATCGATCGCCTCCAGGTCGGCGGGGCCCGGCACGCGGGCGAACATCGACGAGTTCACCGAGACGACGGCACGGGCGATCGAGGTCGTCGGCGGCGCCCGTCGTGGCAAGGCGATCATCGTGTTGAACCCGGCGGAACCACCGATGATGATGCGAGACACCGTCTACTGCCTCTGCCCCGACCGGGACGTCGACCAGTCCGCTGTCGCGGCGTCGATCGAGGCGATGGTGGCCACCGTCGCCGGATACGTGCCCGGCTACCGGCTCAAACAACGCGTGCAGTTCGACCCCGTCGACACCTACGTGCCCGCGCTGGGCACCCGGTTCACCGGCGTACAGGTGTCGGCGTTCCTGGAGGTGTCCGGCGCCGGGCACTACCTGCCCGCGTACGCCGGCAACCTCGACATCATGACCTCCGCCGCACTCCGTACGGCGGAACGGATGGTCGCACTCCGTACCGACCGGAAGGTGCCGACATGACCAGGCTCTATCTCCAGGACGTGACGCTGCGCGACGGCATGCACGCCGTCCGGCACCAGTTCGCCGTCGGCCAGGTCCGCACGATCGCCGCCGCCCTCGACGCGGCCGGGGTCGCGGCGATCGAGGTCGCCCACGGCGACGGCCTGGCCGGATCGAGCGTCAACTACGGGCACGGCGCCGCATCCGACGCGGACTGGATCGCCGCGGCGGCCGAGGCGGTCACCACCGCGAAACTGACCACCCTCCTGCTCCCCGGCATCGGCACGATCGCCGACCTCAAGGCCGCCCGCGACCTGGGCGTGACCAGCGTACGGATCGCCACGCACTGCACCGAGGCGGACATCTCGGCCCAGCACATCGGGTGGGCGCGCGACAACGGCATGGACGTGTCCGGGTTCCTGATGATGGCGCACATGAACGATCCGGCAGGGCTGGCGGCCCAGGCGAAGCTGATGGAGTCCTACGGGGCGCACTGCGTCTACGTCACCGACTCCGGCGGCCGGCTGCTGACCCGCGACGTCGCCGAACGCGTCGACGCGTACCGCCAGGTCCTGGACCCGGCCACGCAGATCGGCATCCACGCGCACCACAACCTGTCGCTCGGTGTGGCCAACAGCGTCGCCGCCGTCGAGCACGGCGCCATCCGGGTCGACGCCTCCCTGGCCGGGCACGGCGCCGGCGCCGGCAACGCACCCCTGGAGGTGTTCGTGGCCGTCGCCGAACTTCACGGCTGGGATCACGGCTGCGACGTGTTCGCGCTGATGGACGCCGCCGACGAGCTGGTCCGGCCGGTGCAGGACCGGCCGGTCCGGGTCGACCGGGAGACGTTGAGCCTGGGCTACGCCGGGGTCTACTCCAGCTTCCTGCGCCATGCCGAGCGGGCCTCGCAACGCTACGGGATCGACGTGCGGTCGATCCTCGTCGAGCTGGGCCGCCGCCGCATGGTGGGCGGACAGGAGGACATGATCGTCGACGTGGCCCTCGACCTGGTCGCCGCAACCGACCGGACCACCGCGACCGGAGGAAGCCGATGAGCACCACCGACCACCTCGCCCGACGCCTCGACGACGCGGCGACCAGCCGTACCGCGATCCCGCAGTTCGACGCCGACACCGCGCTGGACGTACCCACCGCCTACCGGGTGCAGCAGGCCGTGGTCGACCACCGGCTCTCGCGCGGCGAACGTCCCGTCGGACTGAAGCTCGGGCTGACCAGCCGGGCCAAGATGGCACAGATGGGCGTCGACGAGGTCATCTGGGGTCGGCTCACCGACGCCATGCACATCTCCGACGGCGGCACGCTCCGACTGTCCGCCCACATCCACCCCAAAGCCGAACCGGAGGTCGCCTTCCTCGTCCACGGTGGTGCGATCACGGCGGTCGCGCCGGCCCTTGAGGTGATCGACTCCCGGTACGTCGACTTCCGCTTCACCCTGCCCGAGGTCATCGCCGACAACACCTCCGCGAGCGGCTTCGTCCTCGGTGCCTGGCAACCGCTGCCGGACGGGATCGACAACCTCGGCGTACTGCTGGAGGTGGACGGGCGGCCCGTCCAGACCGGATCCACGGCCGCGATCCTCGGCGATCCCCGCCGGGCACTTGCCGAAGCGGTCCGGCTCGCCGCCGCCAGCGGGGTGGACCTGGCCGACGACTCGGTCCTGCTCGCCGGTGCGGCGACCGCCGCCGTGCGGCTCCGGGCCGGTTCACACGTCCGGGTCACCGTCGACAAGCTCGGCACCGCGTCCCTGCGGGTCGCGTCGTGAGCCGGCCCAGCGAGAACGGCGCCCGACACGACAGCCGGCCCGGCGGCGTGGTGCCCGGCATGGCCACGCCGCGCGGCCGGTTCCCACACGTCAAGGTCGCCGGCGACCTGATCTTCGTCTCGGGTACGTCCAGCCGCCGGCCGGACAACACGATCGTCGGCGCCACCGCGGATCCCATGGGCGTCACCGACCTCGACATCCGCGCGCAGACCCGGGCCGTCCTCGACAACATCCGCGACATCCTGCAATCCGTCGGCGCCGACCTCGACGACCTCGTCCAGATCACCACCTATCTGGTCAGCATGAACGACTTCGGCGGCTACAACGAGGTATACGCCGAGTACTTCGACGAGACCGGTCCCACCCGCACCACCGTCGCCGTGCACCAGTTGCCGCACCCGCACCTGCTGATCGAGATCCAAGCGGTGGCCCGGCGCCCGCTTCGGTAGACCGATCATATCGATGGCCGTATCCGCTTGTGGCCGTCGTCTCACCTGGCATCTCGGGCACGATGCCGGGATTCCGCCGGATCGGAGTTCGCTCACCAGGGCGGATGTGACTAGGATGGCTGGTGGGTGTGCCGGGAAGCCTGGTCGGCGGTAGTCGAGCCGACCCCGAAAGAGACTCCGTGCCCCTTGTCGCCCTCCCGCTGAGCTCACCCGCGCCCATCGACCGGATCAGGGCTGTGTCATGTCCCTGATCCTGACTCTCCTCGTCGTCGCGGCATTGGTGCCGCTGGTCCCCGTGCTCACCCGCCTGCTCGGGCGGCAGGCCGGCTGGGTCCTGGCAGCGGGACTGCTGCTGGCCTCGGCGCCGCTCATCCACGGCAGCGCGGGTACGCAGACCGTGTCCGAGACCGTGGCCTGGATGCCGACGGTCGACGTGGCCTTGCGGCTGCGGCTCGACGGGCTGTCGATGCTGTTCGCGCTGCTGGTCCTCGGGATCGGCGCCGTGATCATGGCCTACTCGACGTCGTACCTCACCGATCGGCGGCCGAGCGGCTTCTACACCCTGATGACCGGGTTCGCCGCGGCGATGCTGCTGTTGGTGCTGGCCGACGACCTGGTGGTGCTGTGGGTGGCGTGGGAGTTGACCACCGTCTGCTCGTACCTGCTGATCGCGCGGTCCGGCCCGACCGCCGGGCCGCCGGCGACCCGCACGTTGCTGGTGACGGTGGCCGGTGGGCTGTCGCTGCTGGGTGCCGTGGCGCTCGTCGCGGCTCGGACGGGCACCACCGAGCTGACCGCCGCGTTGGCGCACCCGGCGTGGGGCGCCGACCCGGTGTTCGGCACCACGGTGGCGGTGCTGGTCGCGGTGGCGGCGATGACCAAGGCAGCTCAGTTCCCGTTCCACTCGTGGCTGGCCGACGCGATGGTCGCTCCCGCGCCGGTCAGCGCCTACCTGCATGCCGCCGCGATGGTCAAGGCAGGCATCTACCTGCTCATGCTCTTCGCCGGTGCGGCGTCACACGCGCCGGTCTGGCCGGTGCTGCTGGTCACCGTCGGCCTGCTCACCGCCGTGATGGGCGCGCTGTTCGCACTGCAACGCCACGACATGAAGGAACTCCTGGCGTACTCGACGGTCAGCCAGCTCGGCTTGCTGGTGGCGGTGATCGGTGTCGGCACCACCGAGGCGATGCTGGCGGCGAGCGTGCACGTCGTCGCACACGCGCTGTTCAAGTCGGCCGCGTTCATGCACGTCGGGCTGATGGAGCGGCGTACCGGCACCCGCGACCTGCGCCGGCTGCGTGGCCTGGCACGGTCGATGCCGTGGGCCGCGACGATGATCACACTCGCCGTGGCCAGCATGGCCGGAGTCCTGCCGACCCTCGGGTTCATCAGCAAGGAGATGATCTTCGAGGCCATGCTCGGTGCACCCGCCGCGGCGGCGGTCGGCTGGCTGGTGGCGCTGGTCGCCGCCGCCGGTGCGGTGCTGACCGTGGCCTACAGCGCCCGGGTGATCCTCACCCTTCTCCCCGGGGCCGCCCCGGAGGTCCGACCGTGGCGCCCGACCGCGTCGATGTCCGCGGCGATCAGCCTCACCGCGCTCGCTGGTGCCGTCCTCGGAGTCGCCGCCTGGCTACCCGCCGACCTCGTCCGCAACGCGGCCGCGGCGACCGCCGGCACCCCGCTCGCCGAGGTCGGCGGCGTCTACCTGTGGCACGGCTTCGGTGGGCCGCTGATGCTGTCGGTGCTCGCCATCGCGGCCGGTGTGCTGCTGACGGTGTGGCGGGGCCACACCGACCGCCTCCTGGACCGGGCGCTGTTCCCGGGCTCGGGCGTGCGGGCGGTCCAGGCCCTGCACGACGGCACCATCGCGTTCGGTCGCCGGGTCGGTGCCCTGACCCGCAGCAACGCCCCGGCGGCCCACATCGCGACGCCGGTCGTGCTGCTCGGGCTGGCCGGGCTCGGCGTGGTCGCCGTCTGGCCGGGCGCGCCGCCCACCCTGCGTCCGCACGCGCTGGACGTGGGGCTGCTGGTGGTCCTGGTGGTCGGGATCGTCACGGTGGTCCGCGCCCGGGTACGCCTGACCGCGGTCATCGCCACCGGCGTCGTGGGGTTCTCCGTCGCCGTGTGGTTCTTCGTGCTCGGCGCCTCCGACGTGGCGTTGACGCAACTGCTGGTTGAGATCCTCACGGTCGTGATCATGGTGCTGGTGCTGCGTCGTATGCGTCCCCACTTCGCCCCCGTCGGTACCAGGCGCTCTGTGCTGGCCGCCGCAGCCGCCCTCGCCGCCGGGATCACGGCCACCCTGGCGACCCTGGCGTTCACCGGACACCGGCCGCTGTCACCGGCGGGGGAGCACTTCCTGCGCGAGGCGCAGAGCCTCACCGGCGGCACCAACATCGTCAACACCATCCTGGTGGACTTCCGCGCCCTGGACACCTTCGGTGAACTCGTCGTCGTCGCCGTCGCGGCGATGGCGGTGAGCGCCCTGCTCACCGCCCACCCGGCGGTCGAGGGCACACCGCAGCCGCAGGTAGACAACCCGTTGTCCGACCCGCAGCGCAACGCCGTGTTCCTGACCGTGCTCGACCGCTTCCTCGTCCCGCTGATGCTGCTCGGCTCGCTCTATGCGCTCCTGCGGGGCCACACCGCACCGGGTGGCGGGTTCATCGCCGCCCTCCTGGGAACCTGCGCGCTGGCGCTGGCGTACCTGTCGGCGTCCTCCGCCCGTACCCGCATGCTCCAGCGGCCCTACCTGGCCATCGCCGGCGCCGGCATCGTGGTGGCGGTCGCCACCGGAGCGCTGGGCCTGTTCGACGGCTCGTTCCTGCGACCGCTGCACGCCGAGGTCCTCGGGGTGAAACTGACTACCGCCCTCGTCTTCGACGTCGGCGTGTACCTGGCGGTGTTCGGGGTGATCCTGGCGGCCCTGCGCCTGCTCGGCACCCCGTCGGCGGACCTTCCTGGTCGACAACCGTCGATGCCACCGGACCAGCCCCACACCGATGTCCGCCAGACCGGGGGGGCCCTGCCGTGATTCTCGCGCTGACCGTCGGAGCGCTCGTCACCGCAGCGGTCTACCTCCTGCTGCAACGCGACTTCCTCCGTGTCGTGCTGGGCTTCGTCCTGCTCAGCCACGGCGTCAACCTGCTCCTGCTCAGCTCCGGGGGCATCAACCAGCGCGGCGAGCCGCTCGGACAGGACCCGGATCCGGCGACCACCGCCGACCCGCTGCCGCAGGCGTTCGTGTTGACCGCCATCGTGATCGCCTTCGCGATCACGATCTACCTGCTCGTCCTGGCCGTCACCGGCCGGCCCCGACCGTCGGGCGACCAGTCGGCCGATCCGCCGCAGCCAGATGTCCCCACAGCGCCGACCGAACCCACCACGACAACCGCAGGGCCCGACCGTACCGACCAGGCTGATGCGCGGCAGGAGGCGACGTCGTGACCAGTACGCTGCTGCCGCTGCTCGTGGCGGTCCCGCTCGCCGGCACCGGGGTCACGGCCTTCGCGCGTGCCGACACCCGATGGCCGATCCGGCTGCTGGTCACCGTGCTGGCCGCCAATCTGGCCGCCGGTGTCGCGCTGGTGACCGCGACCCGCGACGGCACCGTCTTCGCCCACGGAGTGGGCGGCTGGGCACCCGGCATCGCGATCCCGTTCGTCGCCGACACCCTCGCGGCTCTCATGGTGACCGTCACCGGGCTGCTCACCCTGGTCTGTGTGCTGTTCGCGCTGGCCAGCGGCACCGGACGGCTGCGGTTGTTCGCACCGCTGGTGCTGGCCCTGACCGCCGGCGTCAACGGTGCGCTGCTGACCGCCGACGTGTTCAACCTCTTCGTCTTCATCGAGGTCATGCTGCTGCCGTCGTACGGGCTGTTCATCCTCGCCCGGCGGCGGCAGGGTCACCCGGCGGCGGTGAGCGGCTCCCGGTTGTACGTGACGTTCAACCTGTTCGTCTCCACCGTGTTCCTTGCCGGGGTCGGCCTGCTCTACGGCACTGCCGGCACCGTCAACATGGCCGAACTCGCCGGCGCCGCCGGCGACTCGCCGCTGGTGGCGGCCGCGACCGCGATCTGTCTGTTCGCCCTGGCGATGAAGGCGGCGGTGGTGCCGACCCACGGCTGGTTGGGCCGCGCCTACCCCGCGACCTCCCCGGCGGTGACCGCCCTCTTCTCCGGCCTGCACACCAAGGTGGCGATCTACGCGATCTACCGCATCTACGCCGTGGTGTTCGACGGGGACCAGCGCTACCTGTGGATCGGCCTCGTCGTGTTCAGCGCGACGATGCTCGTCGGCGTGCTGGCCGCGGTCGGCGCGGACACCATGCGTTCGATCCTCGCCTTCCACATGGTCAGCCAGATCGGCTACATCCTGCTCGGGGTGGCCCTGTTCACCCCCGCCGGACTGACCGCCGGGATCTTCTACCTGCTGCATCACATGATCGTCAAAGCGTCGCTGTTCCTGTCCACCGGCGCGATCGAGACCCACTACGGCACCGGCCGACTCGACCGGCTCCGAGGGATCGTCCGCCGCGAACCCGTGCTCGCAGTCAGCTTCGGTCTCGCCGCACTGTCGTTGGCCGGCCTGCCACCGCTGTCGGGGTTCGTGGCCAAACTGACCCTCATCATGGCCGCCGCCGACGCGGGCCACCTCGCAGTGGTCGTCATCGCGCTCGCGGTCAGCCTGATCACCCTGTTGTCGATGCTGAAGATCTGGAACGCGGTGTTCGCCGCGCCCGCCGCACCGGACAGCCCCGACGACCCGGCCGCCGGCACCGGACAACTGCTCACCGCCGAGCGCACCAGGGTCAAGACCAGCCTGGCCGTACCGGCCGCGATCCTGGCGGCCGTCACCGTCGGCCTCGGCCTCGGCGGTGAGGTCCTGCTCGGCCTGGCCTCCACCGCCGCCGACGGCCTGCTCGACACCACCTCCTACCTTGAGGCGGTACGGCGATGACACGCCTACTCACCCTCCCGATCCGGCTTGTGCTGTTCGCGCTCTGGTTCGCCGGCCAGATCGTGCGGTCCTCCTGGACGATCCTGGCCGACATCCTCACCCCGGGCCTGGCCACCACCCCCCGCGTGGTGCGCATGCCGCTGGACTCCCGCAACGACCTCCACGTCGCGCTCATCGGTGTGCTGATCACCCTCACGCCCGGAACCCTCACCCTCGGCGTGGTCGCCCACGACCAGGACGGTCAGGCGCTGCTCGTGCATTCCATGTACCACCCGGACACCGAGAGCGCCCTGACCGACCTCCGCGACATGGAACGACGCATGCTCCTCGCCATGAGCCTCGGAGACCCACCATGATCATTCTGGACATCGCCATCGCCGGCTGCGGATTCGCCTTCCTCGTGTCGGCCTACCGCATCGCCCGCGGGCCCACACCCGCCGATCGCGCCATCGCCGCCGACCTGCTTACCTTCGCCGTCGTCGGCCTCATCGCCCTGATCGGCGTCAGAACCCACCGCCAGGGCACCTTCGACCTCGTCCTGGTCGCCACCCTGGTGGCGTTCCTCGCCGCCGTCTCCCTGGCCCGCGCGATCGCGAACGGACGCCGATGACCCTGGAGATCGTGGGACAGGTCCTCGCGCTCCTCGGCGCGGCCATCTTCGTCGCCGCGGCCATCGGCCTGCACCGCCTGCCCGACCCCTACACCCGCACCTCGGCCGTGGCCACCGCCGCCGGACTCGGTGTCACCTTCATCGTCGCCGGAGCGGCCCTCATCGCCCCCCACCTGCCGAACACGGTCAAGGCGATCATCGCCATCGTCCTGCAACTGGCGACATCGGCCGTCGGCGGCATGGTCATCGCCCGTGCTGCCGTGCTGTCCCGGCACCGATTCAGCACCGACACCGTCACCGGCGAGATCACCGACCAGCCGGAAAGGGAGAGCTGAGAACGTGTCGATGCTCATCGGCGGGGCTCCCAACGGAGGAGTCGGGTGGCGAGGGCGACGGCGACGGCGACCCAGCCCAGCGTGGGCGCGAGCAGGAGCAGGGAGTCGGTCACGGCGACGCCGCCGTTCCAGGCGTTCATGGTCAGCTCGGTGGCCGCGCCGCCGGGCAGCAGCCGTCTGAGCCAGGCGAGGTCCGCCGTGCCGGTGATGCCCACCCAGCTTGCCACGCCGATCACGCCGAGGGTGACGGGAAGCGTGGTGACCTGGGCGTGCTCGGGTGAGTTCGTCAGTCCTGCGGTGGCCAGCGCCAGGCCGACCATCATGGCCAGGGTGGCGATGGTCGCCACCACGAGCAGGAGGATGTCGGACGGCTGACCGGCGACGACGGCCAGTGCGATCAGGATCGCGGTCACCTGCACCGCGGCGAGGACGACGACGGGCAGCAACAGGCCGGCGAGGATGCCGGCGTCGCCCTCGGCGGTGGAACGCAACCGCTTGAGGAACAGGTTCTGCCGCCGCGAGGCCAGGGTGGTGACGGCGGTGGCGTAGAGCCCGAACGCGGCCACCGTGAACATCACGATCGCGGCGATGTAGCCGAGGCTGCCGATGGCGGCGAAGGTCTCGTGCTGGCGGACGAAGAACACACAGACCGCGACCGGGACGATGAGGCTGGTGATCAGGACCAGCCGGTTGCGGAAGATCTGGATCAGCTCGCTGGACGCGATGGACAACATGGTGACACTCCTGTCGAAGGGGCGGATCAGCTGCCGAGGGCGCGGAACACGTCGTCGAGCCGGGTCGGCCCGGCCGTGAGGTCCCGCAGCTCCACGGCGTGGTCCTCGGCCCACCGCAGCAGGAGGTGCAGGTCCTTCTGCAGGGCGAAGGTCTCGGCCACGACCGTGCCGTCGGCGTCGACGACAGCCGGCAGCGGCAGCGCCGGCACCGCCGGGGGGCAGGGTGAAGCGGATGACCGCCGGCAGGGTACGGGTCAGTTCGGTGACGCTGCCCTCACGGTGCAGGCGGCCCTGGTGCATCAACCCGATGCGATCGGCGCGCTGCTGCGCCTCCTCCAGATAGTGGGTGGTCAGCACGATGGTGGCACCGTTCTCCCGCATCCGGTCCACCGTCGCCCAGCCATCCCGGGACGTACGGCGCGGCGGTCCTGCGGGCTGTGCCCGAAGACACGCACGGTGCCGGAGGTCGGCTTCCGGTGCCCCTCGACGACCTCCAGGGTCGAGGTTTTCCCGGCCCCGTTGGTGCCGAGCAGCGCGTAGAGCTTCCCGCGCCGCACCTGGAAGGAGACG
Organism: Micromonospora craniellae; assembly: GCF_014764405.1. Classification (NCBI taxonomy): domain Bacteria; kingdom Bacillati; phylum Actinomycetota; class Actinomycetes; order Micromonosporales; family Micromonosporaceae; genus Micromonospora; species Micromonospora craniellae. Next base: position 6,768,843 of record NZ_CP061725.1, on the reverse strand, counting down.
TCCTTCACGGCGTGGAAGTCGCCGTAGGCGAGGTTCAGCCGTTCAACGTCGATGACTGGTGTGTTGGACATGCATCCATGACAGCGTCGATCGTCGTCACCCGTCAGTGCGACCACGTCATGACCGGATGTGACACGGTGTCACTGGTCGGGGCCGGTCACTGCCGGATACTGGGGTGGTGACTGCAAGATCGGCGCGCTGGTCACCGGCAGCCCGAACGCCTGGTGGGGGGTCTGCGCCGTGGGCTCCCTCGCCCTGCGCGAGGTGCGTCGGCGCATCCTGGCGGCGGTCGCGTTGGTGGCCTACGTCGCCGCCGTCGGTGCGACACGACTCCTGGTGGAGCGGGACGACGTACGCCAGGTCCTGGTCGCCTACGTCCTCGTCCCGGCCGTCCTCACCGTCGTCGTGACGCTGATGACGGTGGTGGGCGAGCGGTTCTACGACCTGATCCGGGAACTCGAACAGACCCGGGAACGCGAGGCGGAGCTGGCGGTCGTGCGGGAACGCTTCCGCTTCGCCAGCGACCTGCACGACATCCAGGGCCACACCCTGCACGTGGTCAAGCTGAAGATCGCGCTGGCGCAGAAACTGCTGGTCCGCGACACCGCACGGGCGGAGAAGGAACTGCGGGAGACGTACGCGCTGGTCAGCGACACCATCGCCCAGACCAAGGAACTCGCCCACGCGCAACGGCGGCTCAACCTCACCGCGGAGATCGAGAACGCGAAGAACCTGTTCGAGGCCGCCGGCATCCGGGTCCGGGTGACCCGGGAGGCCGAGGTCGACTCCCGTGCCGGTGAGCTGCTCGGTCAGGTGCTCCGCGAGACGACCACCAACATCCTGCGGCACGCGCAGGCGACCCAGGTGCAGATCACGCTCTCCGAGTCGGGCATCACCATCGTCAACGACGGTGTGACCGGGGACGGACCCGCCGAACTCAGCGGGCTGTCCGTCCTCGGTCAGCGGGTGGCGGACGACGGAGGTGAGTTGACCGTGCGACAGCAGGACGGGCGGTTCCGGACCGCCGCGACGTTCCCGACGGCGCACGCCGGAACCCCGTCGACTGCGGGCAGGGACGACGGATGACCACCATCGTGCTCGCCGACGACGAGGTGCTGCTGCGTACGGCCCTGGCCGCACTGCTGCCGCTGGAGGGTGACATCACCGTCCTGGCCGAGGCGCACGACGGCCAGTCAGCAGTCGAGGCCACCCTGCGGCACCGGCCCGACGTACTGGTCATCGACCTGGAGATGCCCGGCGTGGACGGCCTCGGCGCGGTCGCGCAGATCCGTCGTTCGCTCCCGGACCAGGTGGTCCTCATGCTGACCCGGCACGCCCGCCCCGGCGTGCTGCGCAAGGCGCTGCGGCTCGGCGTCCAGGGCTTCGTCAGCAAGTCCGCCGAACCGGCCCACATCACCTCGGTCGTGGCCACGCTGCACGCGGGCAGACGCTGGATCGACCCGGACGTGTCCGCGCTGGCCATCACCGAGGACTGCCCCCTGACCGAACGGGAGGCCGACGTGCTGCGGGTCACCGGGGAGGGCTACTCGGTCGCCGACATCGCCGCCCGACTGCACCTCGCGCCCGGAACCGTACGCAACTATCTCTCCAACGCGATGCGCAAGACGCAGACCCGGACCCGCCACGAGGCGGCCCGCTACGCCCGCGAACACGACTGGTTGTGAGCCAGCGGGCCGACTGACGGATGCAAGGAAGGGACCCCTACTAACGCCTCGTGTATAGGAAGGGTCCCTTCCTTGCATCCGGTCAGCGAGTGAACCGGAGCCGGGCGAGCACCTCGGCGACCTCCTGGGTCTCCTCATGGTCGGGGCCGTAGACGACGCAGAGGTCGTCGTGCAACGGCCGCAGTTCGTCGACGGCCTCGGCCGCCTTGCCTTCGGAGAGCAACACCATGCCGATGTTGCGGCGCAGTTCGAGGGCGGTGGGGGAGGCGTCGCCGGAGGCGGCGCGTACGTGGGCCAGCACCTGCCGGAACTGACGCAGAGCCGCAGTGGTCTGGCCGAGTTCGGCTCGGCAGTGCGCTGCCTGACGCAGGCACTCCAGGGCGTCCTCGCTGGTCGGGCCGGCGGTGCGGGCGTAGGCGGCCGCGAGGGCGTCGAACTCGGGTAGCGCCCGTCGGAAGTCTCCGCCGATGACGAGGATGGCGGCTCGCCGGGAGCGCAACGCCAGTACGCGGGGGCTCTCGGCGCCGAGAGCGGCACTGGCGGGGCCGATGACCTGTTCGAGCAGCTCCGCCGCCTGGGTGAAGCGTTCGTCGGCCAACAGGTCGTCCGACCGAGTGACCGCTGCCCGGATCGCGTCCCGCGCGTCGGTCCGGAGCATCGCCGCTGGGTCGGCTGCCGGCGTCTCGCTGCGTGGTGCCGGTACCACGGGTGCGGGCTCGGGCCGACGGCGCGGCACGTTGGGTCGCCGGTACACCAGCGTCGGATCGGGCATGGTGCGGTGTGCGGAGTGGGAGACGGTCGGTGTCGATCCGGGCAGGGGCAGGAAGGGCAGCAGCCGCTCGTAGACGTCGTAGGCCTCTGCGGGACGGTCCTCGGGCGCCTTGGCCAGCAGTTCGAGGACCACTTCCTCGATCGCTGTGGGCACGTCGGGGCGGAGCGTACGCAGGGGCGGGGGCGGCTCGGTGACGTGCTGACGCCACAGTTCGAAGTCGCTGCCGCCGACGAAGACCCGTTGCCCGGTGAGGAGCTCGTGCAGGACACAGCCGAGGGCGTACAGGTCGCTCTGTGGCGTGATCTGCGCACCATGGATCTGCTCGGGCGACATGTAGTGGTGCGTGCCGATGGCACTGCCGGTCGCGGTGAGCCGGGTGACGTCTGTGCGCAGGATGGCGGCGATGCCGAAGTCGAGGAGTTTGATCGCTCCGTCTGCGGTGACCAGGACGTTGTCGGGCTTGAGATCACGGTGCACGACGGGGACGGCGTGGGCGTGGGACAGGACCGTGCAGATCTGCGCGGCGATCGCGGCGGCCCAGGTGGCCGGTAGCGGCTGCTGCGGGTCGATGAAGGCTCGCAGGGCAGTGCCCCGGACGAACTCCATCACCAGGTAGAGCCGGTCGTAGGAGCGGTCGAGGACGGCGTCGTACACCTGGGGCACGCCGTGGTGCTGGATACGGGCGGTGACGCGGGCCTCGCGGCGGAACCGCCTGGCCAGTTCATCGGCCTGTTCCGGGCTGTGTACGGCGTCGGGGCGGATGAGCTTGATGGCGACCTCACGGTCGAGGACGCTGTCGTAGCCGCGCCAGACCTGCCCCATCCCACCGGCGCCGATCTCCTCGACCCGTTCGTACCGGCCCGCGATCGACTCTGCCCGCATCAGGCGGCCTCGCCGTCGACGACTCCCTCCTGGCGGCGGATCAGCCGCCAGGCGGCGCTGCGGGCGCTGCGGTTGAGCGAGCTGCGGAAGTCGGACTGCGGCCCGTGGTAGCGGCGGCCGAGCTCGGCCGCGCTCTCGAAGTGGTCCATCATCTTCTCCTCGAAGACCGGGATGAAGACGTGACCGAAGTTCTCCTCGTCGTTGGCGACGGCGGCCTGCCGGACCTTGGGTTCGGCCATCGCCTCGTTCAGCGGCTTGACCACGTCGTCGTCGCTGAAGCTGGTGCCGAACCGCTCGTTGAACCGCTCGATGAGCGCGGAGAGCAGGGTCTTCTCCGGTTCACTGGCACCGCCGGAGCCGTCGCCGAAGCCCTTCATCTCGGCCGCGCCCTCGGGGGCGAGGCTGACGTCGTGCTCGCCGGTCTTCTCCACCCGCAGGTGGCTGAGGTCGACCTCACCGATGTCGACGCCGCCGTCGCCACGTCGGGGCAACCGGTTGAGCAGGTGCCGGCCATAGAGGTAGAGCCGTTCCAGCTCCGTGTCGGTGTACGGCACGATCTGGGCGAGGAAGCCGTACTTGCGGACGTAGTCGGTGAGGTCGGCGCGGAACTCCTCGGCCGCCTCACCATCGCCCTCGTCCTCACCGTGGAGCAGCTCGTCGAAGCGGTCGACGGTGGGCTGAAGGTGCCGATAGAGCTCGGCGTGCAGCTTCTCCCACTTCGCCGCGTTCCCGACGGCCTGCTCCTCGGCCGCCAGGTACGCCTCCACGAACGCCTGCATCTCCGCCTCGACCAGCAACTGCGCGGACATCACCCGACTCTGCGCGGTGTAGAGCAGGTTCGGGTCCGAGGGCAGCGTCTCCGCCTTCTCGAAGTAGGGCCGGAACGCCTCCTTGACGTCCTCGGCGTCGTTGACGAAGTCCAGCACCGCCAGGTCACCCTGGCTCTTGCGGTCGGCGGTCCGGTTGAGTCGGGACAACGTCTGCACGGCCGAGACACCGGTGAGCTTCTTGTTGACGTACATGGTGGTGAGCAGCGGCTGGTCGAAGCCGGTCTGGTACTTCTCCGCGACCACCAGGATGCGGTATTCGCGCTGGCCCGCAGCGGTGCCGGCGCGGCCGGTCCGGTCGTCGGCCCGGGTGTAGGCGAACGCCTTGGGCAGGTTGCTCTCCGCCAGCCCGCCGTTCTCCTTCGACTCGGTGACCTCCTCGCCCTCGTAGCTGAGCGTGCCGGAGAATGCGACCAACACCCCCGGGTCGGGGTAGTCACAATCGGCGAGGTACCGCTTGATCGCCCGGGACATCTGCACGGCACTCTGCCGGGAGGCGGTGACGACCATCGCCTTCGCCCGGCCACCGAGCCGCCCGGCGGTGTGCGCGCGGAAGTGTTCGACGATGATCTGCGCGTGCTGGGCCACGGTGGAACTGTGGGTCAGCGCGTACCGGGCAAGCTCCTTGTTCGCCTTGGACGAGTCGACCTCCTTCTCGTCCGGGTTCTCGTTGACCAGCTTCCAGTACGTGTCATAGGTGACGTAGTTGCGCAGCGGGTCGAGGATGAAGCCCTCCTCGATTGCCTGCCGCATCGAGTAGGTGTGGAACGGGTGGTACTTGCCGTCGGCGCCGAGCGTGCCGAAGAGTTCCAGGGTCTTGGCCTTCGGCGTGGCGGTGAAGGCGAAGTAGGAGATGTTCGCGCTGCGCTGCCGCTTACGGACGCTCGCCGCCAACTTCTCCTCGGCGGTCCGTGGCCCGGCGGCGCTGGTCGCGCCCGCCTCGTCGGAGTCCGTGTCCAGGCCGAGGTCGCGCAGCACCCGCCGCACGTCGGTGGCGGCTTCGCCCGCCTGCGAGGAGTGCGCCTCGTCCACGACGATCGCGAACCGGCTGCCGCGGATCTCGGTAGGGTTGCGCTGGAGGTAGTCCTTGAGGGCCGGCCAGGTGGCCAGCGTGACCGTGACGATCTTGCCGGTCTCCTGCGAGAGCGCCTTGGCGAGCTGCTCCGACTTCGCGCCGTGCCGCTCGTCGATCTTCACGACCAGCCCGGCGGTCTGCTCGAAGCTCCCCACCGTGTCCCGTAGTTGGGAGTCCAGGTTCCGCCGGTCGGTGATGATGAGGACCTTGTCGAAGACCGGGCTGCCCGGCGTGACACCGGCAGCGAGCGCGTCCGGGTCGAGCGCCGCCGGATCGTTCGGGGTGTGCAGCGACGACAACCGGTGCGCGAGCCAGGCGATGGTGTTCGACTTGCCCGAGCCGGCCGAGGCCATCACCAGATAGTGGTGCCCGGCGCCGTGCCGGGCCGCATGCGCGGTCAGCCGCTTCACCGCGTGCCACTGGTGATAACGCGGGAAGATCAGAGTCTTTCGGGTACGACCGTCCGCGCCCTTCTCCTGATGCAGGTGCACGAAGCGTTCCAACAGGTCGAGCCAGTTGTCCCGTTGCCAGATCTCCTCCCACAGATAGGAGGTGGCGTACCTGCCGTACCCGTCGGCCGGCGGGTTGCCCTCCCCGCCGGGGCGTCCCGGACCCTCGCTGCCGGTGTTGAACGGCAGGAACCAGGTCTTCGCACCCCTCAGTTGGGTGGTGACGAAGACCAGGTCCGGGTCGACGGCGAAATTCGCCACCACCCGGCGGGAGAAGATCAGCTCGGTCGGGTCGCGATCGGTGCGGTACTGCTCCTTGGCGTGCTCGACTCCGGCGCCGGTGAGCGGGTTCTTCAGCTCGGCGGTGGCCACCGGGATGCCGTTGAGGAACAGCGTCAGGTCGAGCCGGTGGCCCCGGTCGGCCTGCTTGGTCGCGTACGCCAACTCCCGGACCACGGTGAGCCGGTTGCGCCGGTAGTCGGCCAGGATCGCCTCCGACTCCACAAACGACGGCTTGAAGTACGCGAGCCGGATGCGTACCCCGTGGTCCTTGACGCCCTTGCGGAGCACGTCCAGCAGACCGGTGTCGGCGATCGCCTGGTCGAGCCGCTTGGTGAAACCGCGCTGGGCGGCGTCCCGGTCCCCGCCGTAGTAGGTGACCAGGTCCTCCCACTCGTCGGGCTGGGTCGCGCCGATGAACATGAACAGCTGCGCGGTGTCGAGACCGAGCTCGGGACGGTAATCGGCCGGGTCGCCCTCCAACCAGCCGTCGCCCAGCAGCGCGGCGAGGATCGCGTCACCGAACGCCGACTCGTGATGCACCGCCATCTCGCCACCCCCACCGATGGATCAGGGCGCTCTCCCTGATCCATTCGTCGGAGCCTACTGAGAAGCGGGCGTACCGCACAGTCACCCGGCGACGACGGCGCGGCACATCGCCACGCGGCTCTTTGCGCTTTCCCCGCCAGCGGGGGACGGGCGATGGGGCCGCCTCCGGAAGAACCGCCCCGACTGTCTGTCGGGAACCCGGTTGTGGCGTTGTCGACGACGTCACGTCCGGTACCGTGCTGCTCACTGCAGGAGGCTGGCGCTCACCGGGGCGTGTCGGTCCCCGCCGACAACCGCGCTGCGCCGACCAGGAGCGCCATGCGTGGACATCCAGAGCCACGCCGAGGAGTCGGTGAGATGTGTGGCATCGCTGCTTCATACCCGGTCGACGACGCTTTCATCACCGCGGCGCTGCGTGCCCAGGCGGCACGCGGACCGGACCAGACCGCAAGCGTCGATCTCGGGTTCTGTGCGCTGGGCGTGAACCGCCTGGCGATCAGCGGACTCGACGGCGGCCACCAGCCCCTCGGTTCCGCTGACGGGTCCGTCGTCGTGGTCTTCAACGGGGCCATCTACAACGCCGACCGACTGATCGAGCGGTACGGTCTCACCCCGCGCAGTGGCAACGACGGCGAGATCATCCACTTTCTCTATCAGCGGTACGGCCTGAGCTTCGCCGACCATCTGGAAGGAATGTTCGCGATCTGCCTGGCGGATCTGCGGCGCCGGGAGCTCGTGGTGGCCGTGGACCAGGTCGGCATCAAGCCGCTGTACTGGTGCGACACGTCGCGGGGCCGGTACGTGGCGAGCACCCTCGCGGCGTTCCCGCCCGAGCTGCGCCGGCAGGTCCGGCGGGTACCACCCGGCACGGTGTGGAGCACCTCCGGCGAAGGGCGGCGAATCGTCCATGAGCACACCCTCCAAGGGGCCCTGGGTGACCTGCTGACAGCCTCGGTCGCCGAGCAGCTCCCCCATGAGGTCAGGTGGGGGTGCATGCTCAGCGGGGGAGTGGACAGTTCACTGATCGCCCGCATCGCGACCGAGTTCGTCGGGGCGGGCGCGGTCGAGACCTTCACCTGCGGCACCGGATCCAGCACCGATCTGACGGCGGCGCGGCAGGTCGCGGAGATGCTCGGCACCAAACACCACGAGATCATCGTCGACCCCGACGAACTGCCAGAGATCGTCGACCGGGTGGTCGAGGCCACCGGATCCTTCGAGCGGTGGACGGTCATGGCAGGGGTCGGGACCTACCTCACCGCGCGTGCCGCCCGTCAGGAGGGGACGAAGGTGCTGCTCTCCGGCGAGGGCGCCGACGAACTGTTCGGCGGGTACGACGAGTTCCAGGAAGTGCCGACGCCCTACCTCGACTCGATGCTGTTGCAGTACCAGGCGGATCTGGGCGTGTCGGAGTGCCTGCGGCTGGACCGCTGCACCATGGCGCACGGCGTCGAGGTGCGGGTGCCGTTCCTGTGCACCCCGGTCATGCGGCACGCGCGGGAGCTGCCGGTCGCCGACAAGATCCGCACCGTGAACGGCGTACCGGTGCGCAAGTGGGCGCTGCGCGAGTTCGCGCGGACGCTGTTGCCGGCGCACGTGGCCGACCGGCGCAAGGAGGAGTTCACCAACGGTTCCGGGTTGACCGCCGAGTTGCGCCGCATAGCGGAGGCGATGTTCCCACCGACCCGGGTGGCCGACATCGTGGCAGCCCATCCGTCTTTTCCGGTCGACGACCCGTTCTCCGCCTGGTTCTTCACCCGATGGTGGGAAGCCAACGGGAACAGCCTGGGCGACAATTGGCAGTCCATGGTGGACAGAGGGCTGTTCCGTCAGCAATGGTCGATCTACCACCAGCCGAACGGCCGTGACTTCGCGCTGTACCGCTCGGCTCCCGCCTCTGGGAAAGGAAACGCGGAATAACGTGAAGTTCCTCGACGACGACGCAGTACGCGCAGCGCTCGACGAGGTCGACGTGCTGGCGGCCATCGAGGCCGCGTTCGTCGGCCTCGCGGCGGGCGACACGGTGCAACCGGCCCAGTCGGTGGCGGTGCTGCCGGGCGAACGGGGCGACGTCATCTACTACCCCGCTGCGGTCCTGCGTGCCCGACACCTCGGTGTCACCGTTTCCCCCTACCTGGCACAGCTCGCCGAGGCGGGGGAGGACCCGGTGACCGCGTACACACTGGTGCTCTCGGCCGAGACCGGTCGTCCCCTGCTGCTCTGCGACTCCCGGCGGCTCGTGGCCGCGCGCACCGGTGCCACCACGGCCCTCGCGGTACGCGCCCTCGTTCGTCCCCGCAGCGGTCGTGTGGCGATCATCGGCACCGGCCCGATCGCCGAGTCGCACGCCCGGTACGTTCTGCAGGTCGGGCAGTGGGAGTCGATCCGCTTCTATTCACCGTCGATCAGCGGAGCCGGGACGATCGACGCGGCTGCGGCGGCCCGGCGGGAGGCGCTCGCGGCGATCGACCCGGCCGCCGGCTTCGCGACCTCCGTCGAGGACGCGGTCAGGGACGCCGACGTGGTGATGCTCTGCACCTCGTCGTCGACTCCGGTCCTGGATCCGGGCCTGGTCGCGCCGACCGCCCTGATCACTGCGGTCGGCACGGACGGTCCCTCGGCACACGAGATCCCTCCGCACTGCCTGCCCGATCTGGACGTCTACTGCGACTACCGGATGACCACGCCGGCCTGGGCCGCAGACATGGTGCTCGCACGGGAGCAGGTCGGCTGGGACGCGGCGAGCATCATCGCCGATCTGCCCGAGATGCTGTCCGCACCTACCACGTCGGGGACGGGGCGGACCCGCTACTTCCGCTCCATCGGCCTCGGCCTCGAAGATCTCGCACTGGCGGGCCTGCTGGTGTGACGGCGGCTCGGGAAGTGGGCCGTGACCTGCTCCTCGGCGCGGGGCTGACGGAGCAGGAGCGGTTCGTCGCCATGACCGCGGCGGTCGACCTCGGACCGGGTTATCCGCAGCTGTCGCTGCCCACCTGGCTAGTGGACGTGCTCACCGACGAGGCGACGATTCGCCGGACGCTCGCCGTGGACAGTCTCAGTCCGCACCGGCCGGACCGGATGTCCTGGGAACGCGAACTGGTCGCCGTGGTCCGTGGTTTCCTCGGGATACGCGACGACGCCGGCATCCACGGCTTCGTCACCTTCTCCGGCAGCGCGGCCCTGGACCGTGCCATCCGGGCCGCGCTGATCGAGGGCGGCACCCTGTTGACGACGAACCCGTCCATCGACATAGCCACGAAGATGACCGTGGAGGACGGTGCGGCGCGCGTACGGTACGTCGCCAGCCAGCCGTTCGTCGACGAACTGGACCTCGACGAGTTCCGCGCGGCCATGCGCGAGGACATCCGGGCCGTCCTGATCACCTCGCCGCAGAACCCGACGGGCCAGGTCTTCTCGGCCGCGACGGTGGACACCGTCATCGACGCCTGTCTGGCCTGCCGGTCGGTGCTGATCGCGGACCAGACGTTCTGCCTCTTTCCCGGTGCCGGGGGCGAGCCGGTGCCGCTGCTGCCGAACCTGGCCCCGCCGGAGCTGGACTGGATCTGCGTCTGGGACACCGGCAAGACCTTCGGCCTGCACGAGGACAAACTCGGCTTCATCTTCTGTAGCGCGTCGTTGTCGCACCGGGTGATGTCCAGGCTGAACACACTCCAGTTCGGCGTGTCCCGACGCCTGCTCGCCCAGTTCGCCGTCATCCTGGCCGACCCCCGGGTATGGCAGTACCTGGCGGACCTGAACCGGACCGTGCACCGCAACGCCAGGGAGTTGGCTGCCGCGCTGGTCGACACCGGGTTGCGCCCTGTGCCGCCGACCGCAGGCAGCCTCATGCTGCTCCAGCTCGACGACCGGCTGGTGATGACCGAGACGGAGCTGTCCCGGTTCCTGCTCACCGCGCACGGCATCGGGGTGGTGGACTTCGGCAGCTTCGTCCACGCCGCCGTACCCGGCGCCGTGCGGGACCACCGTTACCTGCGGGTGGCGCTGGCCCGCGATCCGGTGGTCATCGACGTGGCGGCGGCCCGCTTGCGCGCCGCGCTGGCCGACCTTCAGCGATGAGGGCGGGCCTTCCACCGCTGCAGCAGCTCGGTCTCGGCCTCCGGCGTCATACCGACCGGCTCCGGCACGGGCGTCGGCGAGGCGCACTCGTGCTGGTACAGGTCGCGGATCGTCTCGGGAAGGGAACGCGTGACGAGACCGACGCCGATCGCTCGCGCCGGGTCCGCCGCCTCCAGCACACCGTCCGGGCTGGCTCCGGGCCACAGCGGTAACGACGTGCCGTCGACGCCGGCGGCGAGCAGGAACTCCCGGTCCACCCAGGTGAGCGTCACGTCGTCGTGGCCGACGACACCGACGATGTCCGCCAACATGGTGCCGAAGGAGACCGGAGGGAAAGGATGTGCCAGGTGGTAGGTGCCACCACTGCCCGCTTCCAGCATCCGCACCAACCACTCGGTCAGGTCGCGGACGTCGATGAGCTGGAACAGCGCGTCCTGCGGGCCGGGCGCGAGCACCTCTCCGCCTCGGGCGATCCGCTGCACCCACCAGGTGAAGCGGCCGGTGTAATCCAGCGGACCGACCACGTACGTGGGACGGACGATCAGCGGATCGGAGAACGTCTCGGAGGCCGCCCGTTCGCACAGGGCCTTCAACCCGCCGTACGTCTCGTCGGTCATGTCCTCGGTGGTGGGGTCGGAGAGGGCGACGAGCGGCGCGTCCTCGCGGAAACCGTACCGCTGCGGCGGGGCGTAGACCGCCGTGGAGGAGAGCAGCACGTACCGGCCGGACCGTTCACCCAGGGCTGCCCCGACCTGGCGCACCTGCCGTGGCACGTACGCGCTGAAGTCGACGGTCGTGTCCCAGGTGCCATCGGCGAGCAGCCCCAGGTCCCGGTCCCGGTCTCCGATGACCTGCTCCGCGTCCGGGAAGAGGGTGGTCGAGTGCCGACCTCGGTGGAACAGCGTCACCGAGTGGCCGCGACGTTCGGCCGCGATCACGAAATGGCGGCCGATGAATCTCGTCCCGCCCATGACCAGAATGCGCATGTGATCCCGCTCAACTGTAGGTGTCAACCGCTCGTTCCGCCGACTCGGGAGATCTCGTCCGCGGGGGGCGACGTCAGGGTATCCGTGGCCCGCTGCCCGGCAGACGCATCGCGGTCCGGCGCGGCGCCTCGAACAGATCTGATCAGCACCCACATGTACAGCGTGATCGCCACCAGCTGCGCCACGATGCCGACCTTCACCAGCACTTCAGCGGTCGGTGTGAAATCGGCGGGCGTGGTCGGCATCAGGTACAGCGGATAGCAGACCCCGATGACGACGATGAAGCAGAACAGCGCTACGCCTGCGCCGAGATGCGACGGTAGCCGGAAGGCGGTCAGTTCGTCGTGGAGTTCCCGCAGGGCCTCCTCGGACCGGTCGAGGTCGTCGCGGAGGCCCGCAGCCGTCGCGGCCATCGGCCCGCTCCGGAAGCCGCGTAGGCCGATCTCCAGTGCGGCGAGGGCCCCGCCCCGCCGCTTCGCCTCCTCCTGTTGCTGCGGCGACCCCGACGAGACCGACTTCGGTGAGGTCAGGTTGCCGCGTCGTCGGATCGACTCGATGGCCCGCTCGAAGGCGTCCCGGACGAGGTCGACGTCGACGTCGTCGTGCGGATGTCGAACGGCCCACCGGGCGAAGGATCGCAGGTCGGCATTCCGGTCGAGTTCGGGAATCGTGTCGGCGACGAGTGCATCGGCCGCGCGCCGGTTCTCGACGAAGGTGAGCGCGATCTCGTGGAGATACTCCGCAGGCTGACCGACACGCAGCCCGTGCAACCGGTGCCGTACGTCGGCCGGGGGCGGCGCCTCGTCGTCGTCCTCGTAGCAGAGACGCAGCCAGGACAGGAGCAGGTCGCGCAGAGCCGCATCGTTGTGTCGGTTCTGCTCATGCCACCGTCTGCGCAACGCGGCGGTGGACCGCTTCCGCTCGCGGAGCAGCTCGGACATGCTGTTCCGCGCCGAACTCAGGTTCAGTAGGGCGGCGAGCACGAAGCCGCCGAGGATCGCGGCGACGGTACCGGCGACGGAGGCGACGGTGCCGAGAAACTCGTTCGGATCGGCTTCCTCGGCCTCGGCGTCGGCGGGCGGTGCCGAGGCCGGCGCGTCACCCGGCGCGGACGGCGTCGGCGGGCCGACCTCGGTGCGGGGAACGGCGCTTGCCGACGCCGTGGCATCGGCCGGTGCGGCTAGGGCCCGCGTGCCGTCGGGAGGCGACATCGGGCCGGTAAGGGTCAATGTGACCGTGGCGAAGACCGCCGCGCACGCGAGTGCCCCGGCCACTGCGACAGACACCCCGCGCACCTATGCCTCCGCACGCAGTTCGCGATCCGGGCCGGAGCGCGACTCGTCGAGCAGACGATGAAACGCCGTCCCGTACGCGACGACGCGGCGTATGCCGTACCAGCGGATGAATGTGACGCTGACACAGTCGACGAAGCTGGCACCGGTCCGACGGGCGTACTTGAACCGTTCCCAGGCCGCCTGCTGCACCACCGGTTCCGGCTCGATCACCTGCGCGAAGTCACCCCGCCAGAGACGCCACGTGAAGGTGACTGCGATCAGGGGATCGTCGTACTCGGCACAGCGCCGGGACATCTCCACAGTGATCTGCCGGGTGGTGACAAGCGACTCCGGGGCACAGCGGGCGATCGCCGCCACCACGTGCTCGTGATGGATGTCGTCGCGGTCGAGGAGTGCGCGCCACGCACTCGTGTCGACGAAGGTCAGCTCGGCGGCGGTGCGGAGATCAACCCTGCTCTCGTCAGTGCTCACGGCGGCTCACCTCCCGCTGGATCAGCACGTGCTGCCATTCCGAAGCTCCTCACCGGTCGTGTCTCTCGACGACGTCACGAACGAACGAGGCCGGGTCCTGCCGGGCTGCCCGGGCCGCCGGTGACTCGACGCCGTCGAGGGCGACGAGCGACCGGAGTGCCTCCCGCCTCGTCATGGCATCGCCCGACACCGCCGGGTCAGCCAGCCGGGACAACAACCCGAGGCTCGTCCGCAGGCCGAGGGCACCGAGCGCGTGCGCGCCGTCCTCCAGGACGTACGGGTCCTCCTCGGTCTCCAGGTAGTCGAGGATCGCGTCGTTGGCTTCGGTGAATCCGCCGCAACCGAAGACGTAGAGGACGCAGCCCTTGGTGTAGCGGTCCAGGGCTTCCCGGTGGAGCACCTCGAGCAACACGGGCAGCTGCGGCCGGACCAGTTCGTGGTGGGATCGCGCCAGGACACTGAGGGGCCAGGCCGCGTCGTCGGCGAAGGGCTGGCGATCGGGTTGGGTCAGGTAGTCGACCAGGACCGCGACCGCCTCCGGCGTCGGGAACGAGCCGATGGCGTGCAGGGCGTACGAGCGGATCCATTTGTTCTCGTCGTTCGAGGTCGCGATCTGCCGGAGGATCGGGAACGACCGCTCGGCGGCGATCCGGCCGAGCGCGACGACGGCGTACTCGCGTACCGCCTCGTCGGTCTCGCGTACGGCCAGCGCCTCCAGCATCGGCAGGGCGGAGCCGACCTGACGCTGCCCCAGCGTCCACACCGCGTCGATCCGCTCGTGCGGCGATCCGTCGGTCACCATGGCGATCACCTGCTCATCGGTCACGCTGGTGGCAATCGTCTGTGGGTCCGACCTGGACCTGCTGTACTTCTCCGCCCAGTAGCCGATGTCGTCGGCCACCCGGCGGGGCAGACCGCTGCTGCTGCGGTCCGTCACCCGCTGGAGCGCGAACATGAGGTGGTAGTTGAAGCCGTCGCCGTACTTGAACGCGTCCAACGTCTGGCAGATGAAGTCGTCGACCTCGGCGGGCAGGACCGTGTTGGCGTGCTCGATGCAGCCGGCGGCGAGCAGGTGGTTCTCGGCCTTGCGGCAGGCCCGCACCAGCTCGGTCGAGTCGTCCAGCATCCCGCTGAGAAAGCAGAACGTCTCCCGCCAGGCGACTGCCCCGGCGCCGAGCTCGGTCCGCAGGTCGGCCAGGCGGATCCCTTCTTGTGGCGGTCTGCTGAGCCACGATTTCAGGTACACCGCGGTGTAGTACTCCTGGAAGCTCTGGTGCATGAACGATCGGTGGGAGGCGGCGTCCGGTTGGGACGAGGACACCGCACCCATCGGGGGCAGGTCCAGCACCTCCCGTTGCAGGGCGCCGATGGGAATGTGCCAACTCGGGTCGAAGAAGTCCTTTGTCACGTACTCCCCGAGCTCGATCCGGGGGACGTCCACCCGTTCGTTCTTCAACCGGTACGCCAGGAAGGCCAGACACGCCTCCCGGATGTCCTCCGGGGTCTCCACCCGGTTGCGTTCGCGGGTCCGCCGGTTCAACTGGCTGAGGAACCGGGCGTAGACGGCTCCCCTGTTGCGGGGCAGGTCCCGGTCGGTGTCCGCCTCGTCGAGCAGGACGGTGGTCAGCATGCCGAGGAGCAGCGGTGAGTGGCACAGGGTCCGCAGCCGGTGGGGCAGCTGCCGCCACACCTGCTCGGCACGCTTCGGGCCGAGCCGCTCATCGAGGTAGCGCTGCGCCGACGCCGCACTGACCGGCACCACCTCGTAGCGGGCGAACGACGGCCCGTAGCTGGTGGGAAAGTCCACCGCCCGACAGGTCAGTACGCAGGTCACGTCGGCCACATCCGGCGAGTCGATGAACTCCTCGATGTCTGCCAACGCGTCGTGCAGCTGGCTCTCGGCGACCTCGTTCAACCCGTCTAGCACCACGACACCCACCCGGCCGGGAAGCTCCTTCTCGTCCCGTGGCCAGAGGTCCGGCGTCTGCGCGCGCAGCAGGGTCCGGATGTCGCGGCTGGTGGCCTGGTAGCGCTTGAGCTCGGCGAAGACCGGTATCCGGTCCGGGGAGGATTCGACGAGGTCGAGGCAGAGCTGCTTGGCGAGCGTAGTCTTTCCCGCGCCCGGATTGCCCAGCAGGACGATCCGGGATTCCTCGCCGGTGCGGACCAGGTCGAGCAGCGACTCGGACGTGTCGGACCCGGCCAGGGTCGTGCTGCGCACCTCAAGGGGAATCGAGGACTCGACCGGGTCGAGCCGTAGCCTGCGCCGAAGGGTGGCACGGTAGGTCTCGACGCGATCGCCGTCCGGCGTCGACGCTCCGGCTGCCGTCAACAACTGCATCAACCATCCGGGACGTAGGCTGGTCCGCGACTCTCGGGCGGACACTGCGGACACCCAGGGTTGTGCCGACGGCCGGGACCGTCAATCAACCGATCATCCAGTGGGCATCGACAGCCATGCGCTCCCTGAATCAGGGGCGAATGACCTGCCACGATTCGCCGGCAGCAAGTTGATCAGCCGAAATCCGACAGAGTCGCACCTTCTGTGGCCAGCTGATCAGGGAAGCCAATCCAGACATCTGCCACCAGCAGTAGACAGGCGGCGCGGCCTAGGATTTGTGCAGCTTGCTGCTGACGGACTTTCCGCGCTGGCGGGGCGGCTTCATGCCCAGCCCGCTGCCAGCCTGCCCTCGGCCGAACCAGTACGGCGGCGGGTCAACCCGAGGATCGACCATCTCGAACTGGCTCTTGCTGCTGCGGACGGGCTTGAGCAGCACCAGCCGCTGACTCTCGGCACACTCAAGCTCGGGGAGGACTGCTGGCAGGCCCGCGACGATAGTGGCAATCGCGCTGGCGGTCGCGGTGACCCCCGTGCCGACCTGCTTGAACCGCACGTGATGGAAGCCGTGTTTGTGGATCAGCTTGCACTCGTCTTCCCGATAGAGCTGGTTCAGGTCTGCGGTGACCAGAACGTGGTATCCCCGGGCTGCCAGATCGGGCAGGAGGTGGATGTCCTTCTTGCGCTTCCAACCGATGGTCTGGTCGTGATCGACAGTGTGGCGTGATCGGAGCAGATGCCCCAGCGGATCGAGTACGGGCTCCGGCACCTGCTCATCCAGGAGAATCTTCAAGTCTCATGCCGTCCGCATGTTGGCATCCCGGCTGTTGTACGTCCGGACGTAGTGGTCGAACTCCACCGCTCCGGTCACTCCGAGCTCGCTGACCGACGGGTAGAAGTAGCGAATGCCCGCAGCGTCCAGACCGTCGGTAACGAGACCCGACACTGTGCTGTAGGGGATGCGGGTGTCCTCGACGACCGGGTAGCCATGCAGCACGTCGGGATCGATCTCGATACCGGCTTTGGGTCTGCGCAGTGGAACGATGGTCTCGCCGGTCCAGCCTTGAAACTCCCCGAGCACGTCGGTCATGGTGATCAGCAGTCTCTGACCCGGCCGTTTGAGGATGTCCACCTGCTCGCCCTCGGTCGCCCACACGATGGTGCGGCCGTCGCCGAAGAGGCGATAGTGCGCGAGATGGTCGACATCGGTCAGGTCGTGCAGGATGGCCAATGCTTTTCGGATCTTCTGCAGCGAGAAATCCGCGCGAAGGTTGGCCACCGTGCGGATGGCTATCAGATCTCTGAAGCTGTACAGAATCGGTCTGCTCGAACTGGCCTCGGGAGCGAGCACCGGTGACGTCCCAGCTCGCCACCGGCGGAGTTGGTGGACGGTCACACCGCCAAGCGCCGCCGTCAGCGCCTCGGGGTATGCCACTTCCCTCCACCTCCTGAGGTCCGGGTCAGATGGCGTCCACTTTAGTCGCCATATGCTTCGGGTCGAGCCCTCGTACCGTTCATTGCCTACAGGTCCTCGGTCGCGAGGTACTCAGCCTCGGTGACGAACTCGTCGAGTTCGGATGGGTTCATCTTCGCTTCGAGGAGGATCTGGGCGAGGCCGATGACTTCCGCTCCGACCATGGTGTCGACCGGAATGTCGTCGATCAGGTCCGGTTCACGAAGGACCGCTTCCGTCGATCTCCGCGAGGAGTACCTCGGCGGTGTCCCAGTCGGCCCGGCTGAAGGCGCGGATCAGGTCGCCAAGCGGTAGTCGGTGCATCATGCCTCACAGGTGGTCTGGGCGGAGGTCGAGATTCGGCGAGCCGCACAGGTCAGGGCTGTCGGGTCAGGCCGACGACGGCGGCCAGTCGCGCGACATCGGCCGGTGCGGGTCCGCGTTGGATGATCTGGGTGAGGAGGGTACGGGCGGCGGGGCGGCTGCGGACCTCGGCGGGTGCGATGCTGTCGGCGTCGAGCAGTACGTGTCCGGCTCGGCCGGGGTCGCCGATGTCGGGGTGGGCGTGGGCGGCGTTGACGAGGTGGGCGGCGCGGTGTTCGGGTGGCAGTCGGGGCCAGCCGTCGCTACGGACGGCGGCTTCGTGGCGTTGGACGGATTCGACGGTGTCGCCGAGGCGGTGGGCGGCGAGGGAGCGTGCCGCCTGGACGGCGACCGGTCCGAAGCCGGTGTGATGCGGGTCGGTGTGGTCGAGGGGGCCTTCGGCGAGGGCGGCGGCGTGGTCGAGCAGGTCGTGGGCGTTGCGGCGGTCGCCGTCGGCGGCGGCGGCGAGTCCGGCCTCAAGGTGCAGGGTGCCGCGTACGGCGTGGTCGTCCGTGGTGTCCGCGGCGGTGAGGGCGGCGGTGAGGGCGAGGCGGTGGTGGCCGAGGGCACGCAGCGCCTGGGCGACGCCGATGGTGGCGGGGGCGGTCAGGGTGGGGTCGTCGGCGGCGGTGGTGACGGCGCGGTCGGCGGCGAGCCAGGCGAGGTCGGCGTGGTCGAGTTTGACCAGCACGGCGGCGGTGATCCGGTAGGTCGACGCCAGCAGAATGCGGGTGCCGTGGGTGGCGTCGAGCAGGTCGGGTAGGGCGCTCAGGAGTTGCGGGTAGCGGCCGTGCTGGTAGCTCATCCAGGCGTGTGTGACCTGCCGGGCGGCCTGCTGCGCCGTGGTGTGCTGCGGTCGGTGCTGGTAGCAGGCCAGTGCGGCCCGGATCGCGTCGACACCGTCCAGAGTCGGCGTCGTCGGCGGCGGCCGGCGGGGAGCGAGGAGCATCTCCGGATCGAGACGCAGCACGTCGGCGATCTCCTGGATCACCGAGTACCGGTCGAGCTGACGTACGCCGCGTTCGACCTTGTCGACCCAACTCTTCGACTTGCCGAGCCGGTCCGCGAACGCCTGCTGCGTCATGCCCCGGTGCGCCCGCAGCTCAGCCACCCGCCGCCCGAGAGGCACGGAGTTGTGGTCACGCCGGTGGGTCATCTGCCGCCACCGGTCGGGGGCACAGCGTCGGTCGACTCCCCGCAGCGCGGACACCACCGCGACTTCACCCGAAACGCGAACAACCCAAGCAGGAAGCCCGGCACCAACCCGCCGAGAACGACCGATATAGCCATGTGAGCCACGACGCCCCTCGTCTATCGAATGGGCTGGGAGCAGGAAGTCGCCGTGCCCTTGCCCCTCAATCTGGCGGCGAGTACCGCCATATGCGAAAGGTTGCCGGTGCGTCACGGACGGTTGCACCGCCAGCGTGAGACTATGCGGGGACGTCTTCGAAAGGTCCCCAGCCATGGCGCGGAACGATGAACTGAGGAGAGCGATGTCGGCGGCCGGATTCACCGCTGCTGACCTGGCTGAACGGTGTGATGTGGACGCAAAGACAGTGGAGCGGTGGGTAAGCCGGGGACGCGTGCCGCATCCCCGCTCAAGGGTGCGCGCAGCCGAAGTGTTGAGCAAAGATGTGAGCATGCTGTGGCCCGACATCATCCGACGCGCTGCGAAACTTGGGACTGATCGGGAACTGGTCGGCATGTACCCACGCCGAGCCGATCTTCCCCGATCGATCTTTCGCGAGGCGATCGGGCGTGCCGACTCCCGGTTGTGGTTCGGTGGCTACACCAGCTACTTCGTGTGGCTGGAAGTGCCCGATGGTGCCGCAGTCCTCGCAGCCAAGGCCAAGGCCGGGGCGGACGTGCGTTTCCTGCTCGGCGATCCGGACAGTCCAGTCACGGCCGAACGAGACCGGCTGGAAGCGACCCCGCTCACCTTGGCGACGCGCATCGCGATGACACGGGCTGAGATCGGCAAGGTCGACGCAGGGGTTCCGGTCCGGTTGTCCGATCGCCATATCGCCATGTCCGTGTGGATCTTCGACGATGAGGCCGTCGTCGCCACGCACATCGGTGCAGGGCTCGGGCAGGACTCCGTGACGCTGCACCTGCGGCGTGCGCAGGACGGCGGAGTATTCGACCGCTACGTGGAGCACTTCGAGTCGCTGTGGTCCGACGGCAGGCCCGCCGAGCCGCAGGGCTGAAGGAGGGTGGGCCTCGCAGCCTGGGACGCTTAGCTTCGCTGCCGCCGAAGAGGTCGGCGTGCTGCTGAGATCGCTGCTACCCGACGACCGATGCCTACAGGTGCTCGGCCGCGAGTTCCTCCGCGTCCGTCACGAGCTCGTCAAGTTCCGTCGCACTCAGGTTCTGGTCCAGGAGGATCTGTCCGAGCATGAAGAGCTCGGCGCCGAGCGCGGTCTCGGGGGCGATGGTGTCGACCAGTTCCGGTTCGCCGAGGGCGGCTCGGATGAGACCTTCCATTTCGAGGGCGGGAAAGGGCTCATGTCCTCGGTACTGAGCGCGGAGCCCGGCTACCCAGTGAGCCACCTCGGTTGGGGTGGTGTTAGGGCCGAAGCGTCGGTTGGCTGCGAGGGCGAAGGCGGCACCGATGACCCGCAGGCCGTTCGCCATACCCTGCTGGCCGATCTCGACCACCAAAGTGTCTACAGCGTCCCAGTCAGCCTCGGCTAGAGCCCGGATCAGGTCGCCCAGCGGTTGTTCCGTCACCTCTGTTGTCCCCTCGCTCTCCACTTGCGGATCAATCTGGCGGCGCGATGCGTTGCCACACCAGCCAGCAGACCGAACACGACAAGGTTCCCCGCAGCCTCGGCCCCGTCTATCTTCTGCCGAGGTGAGGCTGCCGGGGTAGGCGGGGTGCCGGTGCCGGCTGATTGGGTGCCGGAGGAACCGTTGGTGTCGCGAAGGGCCTTGGCCCACTGTTGAAGTGTCTGAGTCGACTCTGACGCCAGGTCCTGCGCATCGTCGGCGTTTCGTGCGAAGCGGTTCAGGAATCCGCCCGTTCTTGAGCGGGCGAGGTCGCGTCGGTCGCTGTCGGCCGCGAGATCTCCGCCAGACGGTGGCCCGGATGCGGCGGCTGCCTGAGGCACCGAGCCCGGGGCGATGGCATCGAGGTACGCACTGACACTCCGGGCTGCTTCGCTGCTGAGCCGGGCTAACCGGTGCGCCTTGTCGGTGCCGGTGCGGCTGTGGGCCATCGCCGCGCGGAGCGTCGGGTGGTCAGAGCCCGTGCCGACTCTCGCGTAGATGGCGTTTGCCTCGGTGGCATCCGTTGCGGCGCGTGTAGCGCGTACCGCGAGTTCATCCAGTTGGTCAACAGCCGACTTGAGCTGCGCGATGACCTGGGCGAGCAAGCTGCTCATCCCAACACTTTCCGGTACCCGTTCCCGCTGTCTTGAGCGGTAGCGATAGCCCGTAGACTCAACTTCACCTCGCGTACCGCGTCGGCGATGGCCTTGCGTGCCTGCGCGGCCTCGGTCCGCTGGCTGTCGTGCAGGGTGGAGAGCAGGAGCGCGGAGACATCTTCCAAGGCCGTGCCGACTCCCGCGATCTTGGTCTTGCCCTGCTCAAGCAGGTAGTTGGCTTCGTTGAGTGCCGCCTTGATCTCACCGATGCTCACCGGTCAGCCGAGAATGCTGATGTATTGCCGGGCGGCCTGGGTGCTGCCCGCGAGGACGGTGGCCGCCTCGATCAACCGCTGTTTGCTCTGTTCGGCGCGGTTGATCGCCTCGGAGATCGCGGGATGTCCGGTCCCGGCCGCGACCGCCCGAAGCCGGGAGAGCACCTGTTCGGTGCCCTCGATGGCGGCTCTGATCTGGTTCGTCGTCGCGTTGCACTGCTCAGCTGCCTGGGCAAGCTCGGCCTTGACTTGCTCGATGCTGGCCATGCCGTCCTTCCGGTGCGCGGCGAGGGATGCCGGCGTACTGCACGTGCCGTAGCGAGGCAGACACTATCCAACATGAATCCTCTTCCGCAGCCCCGTGCGCCTGACCAGGCGTGTAGGCGGCAGCCGGACCGAGCGTTCAGCTACTCCACTCGCTTGCCGGTCACCAGGTATGCCACGTCACGGCAGAACTTGTCGAAGGAGGACGCGTTGTGCCGCGCCATCGACAGGTCGAAAGCGTCCGCCAACGCAGGCTGGTCGATTCGAGGCCGGTAGCTTCCGCCGTCGGTCCGGCGGTGGCTGAGCCAGCCCTTGCAGTCGCGTGGTCGCTCGCTGTCCTCGGGGACGGGCAAACCCTCCGGCAGCCCGGCCCGACCAGCCAAGGACGGCGCTGCCGCGAGAAACCATGCCTCGAACTCTCTGTTTGCGAGAACCACGGCGATTCGCCGATCCGGCCGTACGGCCTGTGCCCGTTGAAGTAGCGCAGGTCCAAGCGTCGCAGGGCAGTCGTCGTCGGCGTCGATGACGATGAGAATGCCGCCTGGAGCGCTCTGCGGCACTCGGCGGGCAAGGCTTTCCACCGACGCTTCGAGACCGCCATGCTTGACCAACTTGCTGCGATTGGTCAGGTACGGGCGCTGGATATCCGCATCCCAGATCATCATGTCGGACATCACCCGCCGCAGTACGACAGGAAGCGCAGTCAGCTCGCCTTCCCCCTCGACCACTGACGCGATGGTCACCCGGTGGGCCGTCATCCTGCGTCCGACTCCTCACCGGGCTCGTCCGTCGTGCTGACCGGCCGCAACTGGTCCGAGCGCAGCAGGTCGCTCATGGTGGCCAACCCGTCCGACACGATGGATCGGCTCACCGGATCGATGGGGCCGATGGTGGTCACGCCGTTGTCTGCGGCGGCAACGAGGACCGCAGACAGGTCAGCCTCCTTGCGGTCGAAGAGTTCGGCGCTCTGGCTGGTCGCGATGACCTGCGTCCACGTGCTTGCCTCGGTCAGTGCGTCGAAGACCACGCCTGCGGCCATCGGGTGCAGGGCGAGTTCCGGTTCCTCCAGGGCTACGAGCGGGATTTGGCCGTCCCGTGCGGGTGGCTGGAAGAGCGCGGTGAGCAGGCCGACCGCCCGGATGGTTCCCTCGGACATCGACTCGGCCCGGAACCGCTGCTCGGTGTCGTCGGAGCCGGTCGCGGTGGTCATCTGGGCTGCCACGTAGTTCTCGTCGGGCGAGGTCGGCCCGATCGAGGTCAGGTGCGGCACAATCGCGGCAGCGTACGCGGAGGTCCGGTCTCGCTCCCACGTGCCCAGTTGAGCCAGCACACTGCCGACATCACTGCCGTCCTCACCGAGCACACCGGCCCGGGTGTTCGGGCGAGCATCGCGCAACACTCTCAGGTCGGGCTCATAGAAGAACATGTGGCTCAACGCGTCACCTAGCTGAGCGTATGGCTCACTGAGACGGGCCAGGCCCAAATAGGGGCCGCGGGTCAGCCGCCGCGTGCGGGTTTCGACCGAGTCTTCGACTTCCATGTCACGGACCACGAACCGGGCCTGCGGCGGACCGTCAGGCGGGCCGATCACGCACTTCTCTCGCCTCACATGGACGTTCACGCCGTGCTCTCTGGCGTCTGGGTGGCTGATGGTCAACTCATAACAGGCATGCCAGAGAGCATCGCCAGGGTTCGGCGAAGGAACGCTCAACTCTAGGGCGATGGTGGCGTGGTCGGTCGGCTCGGGCGTGCGACGTAGTAGTTCATGCAGGCCGCCGCGTGTCTCAACGGAGCGGCTGACGCCATAGGTCACCGCATCGCGGACGAAACGTAGTGCATCGAGGAAGTTTGACTTACCGGCGGCGTTCAGCCCGAGAAGAACACTGAACGGGCCGAGGGTCACATCGCAGTGCCCGATCGACTTGTAGTTCTCAATCCGAACCCGGCGGATGAACGGAACTGGCTGGTCAGCTGCCTTGCTGGTCATGACACTTCAACGCCTCTCGCCGCAAACGGCGACGGTATGCACGAGGGTTGGTCGATCGTCATGACGAAACACCTTCCGCAACACTGCGCGCGTTCGCGGTGGCAACATCAATCTGCCCCGTAACCGCCGCTGTGATCAACGCCTGGCGACGTTCGGCCAACACAGCAAGCTGTTGTTTCCGAAGTTCACGTTGCCTGTCCATCGTCCGCAGCATTTCGTCAACCCGATTAGCTGCTTCGCGTTGTCTTGCAATTGTTATGATAGGGATGCGGATGTCACGGACGTCGGGCAGGGATAGTTGCGTCTTGGTTCCACCGTACTGACTGCCCAGTAGCTGCGTCTGAACAGTCGGTGACGCAATCAGGTAGGCAAGCCACCGCCCGTCGATTTCTCCTCTGGATGGGCGGACCAGGCAGACGTGCTGACTTACATTTCCACCCTCGATCGAATGGTCGGCAAGTGCTACCCATCCGGTGTTCGCGCCAGTAATTCCCACCAGTACGTCACCTTGCCTGATCCGCGACCGAGACACCTCTGCTTCGACGGCAGGTGGCGGCTTTACGTGGGCGAGTGAGGCCAGGTTTGGCTGAAGGCTGTCCCGGCGGAGGTTTGCACTTCGGAAAAAGAGTGTCCCGGAGTCTCCCACGAAATCCGCCCAGCCACGCGAACCGCTCGTTACGAGTTGAGTCCCGTATCCGAGCCGCATCATTAACGCGGCTGAGTTCGCTGTCCACACGCTGTCTAGTGTCCTCAGTCGCCGTTCTGATAGCGCCGTTACCTGCTGTCGTATGGCCGCGTCAAGCCGGTCGATGCGGGCAGTTTCGGCGTCGAGGAATTTGGCGATGCGTCGCTGCTCGTCAAGGCTCGGTGTCTTAATGGAGATGTCGGCCAAGTCTTCCCAGTATAAGCGCCACTGCGCTGGGCGAATTCCTTTCGATCGGGCCTTGAACTCGCCGATCATCTGGCTGCTGCGCAGGAGGTAGTGAAGGTAGGGTGTGTGAACTCCTGGATCTGTTCGGCAGACGAGATAGTCGGGGCTAACGATTCCGCCGAAACGAGAAATGGCAAGGGAGCCTTGCCATGCCTTCATCTTGTTGATTACCAAGTCGCCGGGGCTGACTACTTGATATCGGGAAAGATCTGCCGGCGTCTTGTTGAAATTGTCGTCGCGGGATGACTTCGGCACCACTCCATGATCTCGATACACCGAGAGCACTTCCAAGTGGGGCTGGCCTGTCTCTTCTCGTGGCTTGAGTAGGTAGCGAAGTTTCACGGTGCGGTCTCCCGGCGTCACTTCGTCACCTCGCCCAGTAGTGCCTGGATTTCGGCTTCGAGCGCCCTCAACTCGGCGTCGATCTCGGCGAGCGGCCTCGGTGGCTTGTAGACGTAGAAGTGGCGGGTGAAGGGGATCTCGTACCCGATCTTGGTTTTGGTGTGGTCGATCCAGGCGTCGGGGACGTGGGGGAGGACCTCGCGGCGCAGGTACTCCTCCACGTCCTCGTGCAGCGGCACGTTCTCGTAGTCGCGGAGTTCCGAGTCGGGCTCGGGATCGCCCTTGACGAGCTGGACCTCACCGTCGGGATCGCGGACGCCGACCAGCTCGCGCAGTGCCTTCTGGAAGGGGGTGCCGGTCGGCCAGAGGACCCCGCCTTCGGCCATCGCCGAGCGGATCGCGTCCCACGCGGCCCGCTTGGTCTGCCACGAGCGGCCGACCAGCGGCTTCAACGCGGTCTCGAACAGGTCGACATCCAGGGCGCGTTGGAGAGGCTTCGCGTCGCGTACCTGGGTCAGGGTGTCGTCGGTGACCTCGAAGCGGAGCTTGAGGGGGCGTTCGACGGTGATCCGGCGGTAGCCGAAGTCCTCGTTGGCGAAGACCTTCACCTTCTGGTGCAGCGGGTGCTCGGGGTCGTCGGCGACGTGCAGCGCCTCGGTGTAGAGGTCGGTGATCTCGGCGATCTGGTCGGCGGTCAGGTACTTGCGCTTGTCGCCGAGGGACTTGCGCATCTTGGCGAAGCGGTCGCGGGCGTCGAGCAGGACCACCTTGCCCCGGTGGTCGGGGAACTTGCGGTTGGTGAGGATCCAGAAGTACGTGGAGATGCCGGTGTTGTAGAAGAGTTGGTCGGGCAGCGCGACGATGCCCTCCAGCCAGTCGTTCTCCAGGATCCACTGGCGGATGCGTGACTCGCCGGACTCGGCGGCGCCGGTGAACAGCGGCGAGCCGTTGAAGACGATGGCGACCCGGCTGCCGCCGTTGCCGTCGGCGGTGACCGGTTTCATTTTTGAAATCATGTGCTGGAGGAACAGCAGCGACCCGTCGTTGATGCGGGGCAGGCCGGCACCGAAGCGGCCGCTGTCGCCGAGCGTCTCGTACTCCTGCTCGATGTCGTCCTTGACCTTTTTCCACTCCACCCCGAAGGGCGGGTTGGCCAGCAGGTAGTCGAAGGTCTCGCCCCGGTGGCCGTCGTCGCTGAACGAGTTGCCGAACTTGATGTTCTCCGGGTCCTGACCCTTGATCATCATGTCGGAGCGGCAGATCGCCCAGGACTCCGGATTCAACTCCTGCCCGAAGACCAGCACGGTCGCCAACGGGTTCAGCGCGGTGATGTGCTCCTCGGCCGCGCTCAGCATGCCGCCGGTGCCGCAGGCCGGATCCATCACCTTACGCACGACACCGGGCACGCCCAGCGCGTCGTCGTCCGGAGTGACCAGGAGGTTCACCATCAGCTCGATGACCTCGCGCGGGGTGAAGTGCTCACCGGCGGTCTCGTTGGACTGTTCGGCGAAGCGTCGGATCAGCTCCTCGAAGACGTACCCCATCTGGTGGTTGGAGACGACGACCCGGGGCTGCCCGCGTTCGTCCGTGACCACCTGGCCGTGCTCGTCCAGCTCCACCGGCCGCAGGTCCAGGTCCGCGAAGCGGCCGACCACCTGATAGAGCAGGTTCGCGCCGTCGAGCCGGCGGATCTGCTGCGGGAACTCGTAACGGTGCAGCACCTCCTGCGCGTTCTCGGAGAACGCCCCGATGTAGGCGAGCAGGTGCTTGGCGGCCTGGCTGGAGTCGTTGGCGATCGACTTCAGGGTGTAGCCGCTGGTGTTGTAGAAGCTGTGGCCGGCGGCACGACGCAGGAAGCGGGCCACGTCGATGTCCTGGCCGCCGAACTTCTCGTGTGTGTCGCGCACCTTCTGGCGGGTCGGCTCCAGGACGCACTCCAGGCGGCGCAGCACGGTGAACGGCAGGATCACCTTGCCGTAGTCGGACTGCTTGTAGTCGCCGCGCAGGAGATCGGCGACCGACCAGGCGTGGTTCGCCAGTTCGGTGTGCTTGCTGCTGTTCAACGCATTCCTTCCGGGGAGCCGTGCCGGGGCCGGGGGAGACGGGTCGGTATCAGGATGTCGTGCGGTCGCCGTCGGGCGGGTGCAGCGCGCCGTCGGTGAGTCCGGCCGCCAGGGTACGGGCCGTCTCGTCGGCGAGGCGGTGGGCGATCTCGGCTGCGGTACGCAGGGCGTGCAGGTGGCGGAACGCGCGTCCGTACCGCTGCTGCTCGGCCGGGGGTAGTAGCGGCACCCGCAGGCGGCGGGGGTCGAGGCGTACCACGCTGGTGCCAGTCGACGCGGAGTTCACGTTCTCCTCGGCGGCCAGGAAGCCGGCCAGGAACCACGGGTCGAGGCGCTCCGGGTCGGGCCGCAGCAGGTGCAGGTGACGACCGAGGCGGGTGCCGGCGTCGCGGGCGTCGGCCACCCGCGCGCCGCCGGTGCCGTCGTGCGGGTGTTCGGGCAGGATGACGTCGCCCGGGCGGATCTGGATGTCGTCGGGCGACCCGGCTGGTGCCCGCAGCAGCTCCAGCGCGCCGCCGCGCAGCAGGTCGGCGACGCTGGCCGTACGCCAGGTCAGGGGAGCGCTGCCGACGGGTGGCCACGGCTGCGCGCCGCCGAGAGTGATCAGCCCGGTGGCGGCCCGCCGCAGGCGGGAGCGCAGCTCGTCGCTCATCGCGGCGAGTTCGTCGGGCATCGACGGCACCGGGGTGGCCCGGACGTGCCGGGCGGGCGTCAGGTCGACCGTCTCGTCGAGCAGGTCGATGACGGCCACGGTCTGGGCGATGCCGGGGACGGCATCGAAGGTGTCCGGATGCCGGTCGAAGTCGTGCCACGCCGTCACCACGCTCTCGCACAGCTCGGCCCAGTCCGGCTGGGCACGCCTGCCCGGCGAACGGCCGGACCGGCCGGGTTCCGGTGTGGCGGTGTCGACGACCAGGATGTGCAGCGGCGAGGTGGCCGGTGGGCGTTCGAGGATCCACAGGTGTAGCCCGACGTGCAGGGGCGGCGCGACGCCGGGCGGGAGGGCGATGACGGCGCGCACCGCGCCGCTGCGGAGCATCTCGGCCCTGAGCCGTCGGCCGGAGGCGCGTTCGGCGACGGCCGGAGGCATGAGGAGTACGGCACGCCCACCGTCCGCCAGGTGCGCGAGGCAGTGCTGGAGCCAGGCGAGCTCCGACTCGATCTTCGGCGGCAGGCCGAACATCCACCGTGAGTCGTAGGCCAGCTCCTCGTGGCCCCACTCGCGGTCACCGTAGGGCGGGGCGCAGAGCACCGCCTCCGCCGTCAGGGCGCCGAACGCGTCGGCGCGGATGCTGTCGCCGGCCTTGACGCTGACCTGGGCCGTGCCTCCGAGCGTGTGCAGGGCGAGGCGGGTCGCTGCCTGCGCTGCCTGAGCGGGCACGACATCCTGACCGTACAGCCGCTGCGCGCCCCGTTTCGCGGCGGCGACCAGCAGGCCACCGGTGCCGCAGGCCGGGTCGAAGACGGCCCCCGGGTACGCCTTGCCGGGCTCGCCGAGCAGGTCGGCCATCAGTGCGGCCACCGGCGCGGGCGTGTCGTACCGGCCGCTGGCGCTGGTGCCGTCGGGGTCGCCTTCCGCGAGCACGTCGGCCGTCCGAAGTGCTCCCTCGTCGGCGACGCAGCGCAGCAGCGCGCGCAGCAGCGGTGCCTCGTCCGGGTGGTACGTCAGGTCGGTGAGTCCGGGGACCTCGTCGAGATGCGGCTGGACCAGGTGCTGCGCCCGGTTGGGCAGCCGCCGGTCGGTCAGGTCGACCAGTTGCCTCAGGTCGTCGTCGTCCATCCGGGCGGCCGCCAGCACCAGCGGGAGCAGTCGGACCGTGGCGGCTGGCGCCCCGGCGGCCCGGAGCGCGGTGCGGAGGTCGTCGGCGGGTGCGGCGGCGGGGAGCTGACCTCGCGCGGCGAGCCAGATCTGCACCGCGTCCAGGTCGTAGGCCGGGCTCGATTCGGTGCCACCGATGGGGGCCGGGAAGTCCGGATGACGCCGACGCCAGTTGCTGACGGTGGCACGGGTGACTCCGGCCAGCCGGGAGATCTCGGCGGCGGTCACCTGGGCGTGTCGAGGCATCGGCGTCCTGTCACTTGAAGCATCCTGCTCAGGGAGCACTCTACACATCCGGATGCCTGTAAACAGTTTGACACTGCTTTCACGGTGTTGTGTGCTAACGTTGCTTTCAGTGAGCGGGTCGAGTGCGTCTCGGCTACCGCCGAGCTCGGCGGCCTGCTCAGCGGCCGACCCAGCGAGATGCACGACTCGCTCCACCGCATCCTCGGCCTCGACCGGCTCGTCGAGATCGAGGCGCTGCTCAAGACCGCGCGTCGGGAGACGGACGGTCGACGCAAGCTCGCCGCCGCTGCGCTACCGGAACTGCGCGCCGCGCTCGCCTCCCACCCGGACCCGCGCGCCCGTCAGGCCGAGCAGGCCCTCGGTCGCCAGAGCGTCGACCTGGACGAGCTGGGCGCGTTGGCCACCGCCGACGAGCCCGGCGTCGACACCACCACGGTGCCGCTGCGCCAGCTCGACGTCCTCGAACTGCCCCGACGCGACGCACTGGTACACGAGGTCGAGCGGCTCCAGGGCGCGCTACAGCAGATCGACGACCTGGCCGGTACGCCGGTGGAGCAGGCACGGGCGCTGGCCGCGCTGCTCGGCGACGCCCTGCGTCACCACCACAGCCACCCTGGCCAGCCCTGTCCGGTGTGCGGGGGTCGCACCCTGGACGAGGCGTGGGCCGAGCAGGCACAGGCGCAGCTGCACCAGCTCACCCAGCGGGCCGAGCGTCTCGACGAGGCCCACCGGATCGGGCGGGAGTCGCGTCGCTCGCTGCGGAGTCTGGTGCCCACGCTGCCGCCCGTGCTCACCCTCGACCTGGGCGCCGACGGGGTGGACACCGGCGACGCCCGCGTGGCGTGGCAGCACTGGGACGACCTGATCGGGTCGTCCGACCCGCACAAGATCGCCGCGACCGCGTCCGCGACGTTCGACGCCCTCGTCAACGCCCTGCAGCCGGTCCAGGCCGCCGCACGGCAGGAGCTGGAGCGTCGGCGGGCCGAGTGGCAGCCGCTCGCCGACCGGATCCGGGCCTGGACCCGTACCGAGCAGAGCAGCCGACAGGCCGCTCAGTCGTTCGCGGCGCTGCGAGCGGCGGTCACCTGGCTGCAGAAGGTCGGCGGGAAGATCCGCAACGACAAGCTCGCGCCGGTGGCCGCCGAGGCGACCGGGATCTGGAACACCCTCCGCCAGGAGAGCAACGTCGATCTCGGAGTGATCAAGCTCCTCGGCACCGGTCCGACCCGACGGGTGGACCTGCCGGTCGACGTGGACGGCGTACCCTGCTCCGCCCTCGGGGTGATGAGCCAGGGCGAGTTGCACTCGCTGGCCCTGGCACTCTTCCTGCCCCGCGCCATGATGCCCGACAGCCCGTTCCGGTTCCTCGTCATCGACGATCCGGTGCAGTCCATGGACCCGACCAAGGTGTACGGCCTGGCCAAGGTCCTCCACCAGGTGGCGCAGCACCGGCAGATCGTCGTCTTCACCCACGACGATCGCCTCCCGGCCGCGGTGCGGCACCTGCAACTCGACGCTCGGGTCCGCATCGTCAGCCTGCGTTCCGCAGCTCGGCGTCGATATAGGCGGCGGATCTGGGCTGTGAGCTGGGCAAACAGCGGTGGGCCCGGTGACGGGGCGTGTCACTAGGCGGCTGTGTTGTCGCAGGTCAGGCGGTTGCGGGTGTGGCGTCGAAGATCCGGGGCGGCTCGGCGATCTTCAGCTTGGTGAGCAGGGCCTTCTGGGGTTGGGACAGCTCGGTGCGCTGGGCGAACGTGCCGGCGGGGCCGGTGAACACGCCCAGGTGCAGCCGGTCGATCTCGGTGCGGATCGCGGTCCAGGTGCGGCCGGTCTCGGTCTCGGCGACCCGGATCAGCAGCAGGGCCAGCCAGCAGAGCAGGATGTGAGCGCGGATGCGGTCCTCGCGGCGGTGGAACACCGGGCGCAGGTCGAGGGTGGTCTTCATGTCGCGCCAGCCGCGTTCGACTTCGAGGAGCTGCTTGTAGCCCAGGGCGATGTCCTCGGCCGACAGTGTCGGGTCGGAGCAGCGCAGCAGGTACTTGCCGTCCAGGCGCTGTTCGGCCTTGACCTTGGCCTGGTCGAGGCGCAGCAGGCCCTTGGGGGTGACGCGCAGGAACCGGTTCAGGCCGGGCTTGGTGGAGATCACGCCGCGTAGCTCGGCGCGTTTGGTGGCCGGCAGCCGGTCGGTGTCGTCGATCAGGTCCGTGAGCTGGGCGATCAGCCGTTGGCGGACAGCGGCGTCCCGGTCGGCGGCCTCGGGGTTGTAGCAGATGACGAACCGGTCGTCGGTGTCGATGTTGACTTCCTTGACCTGCAGGTTCTCCGCGACGGTGGCGTAGCGGCCCTGCCGGGCGAGCGCAGCGTCGGCTTCGCTGGTGCCGGCACGCAGCTTCTCACCCAGGATGTAGTGCCCGCCGCCCTGTTGCAGGAAGCGGCGGTTCTCGGCGGAGGCGAAGCCGCGGTCGGCGACCCAGACGACGCGAGCCAGGCTCCACTCGCGCATGTCGGTCTTGACCTGCCGGATCAGGGCGGAGTCGCTGGTGTTGCCGGGCCAGCACCACACCCGCACGGGAATGCCGGTGCGGGTGACGGCCATCCCGACCACGACCTGGGGCAGGTCGTCGCGGGAGTCCTTGCTCTTGCCATGGGTGCGGAACCCTGCCTGCTTGACCGCCGCCGGATCGTCCTCGGCCACGACCCGGCCCTGCTGGTCACGCCACAGCGGTTCGTCGGCCTCATCGAGTTCGAAGTAGGTGCTGGTGGTGTCGAAGAACAACAGGTCGACCTCAAGGTTGAGCAGGTCGGCGATCTGGTCGTAGACCCCGCGGGTCAACGCGGGCTCGACCTCGATCAACTGGTCCATCGCCCGGTAGCAGGTGTCGTCGGTGACGTGCGGCAGGTCGGGCAGGTACACGTCCTGGCAGACCCAGTCGGCGGCGGCCAGCTTGCTCGACGGGGCCAGGGCCCGGTTGGCGACCAGCGCGAACAGCACCCGTTCGACGTCGACCTCCCGGCGGGACGAGCCGACCAGCGGCCGCAGGACGGTGTCGATGCGCAGCCGGCGCCACAACCCGTCGAGCAGCCACGCCCCGCCCAGCGAACGGGACTCCACAAACGACAGGCCGGCCGGCGCGGCCGCGGCCAGGGCGTCGGCCGGGGCGAGCAACCGCGACAACGCGTCGACCAAGCGGCGGATACCGGCCACGTCGAGCTGGTCTTCGCGGCCGAACGAGTACAACACCCGGGTCTTGGACGCCTTCGCGGCCGGGTCCCACTCGTTGTGAGCCAGTTGCAGGTAGCGGATCGTCTGCCCGTCGCGGGTCTTGCGGGTCGACGCTTTCACGTACACGAGGCACGACCGTACACCGACTATGAGACCAGCAACAGATCAGCAGCTCAACAAAGTTATCCACAGGCAGGCGTGTCACTAGGCGTTTTCGCCGTTCCCGCCAGGCCGCAACGCCCTGAACTGCACCTTCACACCGCGACGCCGACTATATCGACGCTGAGCTGCGGAACGCAGGGTCAGCCGCCTGGCACATTCCCAGGTCACCGTGACCGGCGACAAACACGGCGACCCCGCCCGGCGCTACCTCGCCGACGCGATGACCATCGCCCGAGATGACGAGCTGGCCGACGAGGTTCGCCGCCCGGTCGCCTGCAACCTCATCCGCGACGCCATCGAGTACGCCTGCCACGAGCGGATCCGTACTCGGGACTTCCGGGCCGGACGGCCCATCGTGGAGACCGAGGCCGAGATCGACGAAGCGGACGGGGACCCACCCTGGCGCTGGCCCTGCTGTCCGATCGGCGGCGAGCCGGCGAGGAGCTGAATGATTCGTTGCGACGGCTGGACCGCGCCGCCCCACGCGTGGTCGCATCCGTCAACCGTGGCGCACACGGCGGGGACTGCGGCGACCTCGCCGGGCTCGTCTCCGACGCGCGGACCATCGTGGAGAGGCTGAACCCGCGATGAACCCACATACCTACCTGCACTCCGCCGGTGAGCTGCTGCGCCATCCGCCCGGCAGCATGCGTCGCTGCTGGCAACGCGGATCCGCCTGCCTGACCCGCCTCGCGCTCGAACAGGGGCTGCGGGACCACTGGACCCGGGTCGCCTCGTCGGTCGCTCGCCGTCCCATGCATCACCAACTTCTTGTCCTGCCCGCCTTCACGGACGCCGAGACGGCCTCGCGGGCGCGTACCGCCTGGCACGGACTGTCCCGCGCGATGCACCACCACACCTACGAACTCGCGCCCACGGTCGCGGAACTCCGTGGCTGGCACCAGGACGTCACGGCGCTGCTACCCCACCTTGAGCGGACCGAGTCGGGTACCTGACAAGTCAGTGACTGCGGGCCGTACGTCGACCACGTAGTACTTCAGGGGTACGAAGACCTCGTCGCCCTCAGCGGCCCGTCGGAGCCGCCGCCCGGGTGAACAGGGTCAACGGCCGATCCTCCACCTGATATGAGAACCGGCGTTTCCAGCCCGCGCGTTCATAGAGCCGCACCGCCGCCGCTTCCGGGTGGGTGGCCAACCAGGCAGGATGGTCGCCGACCTGACGCGCCAGCAGTTCCCGACCGACCCCGCGTCCTTGATGTGTGGGTAGGACCATCAGTTCTGCCACCACCATCGCCGGTGCCACCAGCAGCGCCGCCACATCTGGCGGCGCTGCTTCCCGTATCGCGATGTCGAACGCGTTCGCCGCAGGCAGCGCTGCCGGCGCCGGCCACCCGTAGACGGCGCCCAGGATCTCACCGTCCTGCTCGGCGACCCAGCCGTACGCCCCGGGATGGGCTGTGTGCCGTGCGAGCCGGACCGGAAAGTCCGCGATCTTCTCGGCCGGTTCGTTCCACGGCGGTGCCGCGAAGCACTCCCGGTAGATCGGATGAAGGTGCGCGGCCAGCTGCCGTAGCCCGGCTCCGTCCAGCCCTCTGACCACGAAAGACATCGCCCTCCCATTTTGTTGCCATGAAATTGCAACTACAAAGAGAAGGCAGCAAACGTACGTGGCGATGATCCACACTGCAACACGCGAAGCGTCCGAACGCCCGGACGGGTCAGGGCACCGCCACCACCGCGTCGTTGCCCGGCATCCGGGTCACGCTGGGCAGCTGCGGCGTGGCCTCCGATGAACGGCTGTTCATCTCGCTGGCCGGGCACATCGCGGTGAGCAGGAAGGTCTGCCAGGCGATGTCGATCGGATGCGGATCGGGCAGCCCGATCTGGTAGTGGCTCAGGTTGATTCCGGACGACACCTGGCGGGCGCCGTTCCGGCTGTGCAGCGAGTACGTCAGGTGACCGATGACCGCGCCGTCGTGGCCCCAGAACTCGCCGCACGGGGTGGGCAGCGCATAGATGCCCAGACCGTAGCCGCCCGCCTCCGGCAGCTCCGGCACCATCGGCACTCGGGTGAGCATCTGGTCGAGTGTGGCCGGGCGGAGCAGGTCACCACGGAGCAGCGCCCGGAAGAACGTGTTCAGGTCCGCCGTGGTGGAGATCATCTCACCTGCCGCACCTCCCCAGCTCATGTTGAACTCGCTCAGGTCGCGAACGCCGAAGGGGGCGAAGTACGCGCCACCGTGCGGGCCACGGATCGTCGGATCGGTGCCCGGGAAGGACGTGCCGGTCAACTTCAGCGGCCGCAGGATCCGCCGCTGCACCTCCGCCGCCGTGCTGTTGCCGGTGACCGCTTCGACCAACAGTCCGGCCAGGATGTAGTTGGTGTTCGAGTAGCTGAACTCGGCGCCGGGGGCGTTGGTCGGTGGCAGGGCCAGACCCATGGCGACCAGGTCGGCGGGAGCGTACGTGGTGACCTGCATCCGGTTGATCGCCGCGTACGAGTCGATCATCGCGTTGGTGTAGTTGCCGATACCGCTGGTGTGGTTCAGCAGCATCCGGACGGTGACCTGGTCGCCGAGCTCACCCGGCACGATCTCGGGCAGCCGCTGCCCGATCGGGTCGTCCAGACCCAGCCGACCCTCGTCGACGAGTTGCAGCACGGTGGTGGCGACGAACGTCTTGGTGATGCTGCCGATGCGGTGCCGCATCTGTGGTTGCATCGGTCGCGGCCTGGTCAGGAACGCCTGGCCTGCGGCGTCACGCCAGTCGCGCCGGCCGTCGCGTACGGCGGCCAGCACGCCGGGGACGCCGGCTTCGGGCACGGCGGCGAGCGCGGCACGCAACTCGACGCGGTCCAGTTTCCCGGCGGACGCGCCGGGCTGTGCCGTGGCGGCGACGGGTACGACAGCGATCGTGGCGACCAGCGTGACGCTGATGGCCACCACCTTCAGTGTCCGGAGAGTACGAGGCATATGGACATGCTTGAGGTGTTCGCGTCGGAACGCATCGTGCTCAGGCCCGAGATTCGACTCCCTCTGCGGAGTGAGTCGGGTTCGACCAGCGGCCTACCCGCGCGCCCGCCGTCGCCACCGCACCCGGTTGGGCTGACCCGGCCGGGTCAGGACCCCGCCCACCCCGGAAACCGACCTTTACACGCGGCTGGCTGGGCCCACTGACCCGGCACCTCACCCGAACGTCCCGGATGCTCCCTTGTCGCCGACCCCGCCACGAGTGACCATCCGCCGCCGGGCCCTGGCGGTGGCGGGGACGGTTGTCCGAAGGTGCCCGCCGAACACGGTTTGGGCGTGGCCTGCCGCCGCCCTACCGGGCGGCCAACTCGGCCAGGTCGAGCCCGGCGAGGGCGTCCGACTGGGGAACGTGGGCGAGGTCGAGTTCGGCGAGCCCGAGCCGGCCGTACGCGGTGTGCAACGCCGCCACCACCGCGCCCAACGCGCCGGACAGGTCCCCGAGTTCGGCGCTGTGCACGGTGGCGGCGGCGACCGGCACGATCTCGCGCAGTCGACCGTCCAGTCGAGAAAGGTCGGGTTTGAGCGCGTGCGAGATGCCGCCGCCGAGGACGATCACCTCAGGCTCGTAGGCGACCACCGCGGCGGTGAGGATGATCAGCAGTGCCTGCTCGACGTACTGCTTGAGGGGTGTCAGGCGGGTGTCGGCGGAGCGGAACACGTCGGCCGGGTTGCCGAACGGCAGCCCGAGGTCGTGGGCGCGGGCGATGATGCCGGGGCCGCTGATGATCTGTTCGAGCGAGGCGCCCAGTGGGCCGGCCGGCAGGTGCCCGAACTCGCCGACGAGTCCGCTGCGGCCACGGAAGAGCCGCCGGTCGATGGCGACGCCGGCACCGAGCCCGGCCCCGATGGTGAACATCACCGCGGTCTGCGCGTCACGGGCGGCGCCGAAACGTAGCTCGCCGAGGAGGGCGTAGTTGGAGTCGTTGTCCACCTCGACCTCGGTGGCCAGCCGCTTCTCCAGGAGCCGGAGGAACTCCGGGTCCTGCACCTGGGGCAGGTTCGGCGCGTTGGACACCGTGCGATCGTGTTGCCGGACCGCGCCGGGCAGCCCCACCGCCACGCAGTCGAGCTGGTCCAGGTGGTCACCGACGGTCTGGCGGATCAGGTCGGCGAGCCACTGGGCCAGCCGGGGGGCGTCGTAGCCGGCCGGGGTGGGGACGGTCCGGCTCACCAGGGGCGTGGCGGCGAGGTCGGCGACGACCAGCCGGACGTTGGACCCGCCCACGTCGACCCCGCAGACGACGCCGCGTCCGGCGGCGATCGCCACCCGCGTCGCCCGTCGGCCACGGGTGGCGGTCGGCGTGCCGTTGGTCTCGATCAGCAGTCCCTCGTCGAGGAGTTGCTCGACGATGCGCGAGACGGTGGCGGGGGAGAGGTCGGTCTCCTGGCCGATGGCCGTGCGGGTCACCGGGCCGCGCGTCAGGACGTGGGCCAGCACGGTCGAGCGGTTGGCGCGCCGGGGCGCTCGGGCTTCCACGTCCACCTCCGCCGATTTAATTTCGGCTTGAATGCTAAGTCCCCGTCGGCGGGAGGGCAACACCTCTGCCCGTGTCGTTCACTGAGCCGAACTCGTCCCTGGCCGTGCCGCATCCAGGGCCGGCGGTGTGACCTGCGTCCCAAGCTGCGCGGGTAGTGCCGGGGGACGAAATACCCGCAATGCGGATCTACTTGGTCTAAGTGGGGTTGACGAAATCTCTGACCAGCGCCCTTGACGGAGTGTGACGGCCGCGATAATAATTTCACCCTGAACGGAAATCGTCGCTGGCCCCACCGGTTCGTACCGGGGCCGGGGTGAGGCACGCGTCGTCCTCTGTCGTGTGCCGCGCCGGTCGCGTCGGAATCCCCGTGTCTGTCCGAACCACCGGTTCCGGACCCGTTGCGGTGAAGGGAAAAGCAATGAGGCTCAGTCGTCGACGTGGAGCGGCCCTGGGCGCGCTCTGCGCCCTGGCGCTCATGGTCAGCGCCTGCTCGAACGAGACGTCCGGCAACGACGGCGCCGCGCCGAGCGGCCCACGCTCCGAACCGAGCCTGTCGTTCGTCGGCCCCGGCGGGGAGACACCGACCGCCGCCGACCAGATCTCGCTGACCCCCGAGGAGCAGCAGAAGGTCCGGGACGGCAACTACACGGCCGCCTTCGTCTGGCACGAGGGCTCCGCGCTGACCCAGGCGGTGGAGTCCGGGGTCCGTCAGGAGTTCGACCAACTCGGCATCCGGGTGCTGGCCAGCACCAGCGCCGAGTTCGACGCGGCCCGCCAGGCCAACAACGTGCAGACCGTCCTGGCCCTCAACCCCGACCTGATCGTCACCATCGCGGTCGACCCCACCGCGGCGGCCGCCGCCTTCAAGCCCGCCGTGGACGCCGGCGTCAAGCTGGTCGTGATGACCACCCCGCCGCAGAACTACAAGGCCGGGGAACAGATCGTCGGGATCGTCACCGCCGACCTGACCGCGTTCGGCAAGGCCAACGCGGAGATGCTCGGCGAGGCACTCGGCGGCACGGGCAAGGTCGGCTACGTCTACCACGACGCCGACTTCTGGTTCACCAACCAGCGTGACAAGGCGTTCAAGGACTGGCTGGGCTACCTCTACCCGGACATCGAGATCGTCGAGGAGGCCGGCTTCTCCGACCCCGCACGCACCGAGGACATCGCCACCGCGATGCTGACCCGCCACTCCGACCTCAACGGCGTCTACGTCGCCTGGGCCACCGCCGCCGAGGGCGTGCTCGCGGCGACCCGGCAGCAGGGGCGTACCGACGTCAAGATCGTCACCAACGACCTCGAGGCGAACCTCGCCGCCGACATGGTCCGGGGCGGCAACGTCGTCGGCATCGTCGCCAACGGCTCCACCCGCCTCGGCCAGAACCTGGGCATCGTCGCCGCCTACGGGCTGCTCGACAAGGAGGCCCCGGCGATGGTCGTCGGCCCGCCGATGGCCGCCACCAAGGACAACATCGCCGAGGCATGGCGTGACGACTACGGCCAGGAGCCGCCGGCCGAGGTGCTCGGCAACTGACAGCAGGTGACGTACGAGGCCCGGCCCTTCTGGGGGGAAGGCCGGACCTCACCGGCGGTCGCGCGACACGGCCGAGAGCCGTGTCGCGCGACCGCCGGTCAGACGATGGGCAAGGAGAGAAGTCAGATGGGGTACGTCCAGACAGTCCTCGGGCCGGTGGCCCCCGAGGCACTCGGCCGGGTGCTCAGCCACGAGCACCTCGGCGCGCTGGTACCCGGGCCGTGGCTGTCCGGCGGATCCGGCGACGATCGCGCGGACCTCGCCGTCAACGCGGTACGGGGCCTGCCCGAGCTGGGCTTCGGCACGATCGTGGACCTGTCCCCGTACGAGGTGGTGGGTCACGACGTGACCCTGCTCCGCGAGGTGGCCCAACGCACCGGCCTGCACGTGGTCGCCGGATCGGCGATCTATCTGGAGCCGTACTCGCCGGGGTGGGCGCTCAAGGCCAGCGTGGACGAGATGCGCGAGCGCTTCGTCGCCGACGCCACGATCGGCGTCGGCGACACCGGCGTCAAGGTCGGCATCTTCGGGGAACAGGCCACCGGACTCAACGAGATCACCCCGCACGAGGAGAAGTGCCTACGGGCAGCAGCCCGCGCCCACGTCGCCACCGGACTGGCGGTCAACACGCACACCACCCACGGCACGATGGCCCTGGAACAGGTCGAGATCCTCCGCGAGGAGAAGGCCGACCTCTCCCGGATCGTCATCGGCCACCTGGACATCAACCCCGACCCGGACTACCTGAGAGCGGTACTGGCGACCGGCGTCACCATCGCCTTCGACACGCTCGGCAAGCAGTTCTGGGACTTCGTGCTCGCCCCGCTGCCCGCGAACCCGCCGGAGGGCGAGTTCGACAAGCGGGCGTACCACCGGCCGGACCGCGCGCGGCTGGACATGCTCGCCGCACTGGTCCGGGACGGCTACGCCGGCCAGATCCTGCTCTCGATGGACCTGACCGGCGCCGAGGCGTACCTGAACCCGCGCACGCACGGCACCCACGGGTACGCGTACCTCGGCCGGGAGATCGTGCCGGGTCTCGCCCGGCTCGGCGTACCGCCGGAGGCGCTCGACCAGATGCTGGTGTCCAACCCGGCCCGACTCCTGACGGTCGGCTGATGGCCACCCACCCGCGCCCGACCGGATACGTCGGCGGCGTCGACCTCGGCGGCACCAAGCTCCGGGCCGCGCTCGCCGATCTCACCGGTCACATCGTGGCCGAGGACGTGCTCGCCACCGACCCGCGCGGCGGCCTGGCGGTCGCCGCGCAGATCGACACGCTGCTCCGTGACCTGGCCGTACGCGGCGGCATCGACTGGTCACAGGTCCACGCCAGCGCCGTCGGCCTACCCGGCGCCCCGCACCCGCAGACCGGCGCCGTCGACCTCTCCCCGAACGTCTCCGAACTCGGTGCCCTCGACGTCCGGGCCGAACTGACCCGCCTGCTGGGACATCCGGTACTGCTCGACAACGACGTCAACGTGGCGGCCGTCGGCGAGTGGTGGCTGGGCAGCGGACGTACCCATCGGGACTTCGTCTTCGTCGCGATCGGCACCGGCGTCGGCATGGGCATCGTCCTCGACGGTGAGCTGGTCCGCGGCGCTCGCGGCGCGGCGGGAGAGATCTCCTACCTGCCGCTGGGCACCGACCCCTTCGACCCGGCGAACCAGGTCCGTGGTGCCCTGGAGGAGGCGGTCGCCGGCGCCGCCCTCGCCGCACGGTACCGGGCGGCGAGCGGCCGGCAGGCCAGCGTCCCCGACGTCTTCGACCGGGCCGCAGCCGGCGACGCGGGTGCCCGCAGCGCCATCGACGAGGAGGCACGCTTCATCGCCCTGGCCGTCGTCGCCGTCACCGCCGTCCTCGATCCGGAAGCGGTGGTCCTCGGCGGCGGGATCGGCTCCCGGACCGAGCTGGTCGAGCCGGTGCGGCGCTGGGTCGCCGCGCTCAGCGCACACACCCCCGTCATCAAGACCAGCCAGCTCGGCGACCGGGCCGGTCTGCTCGGCGCCGTCGCGATCGCCCGCCAGGCGGCCGGCGCCTACCCCGGACCGTCCGCCCACGCCGACTCGCCGGCTCACGCCGACTCGGCGACGCGGCCCGACCGGACCACCTCTCTCGAAACAGCGAAGGGACGACGATGACCCAGACCGATGCGGCGGTGAAGGCCAGGAGCGAACCGGCCTGGCGCAGGGTCAACTGGCGCGACTACGTGGTCTACATCGGCTTCGCCGTCGTGTTCCTGTTCTTCGCCATCACCCAGGGCAGCAACGGCTTCCTGACCACCAACAACCTCATCAACATCGTCATCCAGACCGCGCCGATCACGGTCATGGCGGTCGGCCTGGTCTTCGTGCTGGCCGCCGGCGAGATCGACCTGTCCATCGGCTCGGTCGTCGCACTCTCCGCACTGGTCGGCGCAGTGACCTTGCGGGAGACCGACAACATGCTGCTCGGCGTGGCCGCAGGGCTCGCCGCCGGCGCGGCCGTGGGCCTGGTCAACGGGTTGTTCGTCACCATCGTCCGGCTGCCCTCCTTCCTGGTCACCCTGGCCACCATGGGAGCGGTGGCCGGCCTGGCCCGCGAGGTCACCGGCCTGCAGTCGGTGCCGGTCAGCAACGACGCCTTCCTCAGCCTCTTCGGCCAGGGCGAGATCTTCGGCATCCCCGGCCTGGTGCTCTGGTCGGCTGCGGCCGTCGGCGTCGGCTACCTCGTGCTGCGGCACACCCGGTACGGGGCGCACACCCTCGCGGTGGGCGACAACGCGGCGGCGGCCCAGGTCAGTGGCATCAAGGTGATCCGCGTCAAGATCATGGTGCTGATGGGCAGCGCGATGTGCGCCGCCATCGCCGGTCTGCTGTACGCCGGTCGCCTCCAGGGCGCCCGGTACACCCTCGGCGAGGCCGATCTGATGTCCGTGATCGCCGCCGTGATCGTCGGCGGGACCAGCCTGTTCGGCGGCAAGGGCTCCATCGTCGGCGCCCTGCTGGGCAGCCTGCTGATGGGCATGCTCAACAACGGCCTGATCCTGGCCGGGCTCTCGGTGTCCCAGCAGATGATGGCGCGTGGCGCGATCATCCTGGTGGCCGTCTCCCTCTCGCTGCGCGAGCGGCGCAGCTGACCCGGAAGGAAGCACACGCATGTTCCTGGAACTGCTGCGACGCCGCAACCCGGGCCTCCTGGCCGCCGCCGCGCACCTACACCAGAGCGGTGACCTGCCGGCCAACTGCTACGCGCTGGACCTTGACACCGTCGCGGCCAACGCCGCCGCCATCCGGCGCGAGGCCGATCGCCTCGGCCTCTCCGCCTACGCGATGACCAAGCAGGTCGGGCGCAACCCGGACTTCTGCCGCACGATCCGCGACGCCGGCATCACCGAGGCGGTCGGCGTCGACCTGCAGTGCGCGGTCGCCGACCACCTCGGCGGGCTCGGCATCGGTCACCTCGGTCACCTGGTGCAGATCCCCCGGCACGAGGTGTCCACCGCCGCCGCGCTCACCCCGAGGTACTGGACCGTCTTCGACGACACCAAGGCCACCGAGGCGGCGACCGCGAGTGCGGCGGCCGGCCGGGAGCAACCGCTGCTCGCCCGGATCGAGGCGCCCGGCGACCGCTTCTACCGAGGCCACGAGGGCGGATACCCGGCCGACCAGATCGTCGCGGTCGCCGAGCGGCTGGACGCCCTTCCCGGGGCCCGGTTCGCCGGTGTCACCAGCTTCCCGACCCAGCTGTTCGACCCGGCCGCAGGCCGGGTCGTGTCGACCCCCAACCTCGACACACTGCGCTCCGCCGCCGCCGCGCTGCGCGCCGCCGGGCGCACGCACGTCGAGCTCAACGCACCGGGTACGACCTCCGCCGCGATGCTCGCCATGCTCGCCGAGGCAGGTGCCACGCAGGTCGAGCCCGGCCACGGGTTGACCGGTACGACGCCCTGGCACGCGGTCACCGACCTGGTCGAGGAGCCTGCCGTGCTCTACGTCAGCGAGGTGTCGCACCTGTGGAGCGGTCGCGCCTACGTCTTCGGCGGCGGACTCTACGTCGATCCCGTGCTCGGCCTGGGCGGAACCCGTGCCCTGATCGTCCCCCGGGGCGGCGGCCTCGACGACGCGTACCTGGTCGACGTGGAGATGCCCGCACCCGAGGCGATCGACTACTACGCGATGGCCGACGTCAGTGCCGCACCGGCCGTCGCGCCCGGCGACACAGTCCTGTTCGGATTCCGTCCGCAGGCGTTCGTCACCCGCGC
This sequence comes from Micromonospora craniellae, assembly GCF_014764405.1. Lineage (NCBI taxonomy): Bacteria > Bacillati > Actinomycetota > Actinomycetes > Micromonosporales > Micromonosporaceae > Micromonospora > Micromonospora craniellae. The sequence goes on along the minus strand of NZ_CP061725.1, from coordinate 6,726,418 downwards.
ACTGACCGCCGGGGTGACCGGCATCCGATCCGGTGACCCGGCCGTATCCGGCGTCTACGCCGCCGACGGTTCGGCGCCGCTGCGGCTGGACAGCACCGACACCCCCGCGACCGCCAGCACAGAAAGGGCGTCATGAGCATGGACACCCAGAACATCGCCGCGGCCGGTACGGGCGCCCCGCCGTTGCAGCTGCGCGAGATCCGCAAGCAGTTCGGCGGGGTCGTCGCGATCGAGCGCTTCGACCTGGAACTGGCCGCCGGGGAGATCATCGCTCTGGTCGGCGACAACGGCGCCGGCAAGTCCACCCTGGTGAAAATCATCTCCGGGGTGTACCAACCGACCGAGGGCGAGATCCGGATGCACGGCCGCCCGGTGACGTTCCGGGACGCCACCGACGCCCGACGGCAGGGCGTCGAGGTGGTCTACCAGGACCTGGCCCTGGCCGACTCGCAGCCGGTCTACATGAACATGTTCCTCGGCCGGGAACTGGTCCGCGGCCCACTGCGGCTGCTCGACCGGCGCCGGATGGCACGGGAGACCCAGGAGCTGGTCGACGCCCTGGACGTCCGGATCCCCAGCGCGAAGGCGACGATCCGGGAACTCTCCGGCGGGCAGCGGCAGGCGGTGGCGATCTGCCGCGCCACACACTGGGCGAGCGGCCTGGTGCTGATGGACGAGCCGACCGCTGCGCTGGGGGTCGCCGAGACCGCCAAGGTGGAACAGCTGATCATGAGGCTGCGTGACCGGGGCGCCGCCGTACTGGTCGTCAGCCACAACCTCGACCAGGTGTTCCGCATCGCCGACCGGGTCGCCGTACTGCGCCGGGGGCGTCAGGTCGGCGTCCGGAACATCGAGCAGACCAGCCGTAACGAGATCGTCTCCATGATCACCGGCGCCTCGGCCGAGCCCGAACAGCCCTGAGCCGTGCGAGGAGCACGGCTGTCGCGGTACTACGGCACGCTGCAGGTGTAGAGCACCGCGGTCAGCATGCCGAGCGTGCCGGTGACCGGGGTCGACGTCCAGCCACCGGGTCCGTTCGCGACCAGCCGGAAGGTGCCGCTGCCGATGCCCAGCAGCGCGCCGGGCACCGTGACGCTGGTGGCGGGTCCGAGCGTCCCGCCGTCGGTGAAGCCGCCGGACAGCGACCACGTGAAGCCGCTGCGGGTGAGCCCGCTGGCCGGCAGTGTCCAGGTGAAGGTCGGCGGGGTGAGCACACCCGCGCTGCACTGCAGGTTTCTCGGTGGACTGACCGTGCGGGCCTGGAGAGACCCTCGGCCGTACTCGGTGTCGGTCCAGGCGGCCAGCGTGGACTGCGGCGGTGCGAGCACCGCGACCGCGAAGGTGAGCGCCAGGGCCGCCGTCCCCGCGATCCACCGTCGCCCGGCCCGCGTCGCGCCGGGTCGATTCGGGAACCACGTACGCCTCACGGCTGCTTCACCCGGACCCGACGCCTGCGTACGGCGAGCACGAGCAGCAGGCCGGCGAGCAGCGCGCCGGCCCCGACGGCCAACGGTGTCCGCAGGTCGGGCCCGGTACGCGGAAGCGGCCCGACCGTGCCGCCGGCCGAGGCCCGGTCACCGAACCCGGTCGCGGTGACGACCAGGTCCGCCGACCCGGAGGCCGTCGAACCCGCGAGCAGACTCGCGGTGACCAGGACCCACCGTTGCTGGTCGGCGCGCATCGAGCTGACGGTGAACGGGGTCGTGGTCAACCTGGTGGCCGGACCGTCCGCCAGGACCTGCTGCTCCTGGCCGGTGGGGCAGGCGCCCTGCACCCACCGCTGCGGGCAGACGGCGGCCGTCACCTGGAGTCCGTCCGGCCTGGCGGCGAGCGGACCGGAGGCCGACAGCGAGATGGTCACCGTGCCGGGCTGCTGCGCGTGTGCCGAGACGCCCACCTGCCAGGGCACCGGTTCCTCCGGTGCCATGGTGGTCATCCGTGCCTCGTCGCCGATCGAGACCAGAGTGAGGAACCGACTCCGGATGACGTCCTCGGACGGTTCGGCGCGGGCCGTGCCGGGTGCCGCCAGCACCGCAGCGGTCACGCCCGGCAGCACCGACACGGCCAGCAGCAGGCATCGCAGGGTCGAACTCGGGTGCGCGCCCGTCTCCCGGTCCGGCGTCGACCCGTCCGGTCCGGCCCGGCCCGGCCGCCGATGACGCCCCGACGGCTGCGGCTCGCTGCGCGGCCAGAAGGCCCAGGTGACGATCGCGGCGGTGCCGATCGTGATCACGCTCATCGCGTACACGTTCGACACGGTGCGGACCGCGTACCCGAGCCGGGGCACCGACCACTCGACCAGCCGTACGTGGGTCACCGCGTACGGCGCGGCGTCGTTGGACTCGTTCGCGTCCCCGCGCATGGTGAGCAGCCGCGTGGACCCGCCGCCGTCGGCGATGTCGACCACCCGGTGGGTGATCGGTGCCAGCGGCGTACGGTCGACGGTGACGATGTCTCCGACGGCGACCTCGGACGCGGGAATCTCCCGTACCACCGCCAGCGATCCGGCAGGGATGGTCGGGCTCATCGACCCGGTCTTGAACAGGATGAGCGAGATGTCGAAGAAGAACGCCAGCGGGACGAGGACAACGCACACCGTCCCGCCGACGGCGAGCAGGGTCAGCACCAGGTCACCGACCCGCGCGAGGAGTCCGCGCCGCTGACGCCCTCGTCCCATCATCCGACCGGTCCTTTACGTAGACGTGGCAGTGAATTCCCAGGTGACCGCACCGGTGGTGCCCTGGTACGCGTTGCCGGCGCCGGACTGCACACGTGCCTCGAAGCAGAACCGCAACTGTGGTGTCGCGCCGGCCGGCGCCGTGATGGCCGACGACACCGGCGATCCGGGGACCGAGGTGACACCCAGGTAGCTGGGCCCGACGATCCACGTCGGGGTACCGGTGAAGGCGGCGGCGGCACAGGTGGTGCTGGTGGTGGCGGTCCGCACCGCGCGGTACTCCAGCGCCGGCAGCAGGGCACCGGCGTTGTTGGACGAACCGGTGAGTGCGACCGTGCCGCCGACGTTCGTCGTGGCGGTGGTGCGGATGTCGAGGTAGGCGTAGAACGAGACCGAGGGGGACATCGCCGTCGCGTTGAACGCCAGCGTGGCGGCGTTCGCCGCTGGGGTGTGGCTGGCCCAGCTGCTGGACGCGGTCTGCGACTCGGTGCCGAAGACACTGGCCGCGAACGACCCGGTGCCGTACTCGCCGTCGGTCCACGCGGCGAGCGTGGACGTCGTGCCCAGGCCGATGACCAGGGCGCCGGCGAGTACGGCACGGGTCCGGCGGAGCCGTGGTGTCCCGGCCTGCGTGCGACGGTTGACCACGGCCACCGCCTACACGGATTCGGCGAGGAGCTGCCAGGTCTCCGTGACCGACGTGCCCTGCACCAGACCGGCGTCCGCCGTGACGACGAAGCACAGGAACACCGGAGCGCCGGGTGTCGTGGGCGGAGTGCCCTGGGTCAGGTTGAACGACACCGCGCCGGCCACCGAGTCGAGCGCGGTGCCCTCGGCCACGATCCAGGTCGGAGTCGTGGGCGTCGGAGCGCAGTCGCCGAACGTCGGCACGGTCGCGATGCCGTAGGTGAGGCCGGCGAAGGCGGGCGGCGCGGGGGTGGCCGATGCCACCGTGACGGTCGCGTCGTACGTCGTCGCCGCAGTCAGGCGAACGGCGAACGGGGCCGCGACCACGTCGTCCGGGCTCATGTTGTCGAAGCCGGTGCTGAAGGCCAACGACGCCGCCGTGCCGGACGTCGGATGCTCGGCGTAGGTCGTGCCGTCCGTGCTGCCCTCCATGCTAAAGCTACCGGCTGTGAACGTGCCCGAGGCGTACTCGGAGTCGTTCCAGGCCGCGAGGGTGATCGTCGCGCCGAGGCCGAGCGTGATCCCTCCGGCCAGGATCGCCTTGAGCTTGCGACGGTTTCCCCGACTGCTCGACTCGCCCGTCGTCATCCCTGTCGGTCCATTCACCTTGTCCTCCTCGTGCATCCCCGTTGGCGTGCTGTCACGCAGGGACACGATAGAACTCCAATACGGACAAGCCGGGCGAAAAACCTAAAACTTCACGGAGGTGTATCAACCGGTATAAAGTGAATCGAACTCGAATGCCGGAACTCGCGGCGGCCGTCACCTCGCTCGGCGCGGCCGTGGTGCTCTGGGCGACCGCAGTGGTCGTCACCCGACGACCGTGACGTCCTTCCAGAACGCGACCCGGTCCCGGACCATCTCCGCCTCCGGCAACGGCTCCGGATAGAACCAGACCGCGTCCACACTGCTCTTCCCGTCGTGCTCCAGGGTGTAGTACGACGCGGTGCCCTTCCACGGGCAGTGCGTGTGCGTGTCGGACTCGCGCAGCAGGTCGTCGCGGAGCGCCGTACGGGGGAAGTAGTGGTTACCCTCGACCACGACGGTGTCCGTGCTATCGGCGATGACCAGGTCGTTCCAGATCGCTTTCGGCATGGGCCCAGACTATGCCGATCCGCGCGCCGGTCCACCCCGTGTCAGCGCGGCACCTCGTGCAGCGTCACGGCGTCGAGCCGACCGTCGGTCACCTCGGCGGTGAGGTACGTCGCGTACGGCTGACGCCGCCGGTCGGTCGGCGAACCGGGGTTGAGCAACCGCAGGCCACCGGGCGCCTCGCTGTCCCAGGGGAGGTGTTCTCCTGCCGCAGGCTGATCGTCGTGTCGAGCTGCTCGCGCAGGATGTCGGCGTGACCGGCATGACGCGCGAGGTCCCAGGTCACGTGGACGATGACCAGATGAGGTCGTCGCGCGTCGCCTGGAGATAGTGCAGCAGCGCGGCCTTCGCGTCGTCTTCGTCAGTCATGCCCGCAGTCTTCCTCGTCCGGGCCGCCACCGTGCGGCCGGAGGGACTCAGCGGGACAGGGTCTGCCGGGGGACCTGTCCCACGGGTGGTGGGTCGATCGTCACCGCCACCTGTCTCTCGGACTGCGTGAGCTTGCGGTGCTCGCGGGGACTCACCCCGTGGACCCGTTTGAAGGCCGTGCTGAAGCCGAAGGCGTCGGAGTATCCGAGTTGGCGTGCCATGGCGGCGACCGTCGCGGTGGTGTCGGTCAGCATGTCGGCGGCGAGTGTCATCCGCCAGTCGGTCAGGTAGGTCAGCGGTGGCTCACCCATCAGCTCGGTGAATCGTTTGGCCAGTGTCGTGCGGGACACACCGGCCCGGGCGGCCAGTGAGGCGAGCGTCCAGGGCTCACCGGGGGAGTCGTGCATGGCGCGGAGCGCCGGGCCCACCGTGTCGTCGCCCAGCGCCCGATACCAGCGGGGAGCCTCGGCGCCCGGCTGGTCGAACCAGTCCCGGATCGTGCAGACCAGCAGCCAGTCCAGCAGACGGTCCAGCACGACCTGCCGTCCCGGGCGGACTCCGCCGAGCTGGAAGTCCAGGTAGTCACGCAGCGACGAACAGTCGTGGTCGTCCGGCACGACCAGCACCGGCGGGAGCCCTCCGAGCAGCCGCTGCGGGGCCTGACCTCGGACGTGGTACGCCCCGGCCAGGAGTAGCATCTGCTCGGCCGTGCCCGGGACCGGTGGCCGGGAGTCCGACGACTGGCGGCAGTCGACGTCGCGCAGCTCGTCGGGCCGGAAGGTCGACCGGGGCTCGGCGGAGAGGACGAAGGGTTCGGGTCCCCGCACCACGACGGCCTCGCCGACCCGTACCAGAAGTGGCTCGTCGCGTTCCGGATGGACGATCCACGCCTCGCCGCGCAGCGGCACGCAGAGTGTCAGAGGTGCGCCATCGGTGAACCGCAGCGCCCACGACGGCGAGAGCACCGACCTGCCGAAGGCCGCGCCCTCCGCGCGTACGTCCCGCAGCAGGGTGTCGAACGGGTCCATCGCTCCACCATAGGGGGGCGGACTATCGCACATGCCGCGCGTACGACGAGCCATGTCCTGCCGGCGGGCGGGCAGGTTGACTCGTGGCCATGACGAAAGAAACGAACGAGATCCTCGTCATCGGGGGGACCGGGAAGACCGGACGTCGGCTGGTGCGCACGCTGCGGGCGTCCGGTGAACGGGTACGGGCCGCTTCCCGGTCGGGCGAGGTGCGGTTCGACTGGACGCGACCGGCCACCTGGCAGCCGGCGGTGGCGGGAGCGTCGGTGGTCTACCTGACCGTTTCGGCGGACCCGGCGGTGGCCGACGACTTCGTGGCACAGGCGGTGAAGTGGGGCGTCGGTCGCTTCGTGGCGCTCTCCGGACGCGGCATCGACAGGATCGACCGCGACTTCTCGCCGAGCATGCTCGGCGCGGAACAGGCGGTACGCGACTCCGGCGCGGAGTGGACGATCATCCGCCCGAACAACTTCCACCAGAACTTCGACGAGGACCTGTGGCGCCAACCGCTGGTCGACGGCCGCCTCGCCCTGCCGATGGGCGCCACGCCGGAGCCCTTCATCGACGCCCAGGACGTCGCCGACGTCGCCGCAGCCCTGCTGACCGAGGAGGGCCATCACGGGCAGGTGTACGAGCTGTCGGGCCGCCGAGCCCTCACCTTCGCCGAGGCGGTGGCGACGATCGCCGAGGCGTCCGGCCGGTCCATCCAGTACGTGGAGTTGACGCCGGAGGAGTACCGGAGCGAGGTGCTCGCCGAGGGCTACTCGGAGGCCGACGCGACGGCGCTCACCATCATGTTCGCGGGAATGCGGGCCGGGTATCTCGCCCAGCCGACCGACACGGTGCGGCAGCTCCTCGGACGTGACCCGATCGACTTCGACACCTACGCCGACCAGGCCGCCACAGGCGGCGCATGGTCGTGACGCTTGAGGCTCTGGACCGCGATGGTCCCTGCGACGGCTGCGGCGCCGGACCCACCGGCCCGACGCGGCAGCCCGGTCGGCTCTAGTGGCCCTTGGTCACGTCCAGTCCCTTGGGAGTCAGGGCGAACACGACGGCCACCGACACCAGCATGATCGCGGCACCGATGCCCCCGACCAGCATCAGCCCGTGCGTGAAGGCATCCTGGGCCTGGGCGGCAGCCGCAGCCCCCGCCGGGCCCAGACCGTCCAGGACGTGCAGGGCGCCGCCCAGGGACTCCCGGGCCACCTCCACCTGGCCGGGGCTCAGCCCGGCGGCGGCCAGGTCCGAGACCGGGAGTTCGGCGCGGTAGAGGGCCGCCGCCGTGCTTCCCAACACGGCCACGCCCAGGACCGCGCCCAGTTCGTAGGAGGTCTCCTCGATGGCGGCGGCGCTGCCCGCGTGCTCGGCCGGGGTACCCGACATGATGATCGCCGAGGCGATGGCCAGGGAGCCCATCCCGGCCCCGAGCAGGGCCAGGAAGATCCCGACCGGTGTGTAGGTGAGCGGCTCGGGGGCCACGGCCAGGACCGCGAAACCCAGACCCGCCAGCGCCAGACCGCCCACCAGGACGGTACGGGCGCCGATGCGCTGGGCCAGCGTCGGCGCCAGCGGGGACACCACCGCCGAGGCGATCGCCAGCGGCAGCAACGCGATGCCGGCCTGTAGGGGCGACATCCCCCGTACGAGCTGGAGCCACTGTGCCGCGAGCAGCAGTGCCGACGCCATGGCCAGCATGGTGAACAGCGCTGCCAGCGTGCCGGCCGTGAACGAGGGGACGGCGAACAGGCGTACCCGCAGCAGCGGCGAGTCACTGCGCAGGCAGCGCAGCACGAACCACACCAGCAGGGCGAGCCCCGCCGCCAGGGCCGCCAGCGCCAGCAGATCGGTGGGCCCCTCCTTGGCGATGCGCTTGATGCTCCACACCAGGGCGGTCATGCCCGCGATCGACAGGACGGTGGCCGGCGCGTCCCAGCGGCCCGGGTTCGGGTTGCGGGCCTCGGGCAACAGCAGCACCGCCGCGACGATCGCCGCAGCCATCCAGGGCACGTTCAGCAGGAACGCTGCTTGCCAGGTGAAATGCTCCAGGAGCAACCCGCCCACGATCGGTCCGATGGCGGCCCCCAGGGAGGCCACCGCCGCCCAGATGCCCAACGCCTTGGCGCGTTCGGCCGGGTCGGTGAAGAGGCTTCGGATCATCGACAGGGTCGCGGGCATGATCATCGCCCCGCCCACACCGAGCAGGGCGCGTACGGCGATCACCGTGGGGGCGGACTCGGCCACCAGGATCAGCAGGGACGCGCCGCCGAAGATCGAGAAACCGGTCAGGAGCAGTTCTCTGCGGCCCCACCGGTCGCCCAGGGTGCTCATGGCGACCAGCAGCCCGGCGAGGACCAGCGAGTAGATGTCGACGATCCACAGCTGCTGGGCGGCGGTCGGTGACAGCGCCGCCGCCATGTCGGGCAGGGCGACGTTGAGGATGGTCATGTCCATGACCACCACCAGCAGGCTGGTGGAGAGCACGGCCAGGGCGGCCCACCGGCGACCGGGGGACAGGTGCCCGGCGGTCGCTCCGGGTGCGTCGGAGGTGTGCGTCGTACTCACCGGTCCTCCGGAAGAGACGTGTTCATCAGCGCGGCGATGGCCATACGCAGGGCCTTCTCGTCCACAGGTCGGTCGTGCAGCAGGGTGTACAGGATGACGCCGTCCAGGTAGACGGCCGTGGCCTGGGCGGCTTCGGGAGTGGCGTAGGCCGAGAGGATCTCGGTGATCCCCTGGACCCAGCGCTGGGCGTACGGCCGCAACTCGGGTTGGTACACGCCGGCGTAGTAGAGCAGGGTCTCGGCCTGGAGCCTGGCGTGGTCGCTCAGATAGGAGACGAACAGCGCGGCGAGGCCCTCGGCGCTTCCCTGGCAGGCGTGCACGGCCTCCGCGACTTGGCGGATCTCTTCGTCGGCCTGCGCCACGACGACCTCCAGGGCACTCGTGCGCAGGTCGTCCAGCGAGTCGAAGTAGTAGGTGGTGGCACCGAGTGGCACCTGGGCCAGCTCGGCCACCCGTCGGTGTGTCAGGGCCGCCCAGCCGTTGGTGATCATCTCCCGCGCGGCGGCTTCGAGCATGGCGCGCCGGCGTCCTTCGGGATCCCTGCGGGAGGTCACGGCCGCTCCCCGTGTGCGGGTTGTCCGGCGGTCGGAAACATCGTTCTCGCCCCCGTGAACTAGTACGTCCGTACAAGTACGAATGTACTAGACGCGGAGAGTCTGCCGGCATGACCTGCGCCACGGTCCGGAGGTCACGCGCGGGAGTGGCCGGTGGCGCCGTTCTTGCCGGGCTTGTCGGCGGCGGTCTCCAGCGGCAGCGACCGTCGGCGACCGGGCGGCGGGATGCCTTTTCGTCTTCGCCACGCCGGCACCGATGGGGAGCTCGGTGACCGGACGTCGATGCGATTCATGCACCACCGGTTGAAGGGCCGTCACGGTACGCGCGGCCCAACGGTGCGCCGAGCCTGCACCGCACCGGAACGAGAGTCTCGTCGAGCCGCGCGAGATGAGTCGTGCGGTGGGTCAGCGACCGGCTTTCGCGTGGTACTCGTCCACGATCTCCTGCGGAATCCGGCCCCGGTCGGAGATGTCCTTCCCGGCCTTCTTGGCCCACGCCCGGATTGCCTTGTTCTGCTCCCGGTCGGTGCTGGCGGAACCCTGACCACGAGCGGCCCGGCCGCCTACGACCACGCCACCACGTCCCACCTTCGTGCCGTGGGCGACGTAGGAGGCGAACGCTTCCCGCAGCTTCGCGGCATTGCTGCTGGACAGGTCGATCTCGTACTGCACACCGTCGAGAGAGAACTTCACGGTCTCGTCGGCGTCGCCGCCGTCCAGGTCGTCGACCAGCTTATGAATGATCTGCTTCGCCACGTCTGAGCACATTCCCTTCCAGTGCGGACAGTTCCACGAATGTGGTAGTCACACTAGCGCCTGCGATACTTGTCGCGTCAACGGGATCCGTATAACGGTCAAGGTATTGACCGATCCGATCGCCGAGGTGGATCTGCCGGCCGCCGTGGCGCCGAGAATGTTCGTCGTCGTGAGTGGATGGCGACTACGTGTTGCGGCGAGGGTGTCGCAACTCCCGTGCCGGTGTCCGCGGAGCGGAGGTCCACAGCAAGATCTCAGCACCCCCGTCTACGCTGGCCGGCAGGTCCAGTGACAATGACCCTCCCAGTCCCGACCGGCCCGAGGGGTGCGAGGGGGCCCAGCGGTGACCGAGTGGCTTTTGCTTGCAGTTGCAGTCTTGTTGATCGGGGCGAACGCGCTCTTTGTGGCTGCGGAGTTCGTTTTCGTCACGGTCGACCGGGCCACGGTCGAGCGACGGGCGCAGGCCGGTTGACCGTCGCTCCGAGGGGCTACTCAGGGGGTTGAGGACGTTATCCACCCAGATGTCCGGTGCGCAACTGGGCATCACGGTGACCAGTCTGGTCGTCGGTTTCCTGGCCGAGCGTCCCTGGCGACGTTGCTTCGTGGCCCGCTCGGCATGACCGGCGCCGACTACATCACCGTCCACCAGGACGACGGCCGGACTACCGGCGGAGCAGTTCGACGAACCTCTCAGCCCCGGCCTGATCCGGCCCTTCGCACGCCTGGCCGCAGGATCGCCGCTACGCGACGCCCTCACCGCCATGCAACACCGGGGCGCCCACCTCGCCACTGTCGCCGACCCGGCGGGCCGCACCATCGGCCTGGCCGCACTCGAGGACGTCGTGGAGAAACTCGTCGGCGAGGTCCGCGACGCCACCCAACACGCCGCCGTTCCCTCGTGAGTCTGCGCCTTCTACTCCGGCCCGGGACATTGTCCTGGACCGGAGTAGAAGCGCAATTGTCGACCTGCGGATCAGGTGATGTTGATGTCGCTGCACCACATGTAGGTCTGGTCCATGTGCGACGCCTTCCAGAGCACGAAGAGGACGTGGTGTCCGCTACGGCCGGAGGTCGAGACGTTGAACGAGATGTTCTGCGTCGGCGCGTACCGCCCGGTCGTCGTGATCAGGTCGACGTTTCCCCACCCGACCTGCTGGGTGTTCGGGTTGAAGCCCTGCCGGGTCAGGTAGACCCGGAAGAAGTCGGCTCCGTGGCTGGCCTGGTCGTAGAACTGGAGCGTGAAGTTGCGGCTGACGTTGGTCGCCTTCCAGGCTCCCGGCTGGTTCAGGGTGTTGTTCCTGGACAGGGCGTTGCTGCACAGCTGTCCGTCGGGGGTGCGGGCCTGGTACTGCCCGGCCAGGCCGTCCCGCAACTGGCTCATCCAGTTCCACATGGTGTCGGGGTTGGCCTGGAACGCCCGGTAGCACATCGGGTCCTGCGTCTGCATGGCCGGATCCATGTGCCGGTGGCCCCAGGTCTGCCAGCACTGGTAGGCGCGGGACGCCGGGTTGATGACGGTGCCGTGGGCCTGGGCGGCGCCGGCCCAGGGCAGCATCGCGACCACCATGGTGAACGTCAGGGCGAGCACCTGGAGGGGGCGGCGGACGGCTGACCGGGATTGCCGGCCGGCTTGAGGGGGGTGGTGTGAACGCACGGTGCATCCTCCGTTCCGGGGCGCTCCCTGGGACGGTTTGGGAGCGCTTCCAGCGATTGTTGCATCGAGGATAACCCATATCAATGATCGTCTATTTTAAACTCGGTGATCGATAGTTTCAGAGGAACCCGGAAACACGCCAGGGAAAGAGTCTCCCGCAGTGCGGAGGGGGTTTGTTCCTGAGCGGGGTGACCGCGTTCCCGCTCGAAATCGAGCTGCGTTGGCTGCTACGGGCGGCCGACCTCTTCGCCGACCAGCTTCCGGCGCTGGTCGGCTGGATCGAGCGGGTCCACGTGGGGCTGGTCGAGACCGGCGAGCGCTATCCGTTCATGCGGTACGGGACCGACTGGCTCGCGTTCGCCCACCTGGTGCTCGCGGTGGCGTTCTGGGGGCCGCTGCGCGACCCGGTGCGAAACGTCTGGGTGGTGCAGCTCGGCATGATCGCCTGCGTCGGGATCGTGTCGCTGGCGTTGATCTGTGGGCCGCTGCGGGAGATCCCGTGGTTCTGGACCGTGGTGGACCTGTCCTTCGCGGTCGGGGCGTTCCCGCCGTTGTGGATCGCGCCGGCGAACGAAGCTTGGGCAGGAGCGCCCGTACCGTCGCGTCGCCGCACCCGGGCAGCAGCGCGGCGGCCTCCTCGTCGCCGAACTGGGCGCGTACCTCGCCGATCAGCGTGTCGGCAACGTCCGGCAGGTGACGACGACATAGCGTCCGGTAGACCCGCCGCCGATCGCTGCCGGGCCCGGCTGGCCGGCAGCACCACCGCCGACACCCGTACCGTCGTCGCCCAGGTTGCCGTCACCCTGGATCGGGAGACCGCCGCGTCCCCGATCCCGCCCGCAGCCGGTCCTGGACGGTACTGTGCCGCCGCTGGTGCTGCTGCTCGACGAACCGACCTCACCTGGTCCAACTAGCTCGACGACACCTGCGCGCGATCGTGCGCCCCGCACGGTCGCGAGCAGGTGCGCAGCGCTACTGCATCGCCCGGACCTCAATGCGCGACCCCAGGGCTGCGGAGCACTGTTCAGCCCAGGTCAAGGCAGCTTCCTCGTCGGCGACCTCGACGATCCAGAAGCCGCCGACGTACTCGGTCGCCGCCACGAAAGGCCCTGGCACGCGCTCGACCTCGCTGCCGGTCGCGTCGACGGTGATCGCGGTCGACAGCGGGTGGAGGCCACCGGCGTGGACGAAGGCGCGACGGTCAGGAAGTACTGCGTCATGATGCGTCCTGTTCTGTCGTGATCGTGTGGATCGGTGCGGGCTTCAGCTTCGGGGGGCGCGCGCCGCGCGGACTACGCTTTCGATGTGGATCGAAAGGTGGAGTTCCGGCTCGGATCGAGTGACATCTCGGCGGTGCGGTTCGGGATCTCACCCGGGCACGAGTTGGTCCACGCGGTACGCGTGATGCTCCGTCTCCAGACGGCACCGCTGCACTGGGGTTGGCTGCGCACGGTGCGGGGCGCACCGACGGGCGAGGCGTTCCGCCTGCTGGCGGTGATCAGCGGTGTCGACGGGTACCTACCCGACTTCCTCACCGCGACCCCGTCCGGCGACATGACACCGGAGGAGGAACTGGAGCGCCTGCGCCGGGTACCGACCGAACGTCTGCAGTTCGAGCTGCAGAAGATGGTGATCCGCTCCGAGGGTTCCCGACAGCAGGAGATCCGGGAGCTGGTCGCGGACCCGGCACGCGCCCGGACGGTGGTGGTCGCCGCCTGGCAGGAGGTGTGGCAGCAACTCCTGGCACCGGTGTGGCCGCAGATGCTGCGCCTGCTGCGCGCCGACATCGCGGTGCGGGCACGGCGCAGCAGCGACGCCGGGCTCGCGGTGATGGCAGCCACCCTGCACTCGACCGTCACCTGGCACGACGAGGTCGTGTACGTGAAGATGCGCCACCACTCGGAGACGGTCGACTGCGGCGGCACCGGGCTGGTGCTGGTCCCGTCGGTGATGATCGCTGCCCGAGGCTGCGCCGTGCTGACCGAACCACCCGCCCAGCCGACGATCTTCTAGCCGGCGCACGGGGTCTCCGAGATCTGGGACCGCCCCACCTCGGACGTGCTCGCCGCGCGGCATCCTGGCCCCGGCGTCGGTCGACCCGCCCTCCGGGTACCGGCAGTACGCGCGTTCGCAGGTGCGACACGGGATCATGGCGGACCTGCTGCGCCGTGCCCAGGTGCCCCTGTCGGAGCTGGGCGAGGCTGCCGACTTCCCGTTCGCGCAGTGGCGCGACAAGGTCATGATGCGGCGGAGCTTCGAGGACTTCTTCCTGGCCGTCGCCGAGCGTATCGCCGAGTTCGATCCGGCCGACCTCACCGCCCACCGCCGGGCCGCACCGAGCCTGGACTGGGTGGGGGTGGTGGTGAATCTCGACATTCCCGACGACATCGAGGGCACCGTCGGTGCGATGTCCGAGATGGCCGCCGTCACGCCCGAGATCGACGAGGCGTTCGGCGAGGCCCTCGCCGACCTGGAGGTGCCGACGGCCGCCCTCTGCTGGGCCGCTGCGCCGCAGTCGGTCGGGGCCAGCGCGACCTCCCGGATGCTGCTGGCCCGTCCCGGGCCTGCCAGCCTCACCGAGGCGGCCCGCGACCTGATCGAAGAGCGGGTGCGCTCCCGGACCGGGGAGTCCGTGCGCGCGGTGACCGGAACGCTGCCGCCCCGGCTGGAGATCACGTTCACCGCCGCCGGGGACGGCGACCTGTCGCCGGTCGAGGAGGCGGCGGCCGGTTACCTGCACGTGCTCGCCTTCGGGGAGTACACCGACCGGCACGGACTCACTGCGTTGGCCCCGATGCCCCGCGAGGTCAGCCACGGCCCGTCACTGTTCTCCGACGACCCCGGGCACCGCTCGGTGAGCGTGTTCGACGCCCGCACCTGACAGCCCGCCCGGTCGGGTCCGAGCACGGTCGCCGGACGCTACCACTGCAACGTCTGGACCTCCGTGTACTCCAGCACCCCTTCCAGGCCGAACTCCCGGCCGATCCCGGAACGCCCGAACCCGCCGAACGGCAACCGTACGTCCGCGGTCGCCCCGTCGTTCACACTCACCCGTCCGGCGCGTAGCCGCTCGGCCACCGCGACGGCCGCCATCCGATCGGCGGAGACCACCGCCCCGGCCAACCCGTACGGTGAGTCGTTGGCCAGGGTCACCGCCTCCTCGTCGGTGTCGAACGGCAGGACCACCGCGACCGGGCCGAAGATCTCCTGGCGGGCGACGGGGTCGTCGTTGCCGACACCGGTCAGGACCACCGGCTCGTGGAAGAAGCCCCTGCCGCCGACGCCGACCGGCCCACCGTCGACGACCGCCCGCGCGCCCCGGGCCTTCGCCGCCTGGACCGCTGCGGACACCCGGTCCCGGTGCGCGGCACTGATCAGCGGGCCGAGCGTCGTCTGCTCGTGGGCCGGGTCACCGAGCACGGCGGTGGAAAGACGCTCCGCGAGCGCCGCCACGTAGCCGGCGAACATGTCGCGGTGCACCAGGTGGCGGGTGAGCAGCGCGCAGCCCTGACCGGCGAGCGTGGTCGTGTTCACGGCACCGATCCGGCTCGCCATCGCGAGGTCGGCGTCGGCCCTGACCACGAGCGCGGACTTGCCGCCGAGTTCCAGCACCACCCGGGTGACGTTGCGGGCCGCCTGGGCCATCACCCGCGCCCCCACCGCGTCCGATCCGGTGAACGTCACCAGGTCGACCCGGGGATCCCCGGTCAGCGCCGCGCCGACCTCGGCGCCACCGGTCACCACGTTCAGGACGCCGGGAGGTATCCCGGCCTCGTCGGCGGCCTCGGCCAGAGCGAGGATCTCCAACGGCGTGTACGGCGACGGCTTCACCACCACGGTGTTGCCCATCGTCAGGGCTGCCGCGACCTTCGGCAGGGTCAGCATCAGCGGCGCGTTGTACGGGGTGAGCGCCGCGACCACCCCGACCGGCACCCGGCGGACCAGACTCGCCGTCACCCGAGGCGGGCCACCGGCCGGGCGCGGCGGCGGGGGCAACATCCGGTCGTGCTCGCCGGTCGCGACGTCGATCGCGTACTCCAGGTGTGCCAGCGCGGCGGTCACGAACGCCGTGGACTGGCCATGCGGCGCACCCGACTCGGCGACCGACAGCGCCACGTGGTGGCCGATCCGGTCGCCCAGCCGTTGCCGCAGTCGCCGGAGCGCGGCGGCACGGTCGGCCGGGACGAGCCCTGACCAGCGGCCGTCGTGGAACGCCCGGTGTGCGGCGGCCACCGCGTCGGCCGCGTCGGCCACCGTACCGACGGGGGCGGCGACGATCACCGCCTCGGTCGCCGGGTTCACCACGCCCGCCGTGCCACCGTCGGATGCCGCACGCCAGCGGCCGTCGACGTACAGTCCCTGTCCCATCAGGCGACCATAGGACCGTCCGGGTGTCACCGGCGGCCACGCGGTGATGGGTAGTGCCTATCGAGCGATACACGGTTCGTCTTTGTGCACCCGCGCCCGGCCGGGTGGGATGGCGGAAGAGGGAGCCCTGCGGCCTGAGGAGCAGTCTTGCGTGATGCGGTGATCGTCGACGCCGTCCGTACCCCGATCGGCAAGCGCAACGGCGCCCTGGCCGACTGGCACCCGGTGGATCTGGCCGCCGAGGTGCTCAAGACGCTCGTCGCGCGGACCGGAGTCGACCCGGCCGACATCGACGACGTCATGTTCGGGTGCGTCAACCAGCTCGGCGACCAGTCCACCAACGTCGGCCGGATGTCCGCGCTCGCCGCCGGATGGCCCGAGACGGTGCCGGGCGTCACGATCGACCGGGCCTGCGGGTCCAGCCAGCAGGCCCTGCACTTCGCGGTCGCGAGCGTGCTGTCCGGGATGGCCGACACGGTCGTCGCCGGCGGTGTGGAGATGATGTCGCGGGTGCCGCTGGGCGCGGCCCGCGCGACGGGCATGCCCTACGGCCCGAAGGTCCGCGCCCGTTACGCCCGCGACTCCTTCAGCCAGGGCGAGGGCGCGGAGATGATCGCCGAGCGGTACGGCCTGTCCCGCACGGCGCTCGACGAGTTCTCGGTACGTTCGCACACGCTCGCCGCCGAGGCGACCGACGCGGGCGCCTTCACCGGCCAACTCGTCACGTTGCCGGAGCTGACCGTCGACGAGGGCATCCGCCGCACCTCCACGGTGGAGACCCTGGCGGGCCTCAAGACCGCGTTCCGTCCCGACGGCGTCATCCACGCGGGCAACTCGTCCCAGATCTCCGACGGCGCCGCCGCCCTGCTCGTCACCACCGGTGACCGGGCCCGCGCGCTCGGCCTGACGCCAATGGCCCGCTTCCACACCGGTACGGTCGTCGGCGACGACCCGGTCGTCATGCTGAGCGCGCCCTGGCCGGCGACGCACAAGGTGCTCGCCCGGGCCGGCCTCGGCATCGACGACATCGGTGCGTTCGAGGTCAACGAGGCGTTCGCGCCGGTGCCGCTCGGCTGGCTCGCCGAGACCGGTGCGAAACCGGAACGACTCAACCCGCTCGGTGGCGCGATCGCGGTCGGACACCCGCTCGGCGCGTCCGGGGCGATCCTGATGACCCGGCTGCTGCACCACATGCGCGACAAGGGCATCCGGTACGGCCTGCAGACGATGTGCGAGGCGGGCGGCCTGGCCAACGCCACGATCGTCGAGCTGGCCGAGTGAGCTCCCTGGTCGGCCGCCGGGTGCTCGTCACCGGTGGTTCCCGGGGTATCGGCCGGTCGATCGTCGAGGCCGCGACGGCGGCGGGCGCCCGCTGCGCGGTGCTCTGCCGGAACCCCGCCGGTGCCGCCGGAGTGGTCGCCGCGTGCAGCGACGCCGACTGGCCCGTGCCGTCGGTGCACGCGGCGGACATCACCGATCCGGTCGGTTGCGAGCGCGCGGTGGCGGACGCGGCAGACGTGCTCGGCGGCGTCGACGTCGTGGTCAACAACGCCGCCCGGGTCTCCGGCGGAGTGCCCGACGGGCTGTTCTCGACGACGGACTCGTTGCTGCGGACGGACTTCGAGGAGAAGGTCGTCGGCTACCTCCGCGTGGTCCGCGCCGCCGCGCCGCACCTACGGGGCGGTGGCTCCGGCCGGGTGGTCAACATCGGCGGTGAGGCGGCGCGGATCGCCCGGCACAACGTGAGCTCGGGGGTACGCAACGCCGCGCTCGTCCACCTGACCCACTCGATGGCCCGCGAACTGGGCCCGGACGGGATCACCGCGAACGTCGTCCAGCCCGGTGTCGTGCTCACCGATGAGGTCCGCGCGATGCTGCTGGCCGACGTTCCGCCCGGCACCGACCCGCAGGCTCATCTGCGGCGGCTGGCCGCCCGCCAGTCGCTGCGTCGCTTCGTCGAGCCGGCCGAGGTCGCCGCCGTCGTGGTGTTCCTCGCGTCGACGGCCTCCTCGGGCCTGACCGGCCAGGTCCTCACGGTCTCCGGCGGGACGTCAGCGGCGGTGCACTACTGAGATCCGCTTGGCGGCGAAGACCAGGCCGCCGTGCCCCGCCCGGGTCACGAGGTCACGATACCGACCCCAGGTCTGCACGATCTGGTCATCAGCCGTCCGGGACACCGAGTGGAACAGCGCCTGGACCGCCAACGGGTCGCCGTCGCCGAGCACCTCCACGTTCGACACTAGGTGCAGGACAGGAGACGCGGCGCTCGTCCAGTATCGGGCGAACAGCCCGACGAACTCCTCCGCCCCCGTCCGCAGCACCCCGTCGGCGCCGACGACCTCCACGTCGTCGGCGACGATCGCGCGCAGCAGATCGGGGTCGCGGTCGTCCACGCCCCGGCAGTACGCCGCCTGCAACGCCGACACCTCCGACAGCAGCCCGTCGGCTGCGGCGGAGGTCACCGGGTCGCCTTACGGGGTGCGGGGCCGGGTGCCGGACGACCGCCCGAGTCGACGAACGTCCGCCGCGACGCGAGCGCGGGATGGCCGGGCGCCTCGCCGGGGGTGAGCACCGGGGTCACGCAGGCGTCCACGCCGTCGAACGCCTGCTCCCACTCGGCGCGGGTGCCCGACGCGAAGATTCGGGCCAGCTCCCGGCGCTGGTCCGGCCAGCGGCTACGGTCGTGCTGCGGCCAACCGGCCGGATCGATCCCGAGGGTGGCGAGCAACGCCGCGTGGAACGCCGGTTCGATCGCCCCGACGGCCATGAACCCGCCGTCGGCCGTGCGGTACGTGCGGTAGAAGGGCGCGCCGCCGTCGAAGATGTTGGACTCCCGCTCGTCCGACCACAGCCCGGCCGCGCGCATGTCGTGCAGCAGCGTGGTCAGCGACGCCACCGCGTCGGTCATCGCGACGTCCAGCACCGCGCCCCGACCGGTGCGGGTCCGTTCCAACAGCGCCGCGAGCACCCCCATCACGAGGTACGTGCCACCGGCGCCGAAATCGGCGAGCAGGTTCAGTGGCGGCAGCGGCGGCCGGTCGGCCGGACCGGTCGGGTGCAGCGCCCCTGCCACCGCGAGGTAGTTGATGTCGTGCCCGGCCCGCTGCGCCCAGGCACCCTCGTGCCCCCAGCCGGTCATGTGCACGTAGACGAGCGTCGGATGCGCGGCACACAGCGTCGCCGGACCGAGCCCGAGCCGCTCCACGACGCCCGGGCGGTACGGGTCGACGAACACGTCGGCGGTGGCCACCAGCCGACGGACCACGTCCCGCCCCTCGTCGGACTTCAGGTCGGCGGTGACCGCCCGCACCCCCTGCGATCGGGAGTCCAGGTGCGCCGGCAGCCCGGAGACACCCTTGTCACTGCCCGGCCGGTCCACCCGGATGATCTCGGCACCCAGGTCACGCAGGAGCATCCCGGCGAAGGGCGCCGGACCCGCGCCGGCGAGCAGCACGACGCGGGTTCCGGCGAGTGGTCCCCGGCTCACGGCAGGCGCAACGACAGCAGGGGCACGAACTGCGCCGCGCTGTCCAGGTCGGTGTCGTCGGGGCCACCGGCCACCGTCCGGCGGGGCATCGTCACCTTGATGGCGTTGGCCGACGGATAGTCGATGACCTGCACGGTCGCCGGGTCGACACGCAGCAGTTCGGCGATCGCCTCGGCGTTGACGACTCCGGAGTCGCGCCACTTGAGGTACGCCTCCTCGGTGTTGAACACCATGTCGGCGGAGACCAGGAACGCACCGGCGTTGCGGGTGCGGAACGTGCTGCAGTCCGAGCGGATGTCACTCATGAGCTGACCAACTCCTTCACGGCGGCCGAGTCGGCGACCTCAAGCGTGAACGGTTCCATCGGGTGGTCGAGCGCGGCGGCGTGCCAGACGCTCCAGTTGAACACCGGGCCGACGTTGACGACCGACGGGGCGTAGGCGAGTGCGCCGTTGGCCGAGTTGGCGACGCCGGGCACCCGTACGCCGTGCATGAAGAACGGCATCGCCCCCGAGACGATCTCGTGCGCGATCTCCTGGTCGGCGGCGACCGCCTCGGCGACCAGCCCGATCTCGTAGCAGCCGGCGTAACCGGTGGCGGCGTTCGGCTCGGCGTCGCCGAGGACGGCGTCGTAGCCGTACCGGCGGAACCCGAACGTGTACGCCGACTCGTCCAGGCCGTACCGGTCCCGGGCGGTGCGGTGCACGAGATCGGTGATGGCGGCGGTGTAGTCGGCGACGTTGGCCACCACGGCGGGGTCGCGGACCCCGAACAGGCACATGCTGCGGTAGCCGAGCTGTTCGACGCCCTCCAGACGTACGCTGTACGGCTCCGATGTGAACGTCGCCCCGACGACGCGGACGGTCTGTTCGTCGAGCTGGAGGTACCGGGCGGCCGACGTGTCCAGCGTTCCCGGGGGTTCCCGCAACAGGTACGGCGTCGCGTTCTCGTACAGCATCTGCGCGGCGACCGACCGTACGGTGCAGCGGGACCGGCCGCCGACCGGGCGTACCGTGAAGCCCTCGTCGTCGACCTCGCCGACGATGCACTCGCCGGCACCGATCGGCTCCTCGATGGCGTACCCGCACTCGACGGTCTTGCCCATGTGCCAGGCCGGGCCGGGCGCGATGCCCCGCATCAGCGGGACGGCCGCGTAGATCGCCGCGTCCGAGGACCGGCCGGCCAGCACGATCTGCGCACCGGCGTCGAGCGCCTCGGCGTAGGGCTCGGGGCCCATCATCGCCACGATCCGCGTCGCGCGGTCGACGTCGGCCCCGGTCAGGTCGGGTCGGCCGTCGAGCCCCCACGTCTGTCCGCTGCGGACCTTGCCGTGGACCCAGTCCTTCGGCTGCTCGGTGCGGATCGTGGCGATGCGGGCGGTACGGCCGTGCGCGGCGAGGATGTCCGCCACGATCCCGCGGAACCAGGTGAGCCCGGCGTCGCTACCGGTGAACCCGGCCGACCCGATGAGCAGCGGCACCCCGACGTCGAGGGCACCGAGCACCATGCGTTCCAGGTCTCGGCGGGTCTGCCGGTAGCCGGCCCAGGTGGTGGCGGTCCCCAGGTAGTACGGACCCCAGTCGGTGCTGCCCGCGTCGCAGGCGATGAAGTCGGGCTTCGTCTCCAGCGCGGCGCGGAACGACTTCGTGGAGAAGCCACCGCCCATGACGGCGGCGGGCGCGACGAACCGCACCCGGGATCGGTCGTCAGTACTCATCGTTCACCTCTCGTCGACCAGTGCGAACAGTGCGCGCCGGTGTTGGTCCGGTGTCCCGGCGAGCACCGCGGCGGAGTGCGCCCGGCGCAGCAGGACGTGGGCGGGGTACTCCCAGGTGAAGCCGATCCCGCCGTGCAGTTGGATGGCCTCGGTGGTGACCGTCACGGCGGCCTCGGACGCCTTGACCGCGAGCGTGTGCGTGCTGCGCTCGTCCCCGCCGCACCGCGTGACGTACGCGGCGGCCGACCGCGCCACCTCGACCGTGACGGTGAGGTCGGCCAGCGTGTGCGCCAACGCCTGGAACGCGCCGATCGGCCGCCCGAACTGGTGGCGGGTCTTGGCGTGGTCGACGGTCAGCTCCAACGCGTGCCCGGCGACGCCCACGCACTCGGCGCCCAGCGCGATACAGGTCGCGATCTCGGCCCGCCGGATCGCCTCGGCGGCGGTGACACCGTCGGCGAGGACGGTGGCGGGAGTCTCGTGGAACCCGGCCCGCCAGGCCGGTCGGCTCAGGTCCAGCGACGGCAGGGGGGTCAGCGTCGCACCGGGTGCGTCCGGCGCGACGAGGGCGAGCACCGGTGACCCCGCCACGTCGGCCGGCACCAGCACCGGGCAGGGCGGCGGGACGGCCAGCACCGGCCCGACCGTGCCGGTCAGCGTCAGCGCGCCGTCCGCCGCCGTCGACGCCGCCACCCGACGGCCCGACGCGAAGGGCACGTGGACCAGCGTGGGCAGTGGGGACCCGGCGGCGATGCCCTCCAGCAGCTCATCCGAGCGGGGGGTGCCCACCGCCGACAGTGCCGTCGCCGCCGCGACCGCACCCGGGACGAACGGTCCGCCGACGACCGCGCGGCCCAGCTCCGCCGCGACGGCGACCAGCTCGGCCGCGCCGAAGCCCAGCCCGCCCCGCGACTCCGGGACGAGCAACCCGGCCAGGCCCAGCTCGCCGCAGAGCCGCGACCACACGCGCTCGCCATCCTCCACCGGCACGACGGGTGTGGCGTACCCGCCGAGGAAGTCCCGCAGCGCGGTGCCCAGCTCGGCGGCCACCTCCTTCGCAGCGGTCACGACACGCTTCCCGGCGTCGGATCGGCGTCCGGCTCCTCGATCCCGCAGACCTTGCGGGCCAGGTGCTTCGCGTGCGTCATGTCGTAGTGCTTCTCGACGATGAGGCGTTGCGCGTGCAGCCCTCCGCCGCCCTGCAGGATGGTCACGCTCTGCCAGCCGCCGAACGTGTCCGCGGTGAAGTCACGGATGCCGTGGAACAGTCGCATCCGGTGTTCGGCGTCGACGCCCTCCATCGTGCGCATGTACTTCGCGACGAACTCGCCCGTCTCCGGGTGACGCAGGTCGTCGAGCATCGGTGCGGTGAGGACGCTGCCGCCGGCCACGTCGTGCAGGTTGCGCACCATCTCGGCGTAGTTCAACGCGGCGAAGTACTTCGCCGCGTTGGTCATCAGTTCGTCCGGCGACGCCCAACCCTCCGCGGTGAACTGGGCGTTGTTGACGGCGGCCTCCAGCCCGGCCCGCACCATCGTCGCGTAGTTGATCAGCTCGGCGATCTTCTGGCGGATGTGCGGGATGCGCTGCAACCCGTTGGCCTCGGCGATGAGCTGGGCCATGCCGACGAGCGTGTCGGCCATCTCGACGTAGTGCGCGACGCTGCCGATGCGTTCCCACAGCCCGAGCGAGTGGGCGAACGTGGCGGAGTGCTCCACCTCGCCGTCGAGGAACACCCGCTCGTTGGGCACGTAGACGTCGTCGAAGATGACGAACCCCTCGGCCATGTTGCGCCGGCCGCTGTAGGGGAAGTAGTCCGTCGGCAGGTCCGGGCGCGGCGCGTACGTGGTGGCGACGATCCGTACGCCGGGGGAGTTGACCGGCACCGCGCAGGCGATCGACCAGTCCTCCTCACCGGGCTTCATCCGTTTGGTCGGCATCACGATGAGGTCGTGGTCGATCGGGGCACCGGTGATGTGCAGCTTCGCCCCACGGATCACCACACCGCCCGAGTCCCGGCTGACCACCCGGACGTACAGGTCGGGGTCGTCCTGCTTCATCGGCGAGAGCGCCCGGTTGCCCTTGGCGTCGGTGATCGTCTGCACGCAGCGCAGATCCGCCTTCTTGGCGTGCTCGAAGTAGTCCATCACCCGGTCGGCGTAGCCGGGCAGCTGCGACCGGATCCGGCTGGCGGCGGTCATCAGCATGAGCAGGCTCACCGACGTGGTACGGGTGGGGTTGGCCCACTTGAGCTGCTCCACCTCCTGGTAGCGCAGATCCTCGACGCTGCGCGGGATGAAGAACAGCGGCCCGTACGCGTCGTCGCCGGGCCGGTAGAACTCGTCGTAGTTCGCCGCGGTCATCGCGATGCTCTGCCGCAGCAGCGGCTCCTCGGTGACGTCCTCGATCCGCCGGCCCGCGATATAGACCTGACGGCCGTCGCGGAGGCTCTGCCGGTACTGTTCCCCGGTCATCATGGCGCTGCGGGTCCTTTCGTTCGAGGGTGCCGGTCACGGGGCAGGCCGAGCACCCGCTCGGCGACGATGCCGCGCTGGATCTGGTCGGTGCCGCCGGCGATGCGTTGCGCGGGTGAACTGAGCAGGAAGTCCGACCAGGTGGCGGCGCCAGGTGTACCACCGTCGGCGACCAGGTCCGGTCCGAGTAGCCGGGCTGCGGCCCGGCCGTAGAATCCGAGGTCGTCGACGAGGGCGAGCTTGCCCACCGACGGCGAGAGTCCGGCGGTGGCGACCCGGTCGGCCGTCACGCCGGCGAGCTGCTCGCGGATC
The DNA here is from genome assembly GCF_014764405.1 of Micromonospora craniellae. Taxonomy (NCBI): domain Bacteria; kingdom Bacillati; phylum Actinomycetota; class Actinomycetes; order Micromonosporales; family Micromonosporaceae; genus Micromonospora; species Micromonospora craniellae. The sequence continues at coordinate 6,702,678 of NZ_CP061725.1, read as the reverse complement.
CACGCCTCGGCCAGCAGTTCGCGTTCGGCCTCGCCGAGGCGGTCACGGTCGCCGGCCAGGGCGCGCAGCCGTCGGAACGGCTGGCTCAGGTACGTCTTGTCCCGGCTGCCCATCGCCGCGCGCTCGCTGGTCAGCGTGGACATCGCGACGGCCCAACCGTCGTCGACGGCACCGAGCCGGGCGCTGTCGGGGATCCGGACGTCGTCGAAGAAGACCTCGTTGAAGTGGCTGTCGCCGTTGATCTGGCGGATCGGCCGGACGGTGATGCCGGGACGGTCCATCTCGACCAGGAAGGCGGTGATGGACCGGTGGCGGTCGGCGGGCCTGCCGGTACGGGCGAGCAGTTCGCCGACGTCACTGAGGTGGGCCCACGACGACCAGACCTTCTGGCCGTTGACCACCCACTCGTCACCGTCGCGGACCGCGGTGCAGCGCAGCGCGGCGAGGTCGGAGCCGGCTTCCGGCTCGGAGAACAGTTGGCAGGCGAGGACATCGGCCCGCCACAGCGCCCGGATCCATCGGTCCCGCTGCTCCGGGGTGCCGTGCGCGAGGATCGTCGGCGCGACGATTTGCCGGCTGACCGTGAAGTACGCCTGGTCGGGCAGGACGTACCCGCACAGCACGTCGCGCAGCGCGTTCGCGGTGTCCGGGTCCAGGCCCCGGCCGCCGTGCGCGACAGGTCCGTCGAACCACGCGAGCCCGGCGTCGAACAGCCGTCGCTGGAACGCCGCGGAAGTGGCCAGCCCGCCGTCGCCGCCGCCGGGTTCGTCCACCATGGCATCCGGATCGTGACGGGCCAGACCTTCGGCGGCGGCGAAGGCGTGGATCTCCGCGACCAGCGTGTCGAACGGCGCCTCGGGCATCGTCACCGCCCCGTCCAGACGGGAACCCGCCGTTCGGCGAAGGCGCGGGCACCCTCGGCCGCGTCGGCGGAGGCGAACACCGGGTCGAACCACTGGTCCTGTCGGCTGAACGCCTCGGCGTCGGGCCAGTCCGGGCTGCGCCGGACCACCTGGAGGCTGGCGGCGACCGCGAGCGGTGCGTTGGCGGCGACGGTCTGCGCCAGCCCGATCGCGGCGTCGAGCGCTCCGCCGGGCGGGGCGAGCCGGTTGACCAGCCCGCATCCGGCCGCGCGGGTGGCATCGATCGGCTCGCCGGTGAGGACGAGTTCCATCGCGAGGGCGTAGGGCAGGCGACGGGGCAGCCGGAACGCGCCACCGCCCCGTGCGCCCAGCCCCCGGGTCACCTCCGGCAGCCCGAACCGGGCGTCCTCGGCGGCCACGACCAGGTCACAGGCGAGCACCATCTCGAACCCGCCGCCCAGCGCCCACCCCTCGACAGCGGCGATGACCGGCAGTCGCGGCGGGGCCTGGACGAATCCGGCGAACCCACGGCCGGGCACGCTGGGGCGGCCCTGGGTCGGGAAGTCGCGCAGGTCCATGCCGGCGCTGAACGTGCCACCGGCGCCGGTGAGCACGACGGCCCGGACGCTCGCGTCGGCGTCGAGCGAGGTGAACGTCTCGGCCAGCGCCTCCGCCGTGCTCCGGTTGATCGCGTTGCGCCGGTGTGGCCGGCTCACCGTCACGACCGCGACGTGACCGTGGCGGTGCAGGAGGACGGCGGGTGCGTCGGCTGGTGCGTGCGGGACGGTGGCCATCAGCGTGGCGCCATCCGGATCGCTCCGTCGAGCCGGATCGTCTCGCCGTTGAGGTAGCCGTTGGAGAGCATGTGCACCGCGAGGGCCGCGTACTCGTCCGGTTCGCCGAGCCGCTTCGGGCTCGGTACGCTTGCGGCCAGCCCGGCGCGCAGGTCGTCGCGGAGCCGCCCCAGCATCGGGGTGTCGAACACCCCGGGCGCGATCGTGTTGACCCGGATTCCACGGCTCGCCAGGTCCCGCGCCGTGACCAGTGTGATCCCGTGTACCCCGGCCTTCGCCGCGGTGTAGGACGCCTGACCGATCTGTCCTTCGAACGCGGCGACCGACGCGGTGAGCACGCAGGCGCCCCGCTCGCCGTCGACCGGCTCCGACTCCGCGATCGCTGCGGCGACCAGACGCAGCACGTTGTACGTGCCGACGAGGTTGATCCGGACCACCTCGGCGAAGCCCTCGATCGGGGCCGGCTGGCCCTCCTTGTCCAGGATGCGCATCCGGTCGCTGCCCCGGCCGGCGCAGTGCACCAGCCCGCGTACCGGTCCACGCTCCCGCGCGACGTCCACGGCAGCGGACATCTCCTCGGTGCTGGTGATGTCGGCGGCGACGAACGTCGCGGCCGGGCCGAGGGCCTTCGCTTCGGTCGTGCCGGCCTCGGTCGCCGTGGGCAGGTCGACCATCACCACGGTCGCGCCCCCGGCGACGAGCCGGCGTGTAGTGGCCAGACCGAGCCCCGAGGCTCCACCGGTAACCACGACGGTGGCCTTGTCCAGATTCACGTTCAGTTCTCCTGCCGCCATTGCGCCACTGACGCCTTTGACGATTACGGCAAATCGCGGCCACGTCCAATACACCTGTGCACGGAACAGATAGGGGATGCCTATCGGATGCTTCGGCGGCCGCACCTTGACACGGATTGTGTGCCGACTAGCGTCGTCTGTGGCAGTTGCGTGGGCATATTCGAGAGCACATTCTGCGGGAGTGAGCCGATTGAGATCCTTGGCCTCCGTCGGACCGGGTGACTGGCCCACCATGAGTGCGCACACGTACCCGGACGCACCGGCGTTGCGGACCCCCGACGGGGTCGCGCTGACGATGCGCGGCCTGGAGGACCGGGCGTCGCGGCTGGCGAGCGCGCTACGTGCGGCCGGCATCGCTCCAGGTGAACGGATAGCGATCCTGGGCACCGACAGCGTCGGTTACGCGGTGACGCTGTTCGCCTCGCTCAAGCTGGGCACGATCGGAGCGCCGCTGAACTATCGGCTCGCCGCCGCGGAGCTGGCCGCGTTGACGGCGCTGGCGGACCCGGCCGTGCTGGTGCTGGAGTCGCGCTACGCACACCTGTTCGACGACCTGCGGGCCGCGGCACCGAACCTGCGACTGGTGTTGACGCTGGACCGACCGCTGTCCGGCGTGGCCTCCGTCGAGGAGTTCACCGACGCGCACGACCCGCCCGGTCAGGCCAGCCTGCCGGCCGCGACCAGTGACGACGACGTGCTGCTGTGGATGCTGACCAGCGGGACCACCGGTACACCGCGCGTGGTCGCGCAGACCCAGCGGATGATCAAGGCCAACACCGCCAAGGGCGTGCTCGAACAGGGCTTCCAGCCGCGGGAGTGCCTGTACGCGGGCACCCCGCTGTTCCACGTCTCCGGGATGGGCTGGCTCTACTACGCGATCTCCCGGGGCGCGGCGCTCATGCTGCTCCCGCAGTTCGATGCCACGGCGGTGCTGGGCTGCCTGCGCAGCGGCGTGGTGACCCGCTGCCTGCTGGTGCCGAGCATGGTCGTCGCGCTGCTCGACCATCCGGACGTGGGCCCGGTCCCCGCGTTGCGCAGCATCGCCTACGGCGGTTCCGCGATGCCTCCCGAGCTGGTCCGCCGGCTGCACGACACATTCGGCTGCGACCTGTACAACACGTTCGGCGCCGGCACCGAGGGCGGTGGACAGACCATCCTGCGTCCGGCCGACCACCGTGCCGCGTTCGCCGGGCGGCCGCACCTGCTCGGTTCGATCGGCCGCCCCATGTTCGGGGTCGACCTGCGGTTGTGTGACGCGGACGGCAACGAGGTCGGCGTCGGCACGGTCGGCGAGATCCGCACCCGGAGCGACACGGTGATGAGCGGCTACGTGGGCAATCCCGAGCTCACCGCCACCAAGGTCGTCGACGGCTGGATCCGCAGCGGCGACATGGCCCGGCGTGACGACGAGGGGTACCTCTACCTCGCCGGCCGGGTGGACGACATGATCCTGCGCGGCGGCGAGAACATCTTCCCCGCCGAGATCGAGAACGTACTGGTCGACCATCCGACGGTCGCCGAGGCGGCGGTGGTCGGCCTGCCGGACCAGCGGTGGGGGCAGATCGTCGTGGCGGCCGTGGTCGCCGGGCCCGGTGCCGTGCCGGACCCCGACGAGCTGCGCGCGCACTGTCGGTCCCGGTTGGCCGGCTACAAGACGCCGGCGCGGGTCGTGGTCGTCGCCACGCTGCCGAAGAACGCCTCCGGAAAGACGGTCCGTGCCCAGCTCGCCGCCACCCTGGCGGTGACCGCGTGAGCACGGCGGAGCACGGCGCCGCGACCGGCAGCCCGGCTGACCCTGGTCGGGCACCCGGCGGCGCCGGTACGCGGGCGGTACGGGTGACCCGTGACGGGTCGGTGCTGACCGTGACGATCGACCGGCCGGCACGACGCAACGCGATGACGTACGCGGCCTGGGACGAGCTGGGCGCGGCATTGAACGAGGCGGCGGCAGGCGACGCCCGGGTGGTGGTGGTGACCGGCACCGCCGGGGCGTTCTGCAGCGGCGGCGACCTCGACGGCGGCGACCGGGCACCGCACCCGCACGCCCAGCTCGCAGCGGTCGCCCGCACCTGCCAGACCCTGGTGTCGCTGCCGCAGCCGACGATCGCGCAGGTCGACGGGCTCGCCGTGGGCGCCGGATTCGGCCTGGCGTTGGCCTGCGACTTCGTCGTGGCGAGCAGCCGGGCGCGCTTCGGCACGATGTTCCTGGCCCGCGGACTGTCGCCGGACTTCGCGACGTCGTGGCTGCTGCCCCGACTGGTCGGGCCGCGCCTGGCCACCCGGCTGTGCCTGCTGCCGGAGATCGTCGACGCCGACCGCGCCCGCGAGTGGGGCCTGCTGGAGGAGGTCGTGGCGCCGGACGAGCTGCCCGGACATGTCGCGGCCCTGGCCACCCGGCTGGCGGCGGGTCCGCCGATCGCGACCCGGCTCACCAAGCAGATGCTCCGCGACTCGTGGGCCCGCGGGGTCGAGGAGTCCCTCGCCGCGGAGACGATGGCCCAGTCGATCAACCGGCTCTCGGCGGACGCGCAGGAGGGGATCGCGGCGTTCCTCGAACGCCGACCCGCCCGGTTCGAGGGGCGATGACGGACAAGTCCGGTGCTGTGGATTGGACGGCGGGCCGTTCCGTCGCCACGATGTCCCACGTGACGGTGAAAGCCTCTGCGGTGAAGGTGGCCGCGTCGCGCGTGGTGGCAGCCCCGGCTCAGCCGCGCACTCCGGCCCAGCACGACCGGCGTAGTCGCGTCCTCGCCAGCGCCTCGGTGATGCTGGCCGTGGGTGGGGAGGACGCGCTGCAGATGAAGCGGGTCGCCGAGGACGCCCGGGTGTCGCTGGCGACGGTGTACCGCTACTTCCCGTCCAAGGACCACCTCCTCCTGGCGATGGCCCGGGCCCGATTCGAGCGGGCGCTGGTCCGGGTGCAGCAGGCTGACATCGAACCGACCGGCACGACACCGGGCGAGCGCGTCAGCGGGTACCTGCTGCGGGAGTTCGCCGCGCAGCAGCGGCAGCCGCACGTTACCTCGGCGCTGGCGCGGGTGCTGGTCGGCACGAACCCGGATTACCGCGAGACCCACGACGAGGTCCAGCAGATGCACCTACGGCTGCTCTCGGTGATCGCGCACGGACATGACAGCACCCCCGGCTACGAGGCGTGGATGGTGCTGCGGGTGGTGGCCGGGTGCTTCGGTTCGGCCACCCGCAACTGGATCGCCGGTCTGCTCTCGGCGGACGAGGCTCGGTTCGAGATCGCGCTCGCCTGCCGGCTGCTGGATCTGCCGTCGAAACCGGTCAGCGGCAGAACTGGTTCTGACTCCCCGTAGCCTCGATCGCTGTCACTCCCTCTGACCAGGGACTATCGACGACATCTCGTGGTAACGCAACCGTTGAAAACCAGACTTGGTTCTGGAACACTCGCCGGCTAAAACCCCCGGCGATGATGCGTGAGGTGCGGGATGACCAGCATCGAGGTTCGTCAGCTCGAGTACTTCCTTGCCGTGCACGACTACGGCGGGGTGACCCGTGCGGCAAAGGCGCTGCACCTGTCCCAGCCGTCGCTGTCCCAGGCGATCCGCAGTCTCGAACGGCAGTTGCGCACCGACCTGTTCCTGCGGGTCGGCCGCGGCCTGGTGCTCTCCCCGGCCGGGCAGGCCCTGGTCGGCCCCGCCCGCCAGGTCGTCCGCTCGGTCGAGCGGGCGCAGGTCGCCGTGCAGCGGGTACGTGAGCTGCACGCGGGCCAGATCGCCGTCGCCGCCGGGGCGGGACTCGTCGCCGACCCCCTCGCCCCGTGGCTGGGCCGCTTCCGTCGCAAGTATCCCGACACGGTGGTGCGGGTCGAGGAGAGCGAGAGCGACGACGGCGTGGCCGAACTCGTCCGCTCCGGGGACTGCGAGCTGGGTCTGACCGCCGGCCTGATCGTCTGCGACGAACTGGAACAGTTGCTGGTCAGCGAGCAGCACGTCGTACTGGTCTCCCCGCCCGGCACGCCCTGTTCGGGTGGGCCGGTCCCGTTGGAACAGCTCGCCGGGGTGCCGATGGTCGTCGGCGACCGCCGGGGCCAGGCATGGACGGACGTCGAGCGGGCGATGGCGGCCCGGGGCGTCGCCGTCAAGGTCGTCGTGGAGGTCGCCCGTACCGCTTCCACCATCCCGCTCGTGTTGGCCGGAGTCGGCTCGACGTTTCTGACCCTGCGCCTGGCGATCGGGGCGCAGGCGCGCGGCGCCGTGGTCCAGGAGATCGCGCCCGCGCAGGTCCGCAGGCTGCGGCTGCTGCGCCGCCCGGGGGACCGGTCGGTCGGCGTCAACGCGCTCACCGGCGTGATCCACACCGACGCGAAGCGGTGGGTCACCGCCCTGAAGGAGCAGCAGGATCTCGGGCTCGGCCTGGTCGCCGCCGGAGCCGCCGTGGACGCCCGGATCCGCGACGCCCGCGCTGCCGCCGCGAGTCGTCAGGTCAGCCTCGCCAGCTGACGCGTCGTGTTGCCGAATGCGACCGATACTTCCGCGCTATGGGTGCAGTCGAACTAGGTATGCGCTGGACCCGAATCGTACGTTGACCACCGCTCCCCTGGCCGTGACCATGATTTCGAGCACATTTCCTGTGACCCTCACTCATCTGCATTCCCAGGGATTGTTTCAGGCTTTGGAGGAATTCGGTGGCTTCGACGATGAAAAGGCGCAGGGCGGTGGCGGCGTTGGCCGCGCTCGCGTTCCTGCCTCTCACTGCGTGTGGTGACGACAGCTCTGCGGGCAGCGGTTCCGACGGCGAGATGACGATCCGGCTCGGCTTCGCCGGTGCCGTGCTGTCTCCCGGTGCCGCCATGTACACCTCGTTGCCCGAGGTTCTCGGCTTCTGGGGCGAGGACAATCTCAAGGTCGAGATCACTCGGATCGAGGGCACCGCCGTGGCGCTGTCGGCGATGGTCGGCAACCAGATCGACGTCGCCGTCGTCTCGGGTGAGGCGGTCGTCCCGCCGATCTCCGAGGGCCAGCCGTTCGTGATCCCGTACTCGCTGAGCCAGCGCGGCATCGTCGCGACCGCCGTCCCCGCGGACAGCCCGATCAACGGCCTCGGTGACCTGGGCGGCAAGACCGTCGGTGTGCCGAACCTCGCCACCGGCGCGGTCACGTTCACCAAGGCCGGCGCGGCGGAGGCCGGTGTCGACCCGAACAGCATCAAGTTCGTCGCGATCGGGACCGGTGCCCAGGCCGCCAACGCCATCAAGAGCGGCCAGGTCGACGCGGTCAGCGACACCGACACGTCGGTCGTCGGCTTCCAGCAGGCCGGCGCGGACCTGAAGGTCCTCGACAGCGCGATCAACGACAAGCTCGTCATCGGGGTCGTCGCGGCCACGACCAAGTCGATCATGGCGGACAAGAAGGCTGAGCTGGAGGCGTGGGCCAGGGGCGTCGCCAAGGCCACCGAGTGGATGCAGGCCAACCCCGAGGAAGCGGTCAAGGCGCACTACCGGAAGTTCCCGGAGACCAGGCCCTCGGGTGAGGACGGCACGGTGATCGCTGCCGGCGTCGCGCAGGTCACCGCCCGGTTGCAGTCGATCAAGGCAGCCGACAACGGCGAGTACGGCTCGATCCGGAACGACCAGCTCGAATACATCATCCAGTACCTCACCGAGAACGGGCAGATCAAGCAGTCTGTCGAGGTGAGCGCGATCTACGACGGGTCGCTGATCGCGGGCGTGAACGCGTTCGACAAGGCGGCCGTGCGGGCCGTGACAGCACCCAGTTGATGGAGGTCAGCGTGACCATGCAAGCGACAAGCGGACCGGGCGCCGTCGGCGTGGCGCCCGGGGTCGAGGTCAGCGGGGTGTCCAAGACCTTCCGCACCAGCGCCGGAGACGTGGTGGCGCTGACCGACATCGACCTGGAGGTCCGGCAGGGTTCGTTCGTGTCGCTGGTCGGGCCGAGCGGCTGCGGCAAGTCCACCCTGCTCCGGATCGTCGCCGGGCTGGAGACCAGCAGCGGCGGGTCCACCCTCGTGGCGGGTACGCCGGTCGACGGACCACGGCGGGACTTCGGCATGGTGTTCCAGCAGCCGGTGCTGCTGCCCTGGCTGACGATCTTCCGTAACGTGATGCTGCCGGCCGACGTCGCCCGGGACCGCTCGCCGCAGGCGCGCAAACGGGCGGAGGACCTGCTGGAGCTGGTCGGGCTGGACGGTTTCCAGCACCGCTACCCCCGCGAGCTGTCCGGCGGCATGCAGCAGCGGGCCGCGCTGGTCCGCGCGCTGATGAGCCGGCCCAGCCTGCTGCTGATGGACGAGCCGTTCGGTGCCCTGGACGCGCTCACCCGCGAGACCATGAACTCCGAGCTGCTGCGGATCTGGTCGGAGACCGGCGCCACCACGCTGTTCGTGACCCACTCGATCAGCGAGGCGGTGTTCCTCAGCGACGTGGTGGTGGTGCTCTCCGGCCGGCCCGGCACGATCCTCGACCAGGTCCAGATCGACCTGCCCCGGCCCCGCACGTTCGACGTCATGGACTCGCCGGAGGCGTCGAGGCTGACCAACCGCATCCGCGGGCACCTGCACGCACGAGGAGCTGTGGGATGACCATCACCAGGAGCGAGTCGGCCACCGGCAACACGGGAACGCCGGCGACCAGGCCGGACGCGGCGCCGAAACGGCCGTCCCGGTCGCTGGTGCGTCGCCACCCGACGCTCATCGTCAGTCCGCTGATCGCGTTGATCGCGCTCGGCGTCTGGGTGTCGGCCATCGAGGTCTTCGGCGTGGAACCGCTGATCCTGCCGGCGCCGCTGGACGTGCTCGACGAACTGTGGCTCATGCTCACCGGCACGGAGCTCTACCGGAACCTGCTGGTGACGGTCACCGAGTTCGGCATCGGGTTCGCGCTGGGTTCCACCGCCGCGATCATCGTCGCGGCGATCCTGGTACGCCTGCCCGTGCTGGAGAAGGGGTTCTCGCCGTACATCATCGCCTTCCAGAACTTCCCCAAGATCGCGATCGCGCCGATGCTGGTCACCTGGTTCGGCTTCGGTATGGCGCCCAAGGTCGCGCTGGCCACCGTGCTGGCGTTCTTCCCGGTGTTCGTCAACGTCATCGTCGGGCTCAAGTCCTTCACCCGCGAACAGCGCGACCTGATGCGGATGCTGCAGGCCTCGGAGTGGCAGACGTTCTGGATGCTGCGGGTCAAGGTGGCGCTGCCGTACATCTTCGCCGGCCTCCGGGTCGCCGCCGTGTTCAGCCTGCTCGGCGCGATCACCGGTGAGTTCATCAGCTCGTCCCAGGGGTTGGGCTACATGCTGCTGCAGCGCAACGCACAGCTACAGGTCGACGGTGTCTTCGCGCTGCTGATCGTGATGGCGACGATCGGTCTGGCGGTGCACGGCATCCTCGCCTTCCTCAACCGGAAGATCATTTTCTGGGAGGACCACGACCAGGCCAAGCGGCCGGCACAGGAAGAGAGCGTCTGACCCGATGCGCCGTACGTTGTTCGAACCGGAACACGAGGAGTTCCGGCTGCTGGTCCGCAAGGTGATCGAACGGGAGGTGACGCCGCACCACGAGCAGTGGCGCGAGGACGGCATCGTGCCCCGCGACCTGTTCCGCACCCTCGGTGCGGTGGGGATCATGGGCTTCGCCGTCCCCGAGGAGCACGGCGGCGGTGGCACCGTCGACTACCGGTACAACGTGGTGATCCAGGAGGAAGCCGCCCGGGCCGTCGTCACCCTCGGTGGTCTGCGTACCCACCTCGACATCGTGTTGCCGTACTTCCTCGCCTTCGCCGACGAGGCCCAGCGCGGACGGTGGTTCCCGGGGCTCGCCTCCGGGGACCTCTACACCGCCATCGCGATGAGCGAACCGGGCGTCGGATCCGACCTCGCGGGCATCAGCACCACGGCGGTACGCGACGGCGACCACTACGTCGTCGACGGCGCGAAGACGTTCATCACCGGCGGGGAACTGGCCGACCTCGTCGTCGTCGTGGTCCGCACCGGACGGGACCCCGACGACCGCCGGGCCGGGCTGTCGCTGCTCGCCGTGGAGAAGGGCACCCCCGGTTTCACCGTCGGGCGCCGGCTACACAAGATCGGGCTGTCCACGCAGGACACCGTGGAACTGGCGTTCGACGGGGTACGGGTGCCGGTGGCCAACCGGCTCGGTCCGGAGGGATCCGGGTTCACGGCGCTGACCCACAACCTCGCACAGGAACGCCTCGCGATCGCCGTCGGCGCCGTCGCGCAGGCCGCCACCGCGCACGAACACACCATCCGGTACGTGCGGGAACGCACCGTCTTCGGCCGCTCCCTGGGACAGTTCCAGAACACCAAGTTCGAACTGGCGGCGATGGCGGCCGAACTGGAGGCCGGACAGGCCCTGCTCGACGCGGCGGTGCGGGCACACCTGAACGGGGAACTGACCCCGGCCGACGCGGCCAAGACGAAGCTGTTCTGCACCGAGATGCAGGGCCGTGTGGTCGACCGGTGCCTGCAACTGCACGGCGGGTACGGCTACGTCACCGAGTACCCGATCGCCCGGATGTACGCCGACGCGCGGGTCACCCGCATCTACGGCGGCACCAGCGAGGTCCTGAAGACCATCATCAGCAAGTCGCTGGAGTTGTGACCCGTGCCGATCTACGCCCTCGGGGACCTGGTTCCGCGCATCGACCCGTCCGCGTACGTGCATCCCGACGCGGTCGTGATCGGTCGGGTCGTCCTCGGACCCGACACCTCGGTGTGGCCCGGCGCGGTGCTGCGTGGCGACGGCAACGAGATCGTCATCGGCGCGGGCACGAACATCCAGGACGGCACGGCGCCGCCCCGCTTCGTCGTCCCGCCCCGCACCATGGCACTCGGTGTGCCGGTGTCGATCCGCGACACCCCGCCCGACGCCGACAACCTACGGATCAACACCGCGGGCTACATCGAGACAGCGCGCCACTACCGCACCTCACTTCGCCGGATCGACTGAAGGGCAACACCGATGCAGCAGCAGATACCGGCGTTGGACGGGGTACGGGTCGTCGAACTCGGCCAGCTCATCGCCGGGCCGTTCTGCGGCCAGTTGCTGGCCGACTTCGGCGCCGACGTCGTCAAGGTCGAACAGCCCGCCGAGGGTGACCCGATGCGCCGCTGGGGACACAGCAAGGACGGCAAGTCACTGTCCTGGAGCGTGATCGCCCGTGGGAAGCGCAGCGTCACCGCCGACCTGAAGTCCGCCGACGGCAAGGCGTTCGTCCTCGCGCTCATCGCGCAGGCCGACGTCCTGGTGGAGAACTTCCGTCCGGGCACCCTGGAACGATACGGACTGGGCTGGGCCGAACTGTCCGCGATCAACCCGCGACTGGTCCTCGTCCGGGTCAGCGGCTTCGGCCAGACCGGGCCGTACGCCGCCCGCGCCGGGTACGGCTCGATCGGCGAGGCGATGGGTGGCCTGCGGCACCTCGTCGGCGACCCGGACCGGCCGCCCAGCCGCACCGGACTGTCGATCGGGGACATGCTGGCCGGGATGCACGCCGCGTACGGCACCCTCCTCGCGCTGTACGCCCGGCAGCGCACCGGCGTCGGCCAGGTCGTGGACGTGTCCATCTACGAGTCGGTGCTGGCCATGACCGAGGCCCTCGTGGCCGACTACGCCGTCGCCGGAGTCACCCGGCAACGGTCCGGAGCCGTACTCCCCGGCGTCGCACCCTCCAACGTGTACCCGACCTCCGACGGCGACTTCGTGCTCGTCGCGGCGAACCAGGACACCGTGTTCCGCCGTCTCGCCGCCGCCATGGGACGGCCCGACCTGGCCACCTCGCCGGAGTACGCCACCCACGTCGCCCGTGGTGTGCGTCAGCGGGAACTCGACGACCTGATCGCCGGTTGGACCGCGCAGCACCCGGCAGACGAGGTCCTGGCGATCCTGGAACAGCACGCCGTCCCGGCCGGTCGCGTGTACACCGCCCGTGACATGCTCGACGACCCGCAGTTCCAGGCGCGGGAGAGCATCGTGCGGGTGCCCGATCCCGACCTCGGTCCCGTCCCGATGCAGAACGTGTCGCCGCGCCTGTCGGCGACGCCCGGCACGATCCGCTGGACCGGCCCGGCGCTCGGTGCCCACGACGCGGAGGTACGGGCGGCCGTCGGCGAGGAGCGCCGTCCCGAGCAGAGCGGCACACCCGCCGGATTGCCGATCCCCTGAGACCGGCGCGCTCAGCTCGGGCGCTGTGCCACGCGGATCCGCACCAGGAACCGGATGCGGTGCGAGATCTTGGACACGTGCCGTTCCCGGCTGACGGACAGTGTCCAAGATCTCGAACGGACGCCGCCGTACGGCGGTGACCGGCGTCCCGGGCTCGGTGCGGTGGACCCACCGCTGGTGGATGCGGCTCGGGCCGCAGGCCGGGTACCCTCGGGCGGATGCGGATCATCGCGTTCCTGGCTGTCCTTCTCGTCGTGCTGGCCGCCGTTGCGCTCATCGGAGCGGTGCTGACGGCCGGCGCCCGACGCCGCCGCCAGGCTGCGCAGGTGTCTGCGCGGTGGACGGTGCGCCACTACGCCATTCCCGGTCGGGGGCACACCGTGGTCGGTGTCAGCCTCACCGACGCGGACGGCCGGATCCACGGTGAGAACGTGGTCGCCCGTATCCCGGACGGCGCTCCCGACTGGCAACGCGACTTCGTCGCGGCCCGCCAGGAGGCCGAGGAACGCGCGTTCCACCTCAACAGCGACCGCCCACCGATGCTCGGGAGCTGACGCCGCCGGGTCCTGCGGGTGCGGCACCGGCGGCTGGGCTAGCCTGCCTGCTCATGGAGGCCACCGACGACCGGCTGGAGCTGGTCGTCGACCCGGCCCGGCCCACCGGGCGCACGCTCCTGGCCGGTGGCGTCGAGCAGTCGTACGTGGTGACCCGGGACCTGCCGCTGCGGCAGCCCGGGGTCGAGATCCGGGTGGACGACGCGCGCCAGGCCGTCACCGAGACCTCCGCCGACGCGTACGACCTGGTCTTCGCCGACATCTACCGGGCGGCCCGGATGCCGCCGCACGTGGCCACCGTGGCGTTCGCCGCCGAGGTCGCCCGGGTGCTGCGGCCGGACGGCGTCTACCTGGTCAACGTCACCGACCTGCCGCCGCTGCTCCTGGCCCGGGTGCAGGCGGCGACCCTGCGCGCGGTCTTCGCCGACGTCTGCGTCGTCGCCGACCGGCGGATGCTGCGCGGCCGGCGGTACGGCAACCTGGTGCTCGCGGCGGCCACCCGCCCGGGTCGGCTGCCGGTGACACGCCTGACGCAGCGGGTGCGGCGAGACCCGTTGCCCGGTGCGGTACTGCACGGACCGACGCTCGACGCCTTCGTCGGCGGTGTCCGCCCGCGCACCGACGACGCCGGGCACTGAGACGGTGCCTCGCCCCCATCCGCGCCATCGTCTGCACGGTGCCGAGGTTGATAGTCGCCGTTCGGCTATCCGCTGACGATGGTGACGCGATGCGCGCCGTAACCCTGCACCCTGCCGTCTGTTCTGGTCACCAGGACGACGGGCTCGCCTTCGTGGAGGACGTACTTCCGCCGCTCGTCAGGGTCGGGCATTCGGGCTTGCACCTGATCGCCCTTACTCAGGGTTACAATGCTGCGCTCCTGCTCGCCCCTGACGAACGTGCCACGACTCTGCACGACCACGATCAAGCCCTCGCTTCGCAGTTGCTGAAGTGCGCGGCGGACCGTGAGTCTGCTGAGTTGGTACTCCTGAGTGAGGCTCAGCTCGGTCGGAACTCGCTGGCCGGGGGCAAGCTGGCCTGAGCGGATGGCTTGCCGCAGCCGGTCCGCGAGTTGCTTCCATGTAGCGACATCCGGATCGAAGTCGCTCTCGCTGCTCACGAGCGCACGTTAGGTGACACCATGCTGGCGCAGTGTTGTGTTTACGTCAATACGGCACTTATGGTGATGGTGCCCATGTTGGCCTGCTTCCGAGGAGCGCGGCATGTCTCGGTACATGACCTACGACCAGTTCCTGCTTGCGGCGGCTCTGACGCGGGCGCGTCGGCACCGGCCGACGTGGAATCACCTGCTGAGGCGGGTGACGTGTCGGTGTGGTCGGGATCTGCCGTGTCGGGTGCGGTACCGGGTGCCCGTCAATCGGGGCCACTGGCCGGGGGAGGGGTCGTGACGGCGCACGGGCCGGTGGTGCCGATCTGGACGTGTGCGGGCTGTGGTGCGCCCTGGCCGTGTCGGACCCGTCGTCAGGAGCTGCGGGCCGAGTACGACCGGGCTCCGGTGTCCCTCGCGCTCTACATGGGTGCGTGCTTCCTGGCGGCGAGTCGGGACATGGGGTGGGCCCCGGCGGGGTTGCTGCACCGGAGGTTCCTCGGATGGCTGACCTGATCACACCTCGGGCCGGTGACCTGCTGCGGATCGCCCCGGCACCCGTGGTGGCCGCGTACCCCCGCCAGAGGAGGGCTCGCAAGAAGTCACCTCGCTGAGTAGGTTCGTCGACGTGGACCTGGAGGACATCGCCGCCCGGCTCGGCGTACCCGTCGAGGACGTCGCGCGCGTCCACCGGCTCGCCGGTGACCGGCCGTCGGCCCCGTTGCCCGCGAAGGCCGACGCGCCCGCGATCCTGGACCGGCTCGCCGTACGCCCGGACGACGCCGCCGAGATCATGGCCGGCTGGCCCGACCCCGACTCGCCGCTGTGGACCCCGGAGCTGCGGTGGCTGCTCGACCGCTCGATCGCGCTGGTCCGCGCCGACCTGGGCGGCCACGAATGGTTGCCGCCCGGCCCGGAGCTGCCCCGCGATCGGGGCCCGGCCTGGCAGCACCTGTACGTGTACGCGTACCTGGCCCTGCTCGACGTGGTGCGGGCGTTTCACCGTGACCACGGCGTCCCCGACGCGGTGTCCTGGACGACCCTGGCGGACCTGGGCCGCAACCTCGCGGTCGACCGCCGGATGCACCGTGAGGGCTGGCCGGTCATGCAGAGCTGGTTGACCCTGCACGCCCGGGGCAGCCTCTACGAGCTGGGCCGGTTGCAGCACCAACGCGGTGAGGGCAGCATCGGCCTGCACATCCCCGAGGCGGGGCCGCTCACCCCGCAGGCGGTCACCGACTCGCTCGATGCGGCCCGCGCCTTCTTCCCGCGCCACTTCCCCGACGAGGAGTACACCACGTTCTCCTGCGGCTCGTGGCTGCTCGACCCGCAACTGCGGGAGTACCTGCCGGAGGACTCCCACATCGTCCGCTTCCAGCGCAGGTTCACGCTCGAACCCTACGAGGAACCGGAAGGAATCGACGCCGACGTCGAGGTGCTGCGGTTCGTGTTCCGCAGCCTGAGCACACCGCTGGACGAACTGCCGCGCCGTACCGCGCTGCACCGCGCGGTCGTCGACCACCTGCGCGCCGGTCGCCACTGGCACTGGCGTCGAGGCCACTTCCCGATCTAGCCACCCGCGTCGTTGCCGGAAGGCCAGCCGGTCGGCCGCTCCGGCGCACCGTGCCGCGCGGCCTCGGGGCCGGGCACGGCCGTCCGCTGCCCGGGCGCGTCGGCCGGGGCGTCCGCCGACCCGTCGGACCCGCCTGCGGCCGCGACCGCCGGAGGCTCGGCCTGCGTGGTGACCTCCTGCAACGCGGTACGCGCCACCACCTGCTGCAACGTCACGGTCCGCTCGGAGCGGCCACGCCCGATGAAGCTGACGAACCAGTGCAGCACGGCGGTGACCCGGTTCTTGAAGCCCACCAGGTACAGCAGGTGCACGGCGAGCCAGAGCAACCACCCGGTCAGCCCGGCCAACCGCAGCCGACCGACGGTGGCCACCGCCGAGAAGCGCGAGATGGTCGCCATGCTGCCCTTGTCCCGGTACCGGAACGGCTGTCCGGCCGGCTCGCCCCGGAGCCGCCGCAGGATCTGCCGGGCCGCCGGCCGCCCGCCCTGGATGGCCACCTGCGCCACGCCCGGCAGCCGGTCCAGCGCCTCCAACTCGGCCAGCTCGAACGCCCCGAAGATCCGTCCGCGCAGTTCGAGCGCGTCGTCGATGATCTTCATGCCGGGCGCGTGCTCGGCGAACTCGTCGTGACCGAAGTAGCCGGCGGCGAAACCCGCACCGGCGGCGCACCGCGACACGCGGCATGCGGAGCGTCAGCAAATTTGATTGATTCCAAAAGAGTGGAGTAGGTTGGCCGGCATGACGGCCGACTTCGAGGCGCAGCTCCGGGCCGTCTCGTTGCGCGTGACCCGGCCCCGACTGGCGGTGCTCGCGGCGCTGCGGGATCACCCGCACGTCGACACCGACACGGTGACCCGGCTGGTCCGGGCCGACCATCCCACGGTGTCCCACCAGGCCATCTACGATGTGTTGCGGGCGCTCACCGACGCCGGTCTGGTGCGTCGCATCCAGCCTGCCGGAGCCGTCGCCCGGTACGAGTCCCGGGTCGGGGACAACCACCATCATGTCGTGTGCCGCTCCTGCGGCGCGATCGCCGACGTGGACTGCGCCGTCGGTGACGCCCCCTGTCTCACCGCCTCCGACGACCACGGGTTCGTGGTCGACGAGGCGGAGGTCGTCTTCTGGGGCACCTGCCCCGACTGCGACCGCACGCACCACCAGTGATCCGCCAGGTCGGAAGGAAGCACATTGAGTAACGCACAGCACGACCGTCCGTCGAGCGCCCAGGGCGTGGACAAGAAGGCCGAGGCCGGCTGCCCGGTCGCGCACGACTCGGTGACCGCGCACGGCAGCGAGAGCGAGAACCCGGCGATCGACTCGCCGACCCCGAAGACCGGCGGTCGCCCCCGTACCAACCGGGACTGGTGGCCCAACCAGCTCGACCTCTCGGTGCTGCACGCCCACTCGTCCAAGGGCAACCCGCTCGGCGCCGACTTCAGCTACGCCACGGAGTTCGCCAAGCTCGACGTCGAGGCGCTCAAGCGGGACATCACCCAGGTCCTCACCACCTCCCAGGACTGGTGGCCGGCCGACTTCGGCCACTACGGCGGCCTGATGATCCGGATGAGCTGGCACGCCGCCGGCACGTACCGCATCGAGGACGGGCGCGGCGGCGCCGGCGACGGCGGGCAGCGGTTCGCCCCGCTCAACAGCTGGCCGGACAACGCCAACCTGGACAAGGCCCGCCGCCTGCTGTGGCCGGTCAAGCAGAAGTACGGCCAGCAGATCTCCTGGGCCGACCTGCTCGTGCTCGCCGGCAACGTGGCCCTGGAGTCGATGGGGTTCAAGACCTTCGGCTTCGGCTTCGGCCGCCCGGACGTGTGGGAGCCCGAGGAGATCTTCTGGGGCCCGGAGGACACCTGGCTCGGCGACGAGCGCTACGTCTCCGAGAAGGAGATGGCGCAGGGCGTCGGCGCGACCGAGATGGGTCTGATCTACGTCAACCCGGAGGGCCCCCGTGGCAATGCCGACCCGCTCGCGGCGGCACACTTCATCCGGGAGACCTTCGCCCGGATGGCGATGAACGACGAGGAGACCGTCGCGCTCATCGCCGGTGGCCACACCTTCGGCAAGACCCACGGCGCCGGCATCGCCGACGACCACGTGGGCCCCGAGCCCGAGGGCGCCCCGCTGGAGACGCAGGGCCTGGGCTGGCTGAGCACGCACGGCAGCGGCAAGGGCGCCGACACGATCACCAGCGGCCTCGAGGTCACCTGGACCGACCGGCCGACCGAGTGGAGCAACCGCTTCTTCGAGATCCTCTTCGGCTACGAGTGGGAGCTGACCACCAGCCCCGGCGGCGCCAAGCAGTGGGTCGCCAAGGACGCCGAGGCGATCATCCCGGACGCCCACGACCCGTCGAAGAAGCACAAGCCGACCATGCTCACGACGGACCTGTCGCTGCGCGTCGACCCGGCGTACGAGCGGATCTCCCGCCGCTTCCTGGAGAACCCCGACGAGTTCGCGCTCGCCTTCGCCAAGGCATGGTACAAGCTGCTGCACCGCGACATGGGCCCGGTCAGCCGCTTCCTCGGCCCGTGGGTCCCCGAGGCCCAGCTCTGGCAGGACCCGGTGCCGGCCGTCGACCACGAGCTGGTCGGTGACGCCGACGTCGCGGCGCTCAAGACCAAGGTCCTGGAGTCCGGGCTGAGCACCGCCCAGCTCGTCTCGACCGCGTGGGCCTCGGCCGCCAGCTTCCGGTACACCGACAAGCGGGGCGGCGCCAACGGTGCCCGCATCCGCCTCGAACCGCAGCGCAGCTGGGAGGTCAACCAGCCGGAGCAACTCGCCGGGGTGCTGAAGACCCTGGAGGACATCCAGCGGGAGTTCAACTCCGCCGGTGGCGCGAAGATCTCCCTGGCGGACCTGATCGTGCTGGCCGGCTCCGCCGCCGTCGAGAAGGCGGCGCGCGACGCCGGGGTCGAGACCACCGCCCCGTTCCACCCGGGCCGTACCGACGCTGCCCAGGAACAGACCGACGTCGAGTCGTTCCGGGTCATGGAGCCGCGTGCCGACGGGTTCCGCAACTACCTGCGGCCGGGTGAGAAGACCCAGCCGGAGGTCCTGCTCATCGACCGGGCCTACATGCTCAACCTGACCGCGCCCGAGATGACCGCCCTGATCGGCGGCCTGCGTTCCCTCGGGGCCAACGTCGGTGACAGCCGCCACGGCGTCCTCACCGACCAGCCCGGCGTGCTCACCAACGACTTCTTCACCAACCTGCTCTCTCCGGGCACCCGGTGGAAGGCGTCGGAGTCCGACGAGCACGTGTACGAGATCCGCGACCTGGCCACCGACGAGGTGAAGTGGACCGCTACCGCGGTCGACCTCATCTTCGGTTCCAACTCGCAGCTCCGGGCGCTCGCCGAGGTCTACGCCAGCGACGACGCGCGCGACAGGTTCGTGGCCGACTTCGTCGCCGCCTGGACCAAGGTGATGGAACTCGACCGGTTCGACCTGGCCTGATCCGGGCCGCACCGAGGGGCCCCGGCCGATCGTCGACGATCGGCCGGGGCCCCTCCCGTTTCGGAGACCGTCGACGCCCTACGTGGTGCGCCGCGCGACCACGAACCCGGCCACCGCTGCGGCGGCGACGAACACGACGAGCACGGTCAGCGCCTGACCCAGCGTCGCGCCCCCGGCCTCCGGCGGGGTCACACCGCCTGCGGCGGGAGGCGGCGCGACGGTCGCCTCCGGTGGGGTTTCGAGCACGGCGTTGGTCGCGATCAATCTCGGTGCCGGGTAGTCGCTGTCGGCGGTGCGGTCGATCCAGTCGAGCGAGTTGCCGTCGGCACACCGTTGCAGCACCGGGAAGTGCAGTGTGTCGCCCGCCTGAGCCACGATCCGGGTGGTCACGCCCACCTCGGCGGTCTCCAGCCCCGGCCCGGTGAACGTGACGCGATCCCCGGCGACGGCGGCGGACCAGCCGTCCGGCTCCACGGTGCCGGTGGCGGTCGCCCCCTCGGGTAGGGCGACGACCAGCTCGGTGGTGGGGGAGTCGTCGCAACTGTGGTCGAAGGCGAACGTCAGGGTCGTGGTGCCGTCACCGTTCGGCCGCGCGCCCGCAACCTCGACGTGCGCTGCGGCGGGCACCGCCCCCAACGCCAGGTACGCGATCACACCGGCCGCCACGGCGGCCGTCCGGAGCAACCGTCGCGGCGTCATCCGACCTCCACCGGGAGGCGGGCGATCGGATTCTCGTACTTCGAGGTCCGCACGCTGACCTGTAGGACCCAGGAGCCGGCGAGAGGCAGGTCGACGACCGCCTCGTACCGGCCCGGACCGGTCTGCGACAGCGTCCGCTCCAGCGGGCCGACGTCCATCGCGGGCAACTGGACCGTCAGCCTCGGGTCGTCCACCGGCTCGACGGGCTGGCCCGCCGCGTCGAGGAGATCCAGTTCCATCGAGTTCACTCCCACCACCCCGGGGGTCAGCCGGACGACGGCCCGACCCGACCCCAACGGCGCCTCCACCACGATCGGGCGCTCCCCGGCGTCGGCCGCTGGAGGCGTACCCGTCGCGGTGACGACCGGACTCTGCGTGACCAGGAACCCGGTGGTGGCGACCACACCGACCAGCAACGCCGCCTCCCACCGGACGGAGCGGCGTAGCAGTCGCCACGCCGCCGCGGATCCGTCGTCACGGTCGGCGGCCACGACCCGGGGCACCAGCCGGAACCTGTTGTGCGCGGCCACGGCCAGGACCACCACGGTCAGCCCGACCTTGGTCAGCAGGGCCGTCCCGTACGCGGTGCTCCAGAGCCCCTCCCAGGACCCCAGGATGCGCCACCCGAGCAGCACCCCGGTCAGGCCGAGCACACCGACGAGGACGGCGGCGGTGCGCGAGAACGCGGACACCGTGCGCGCCGCCGCACCGGGCGGCAGGTCGGCCGACCGGGTCAGCGTCCATGCCAGGGCCACCAACCCGCCCAGCCACACACCGGCGGTGACCACGTGCAGCACGTCGGCCGTGACGACCAGCCAGGCCGGGCCGTAGGTCCGGGTGTGCCCGACCAGAGCGACCGCCCCCCAGGCGAGCGCGACACCGGTGAACGCCATTGCGGTCAGCGCCGCCCGCCGGGCGGCACCGGTGGACCCGCCGGTCGTCGCGGTGGTGGGTGGGGAACCCACCGTCACGGTGGCCCACCAGGCGGTGCCCAGACCCAGCACCACCAGCAGTGAGCTCAGGGACTCCTCGGCACCGAGCCCGGCTGTCCACAGGGCGGGGTCGGTCAGCCCGTCCAGGTCGCGGCCGTCCTGCCAGGCGGGGACGGCTGGCACCAGGACCAGCCGCGTCGCCACCGTCAGACCCACCGACCAGGCGACCAGCCGCAGCAGCCGTCGCCGCAGCACCGGCGCGTCGGCGCGCAACAGCACCAGCAAGAAGACCAGTACGCCCGCACCGACGAGGAGACCGAGGTAGGAGGCCGCCTCGCTGACCTGACGCAGGATGTCCAGTCCGCGCCCCGGGTTGCTCTCCGGCACTGCGACTGCGGAGCTGCTCGGCGCCCCGACAGCGAAGCTGAATCCACCCGATACGGGATGACTGTCAGCTGAGATCACCCGGTACGTGAGGATGTAGGTGCCACCGGGTAGCTCCGGCGGCACGGTCAGGACCACCGTGGTGTCCACCGACCGGCTGTCGCTGGACAGCTCATCGCCGGCCGCGTCGAGCAGCCGGACACCGCCGGGGCGTACCGTCACCTGCTCGTTGAAGGTCAGCGTGATCTGGGCCGGCGCGGTCGCCAGCACGGCGCCGTCGACCGGATCGGTGCCCAGCAGGACCGCGTGGGCGGCGGCCGGCGCCGCCGGGACGACGGCGGCCAGCAGGCCGAGCAGGCCGGCGAGCACGGTGGACCAGGCCCACCGTGCCCGCCCGCTGGCCCGGCGGCCCGCCGAGCTGCTGCGGGACGTCACCCGTGCCCGCCCGTCAGGCGGTCCTGCGGGTACGCACCAGCGCCAACCCGCCGGCCACCAGGCCCAGCGCGCCGAGCCCCAGCGCGATCCACGCCACCGCCCCGGTGCCGCCCTCGGACTCCGTGCTGGTCTGGGCCACCGGCTGCTCCTCGGCGTCGTGGGCGGCGTCGGCCGTGTCGGCGGCGTCGGCCTTTGCGGTCACGACGAACTTCGGTGCCGGGTAATCCAACTCGTGACCCTCCTGGCCCGCCTCGGGCAGCTGCACCCAGGCCGCCTCGCCCTGCTCGCAGGTCTGCACCGAGGGGAACACCAGCGTCTCACCGGCGGTGTCCGGCAGCTTCACCGACAGTTCGAACTTGTCACGCAGGTCGTCCGGCAGTGGCGTGTTCGCGGTGTAGACCACCTCGGTCACCCGCTGGGTGACCTCGTTGCCGTGTCCGTCCGTGATCGGCGGGTTCAGGGCCGCCATCACCTTCTCGACCGTCCAGTTCGGGTTCACGGTGGGCGTGACCGTGACGATCTGGTCGGGGATCTTGATGGACACCTTGGTGGTGGCAGAACCGTCGCAACCGTGCGGCACCCCCATCGTCAGCACGGCGTACGAGCCGGCGGTGGTCACCGACGGGCTGACCGTGACGTGCGCGGCGGCCGGTGAACCGGTGAGTGCCACCGTCGCGGCGGTGAAGAGCCCGAGGGCACCGATCTGCGCGACCCGACGAACTGTGAAGTGCATGTGTGGACAACCTTCCGCGAGGGGTACGGCGACAGGGAAGCACGTACCTCGACTACCTGGTCGGGTACGCCTCGCCGGAAGTTCCCGGAAGTTTCTGCCGCCGTCAGGACTCCGCCCGGCTACCGATGGCGAACCGGACGCTGGTGGTCAACTGGAGGCTCTCGCCGGTGGGGGACAGGGCGTGTGCCGCATCGGCGAGGGCGGCGGGCAGTCGGTCGGGAGGGATGCGTTCCAGGATCGCGCGGGCCCCGTGCGACCACGCCCAGGCGACGAAGTGGTCGATGTCACGGAACCGGCTCTCGAACGGCACGTCGTCGATGGTGACCTGGTGATAGCCGGCACGGCGCAGGAGTTCGCCGGTCGACTCGCGCGTGGCGAAGTGCTCGGGCTTCCCCTTGTTCGGTGGCTGGCGGCGCTCCGGCGGCAGGTGCCGGGCCAACGCGGTGAGCGCGTCGTTGAACCGTGGATCGTGGGCGGCGAAGGTGGTGACGCCGATCCGTCCGGTGGGCCGCAGGAGCCGCCGGTAGGCGCGCAGCGCGTCCAGTGGAGCGGGCAGCAGGAACACGACGAGTCCGGCGAGCACGGCGTCGAAGGTGGCCTCGGGCAGGGGCGGATCCTCGGCGTCGGCGACGTCCACCCGGACGTGGGCGAGGCCGGCGGTGGCCACGTCGGCGCGGGTCAGGTCGACCATCGTCGGGGCCAGGTCGATGCCGACGACGCCGCCGGTCGGCCCCACGGCCTGCGCCGCGGGCAGCAGGACGGCGCCCCGCCCACAGCCCACGTCGAGGACCTGTTGTCCCGGGCGCAGCCCCACTCGGCGTACCAGCTCCCGCCCCATCGGGCCGAAGAACTCCACCCCGGTGCGATCGTAGGTGGCGGCGCCACGGTCGAACACCGCTGCGGTCTCGTGTTTGGCGCGCGTCGCCTCGGCGACGTCGATCCGATCACCCATGGCTCTCCCTGCGAATCTGGCGGTTGTGGTCGAGCTTGCGGTTGCTGGCCAAGGCGGAGGCATCGGGCGGTCGTCGTGCCGGTCCTCTCCCCGCTAGATGACGATGGTAATCGTTCCGGGTTGCCCGCCCTGTCGAGAGACGCGCCAAGTGCAGTAGGAATTAAGAAAATCAAGTGTAGCCCGCTATGGGATTGAGAAAATTTATGCCAGAATTGACTCCTGAGGTCATCGGTGGTGGGAGGTAGGCAGGTGGACTGGCAGGAGCTGACGGATCTGACCCGCGGACAGCCGTTCGTGGTCGAACGGGTCCGCCTCACCGGCACCGGCATCGCGGTCGAGGGGCAGTTCGAGCCGCCGCAACTGGCCCAACTCGGCGCCGACGACCAGGTGTTCGTGGCCGCGTTCGTCCGGTCGCACGGCTCGATCAAGGAGATGGAACGGATCTTCGGGGTGAGCTACCCGACGATCAAGTCCCGCCTGAACCGGATCGCCACGCAGCTCGACTTCGTCGACACCGACCCGGCCCCCACCGGCGCCGACGTCGTCGACCGGCTGCGGCGAGGAGAGATCGACGTCGCACAGGCGCTTGCCGAGTTGGAGAGGTCACGATGATTCCGCAGCTGGTGACCATCCGGCACCGCCGCCCCGACGGCCGCTGGCGGCGGCGGTACGTACCGGTCCTGCCGGTCCTGCTGCTGCTCGCGCCCCTGCTGCTGCTCGCCGTGCCGGTCGCACTGGTCGCCTGTCTCGTCGCCCGGGTGAATCCGGCAGCCGCGCTGCGGGGTGTCGGACAGGTGCTGTGCTCCCTGCCCGGCACCCGGATCGAGATCGCGCAGGGCCGCAAGGCCCTGCTGGTAAGCGTCAGATGAGTCGAGGAAGAGGACCGACATGAACGAGCAGCGCCGCCAGATCCTGCAGATGCTGGCCGACGGGAAGATCACCGCCGACGAGGCGGAACAGCTCATCGGCGCCCTGGAGCGCGAGCAGCCGGAATCGCCGACGGCAACCCCGCCCCGGCCGAAGGCCCGACCGAAGTACCTGCGCGTGATGGTGACCTCGCAGGACGACGACGGGCCGGGCCGGGTCAACATCCGGGTCCCGCTGCAACTCCTGCGCGCCGGGGTACGCCTCACCAGCCTGGTCCCGCCCCAGGCGCTCAGCAAGGTCAACGTCGAGCTGGCCAAGTCCGGCGTACCGATCGACCTGACCCAACTCAAGCCGCAGCACATCGAGGACCTCGTCGAGCAGCTCGACGACGTCACCGTCGACGTCGACCAGTCCGACGCCAAGGTGCAGGTCTTCTGCGAGTGACCCCGCCCGACGCGCCGGGGCCGCTCTGCGGCACGACGCCAGCGGCGTGGGCCGGCTCGGCGGCCCGCGCTGCCTGACGCCGACACGCGTCGCCGCTCACCTGCCGGACAGCAGCACCGCGACCGCCTCGGCGGTGCTCGGGTGGGCCTCCACCAGGGCCGCCGCGCCGCCGCGCGGACCCCGCCAGCCGTCCCCGACACCGAGCAACTCGGCGACCGCGTCCACCGGCTCCGGATGCCCGGCCAGCAGAGCGTGCACCTGCTGCCCGGCCGCCCCGCCGACGCGACGCGGCGTGGCGGTGGAAGCGGTGCCCTGCCAGGGCGGCACCCAGGAGTCCAGCGCGGACAGCGTGCCCGGGAAGGTACGCCCCGCCTCCCGGACCAGCAGCGGCACCGCCTCCGCACCATGCTGACGCAGGGTGGTGACGAGGTTGGGCAGCCAGGGCAGCAGGACCGGGTCGGGCAGCCGGGCGAACGCGGTGGACATCGTCTCCACCACGAACGGCGCGAGCCCCGGCACCGGTTCCAGCGCGTGCACGAACCCGGACAGGTACTGCGGGAAGGCCGGCACCACCAGCGGGTTGGCCAGCAGTTCCCGGCACTGGGCCCGCAACCCGGTCAGGGGCAGCAGACCGAGCTGGTGACGGGCCGCCCAGAGCAGGGCCACCTTGGCCGGCGCCTGCGGGTGGGACTGACCCACCGCGAGTTCCAGCTGGGACCGGTCGCAGCCCAGGGAGAGCGCCAGACTCTCCAGACTGAACAGGAAACCGAGCATCGCACCGACCTGCCGTACGCCGGTCTCCTCCTCGACGAACGCGGTCGGCAGCAACGTGCAGTAGTGGGCGTACCCGGTCGTCACGAACGCCGCGCACCAGGCCGGCAACGTCGGCGCGGTGGCCTGGTGATGGGCGAGCAGCCGACGGATCCGGCGCAGCACGCGCGGGGCGTCGTCGACGGTGCGTTCGGCGGCGAGCAACTCCACCGCCCGGGCACCGAGTTCGTCGACCAGTCGGGGACTGTCCAACAGCCGGATGGCGTCCTCGACGGCGGCGAGAGCGCCTGCGGCGGTGGCGCCCGGGCCGTGTGCCGCCCGACGCAGGCGCTGTTCCAGCACCTGTTCGACGGTCACGCCCTCGTACCCGAGTTCGATCAGCGCGCGCTGGTGGCGACCCAACGCCAGGTCCCAGCTCTCCTGGATCGACCGGTGGCCGAGCCGACGCTCACCCATGATCGGCCGGACCGCGCCCGGCGGCAGCACGTGCCGCAGCATCCAGAGCAGGTCAGCGCAGCCGGCCAACTCCGGCTTGCCGTGCAGGTCCAGCAGGGCCCGCTGCACGGTCCGTTTCTCCAGGTCCAGACCGAGCGGCTGGAGCCGGTCCAGCACGTCGCGGGCCAACGGCGGCAGGGCGTCGTAGCCGACCTGCCCGATCCGGTCCCCGCCGAGCAGGATCTCGCAGAGCCGACGCACGTCACGCCGACCCGGCGCCACGTCCTTCTCGATGCAGGTCACCGCCGCGTCGGCGAAGTCGTACGGGGTGGGTCGAGCCCGGTTGCGCAGCCCGGCCAGCAGGATCGACGTCTCGAACACCGCGATCGCGTCGGCGGTGCTGGCCAGGTAGCCGTTGCGTCGCGCCAACCGGACGATGTCCACACACCACCGGCGCAGTTCCGCCTCGTCGAGCCCGTCCAGAGCGGGTGGCGCGGCGAGGAACCCGACGAGCCGATCGCTGACCGCCTCGGCCGGCACGGTTTCCGGCTCGACGCGTCCGCGCCGGCCCCGGGGCGTGCCGCCACGCTGACCGTCCAGCCGGTACGGCGTCAGACCCGACCCGCTCACCGCCTTCGTCCAGGTCGCGGCGGCGATCGACACCGATCCGGGCGCGAGACCGAACTGGGCCTCGATCGCCGAGTGGCTCGACGGGATCAGACCGTACCGCCAGCGGGTCGCGGTGCGCGGGGAGATGTCGAAGTTCGGGGCGGTGGAGTCCAGGCCGAACTGCTCGACCCGGCTGGCGGCGTGGAAGGCGCCGCAGACATAGAGACAGTCCTCGGGCGCGGCGCCGGAGGCGGCCAGGTGCTGCCGGATCCGGGTCCACATGTAGCGTTCCCGATCCTCGTCGCGGTCGGTGCGGACCGACCCGGCGGGACGCAACCGTCGGAACAGGCTGCCGATCAGCACCATCACCTGACGGTAGGTGTCGTGGTCGGCGACCGTGAGTGGCCGTTCGACGTACTGGTCCCACCACTCCGACCAGTGCCGCACCTTGCCGTGGTGCAGCAGATGCGCCTCCAGTTCGGCGAACCGGGGACGCAGGTCGCCGATCTCCACGCCCACCGCGTCGCCGTGCAGCGCCGCCTGCTCGCCCGCGTCGGCGCCGCTCTCCCCGGAAGCCGGCTCGCCCGGGGACGGCGCCTCGTCGCGCGGTGACCACTGGAAGACGTGATCGGTGGAGCGGTCCACCAGCACCAGCTCCACCCCGGGCGTCTCAAGCGCGTACGCGATCGCCTGGTATTCGGCGGACGCCTCGGTGACCGGCGCGATCACGCTGAGCGGACCCCATGCGGCCGGGAAGCCGTCGAGTTGCGAGGCGAACGCCTGCACCGCCACCGGGAGCCGGCAGTTGCGCAGTTCCCCCAGCAGCGGTTGGAGGTCCTCACATAGCTCCAGATAGATCACCCGGGGTTGCTTGCGCCGCAGCCGGCGCACCATGGCCAGCGCCGAGGCCGGCGAATGGTGGCAGACCGGGAAGATCTCCAGCCGTTCGCCCAGTGCCCGGTCCACGTCGTCGACCATCCCGGCGAGGATGCCGGCCAGCGCGTCGGGACCGTCCGCGAACGCGGTGGCCGCGTCGGTGAGCTGTTCACGCAGGGCGCTGAACGTGCCGACGGTCGCGGGGGCGCTCATGACAGGGCGGCGATCGCCTGACGGCCACCGTCGAGGAAGCCGTGCCACTCGCCGCCGTCCTGCTTGGCCCGGGGCTCCACCACCGCGTGCAGGTACTTGTTGAGGATGGCCAGGTCCTCCGGGCTGCGCCGGGCCAGCGACCCCATCAGTGACCCGGCCAGCGTCTCGGCGCGTAGGGTCCGGTCGCCGAAGAACTGGCTGTGCAGGATCGCGTCCTCCAGCACACCGATCTGCTCGGCGGTGGACAGCGCCGACTCCAACTTCTCGTCGTCGCTGGCCGCCGACGCGGCGGCGGCCCGCAGGTCGGCGAAGCTCTGCAACAGGATGTCCAACAGCGTGGGCGGCACGTCCAGCTCCACGTGGTGCCGGCGCAGCAGTTCCTCGGTACGGAACCGGACGATCTCCGCCTCGCTGCGCCTGTTGGTGACCACCGGGATCCGGACGAAGTTGAACCGTCGTTTCAGCGCCGACGACAGGTCGTTGACGCCCCGGTCCCGGCTGTTCGCGGTCGCGATGATCGAGAATCCGGGCTGGGCGAAGACGATGTGGTCGTCGTTGAGCTCGGGGATGGAGACGTACTTCTCGGACAGGATGGAGATCAGCGCGTCCTGCACGTCGCTGGTGGACCGGGTCAGCTCCTCGAAACGGCCGACCACGCCCTGCTCCATCGCGGTCATGATCGGCGAGGGGATCATCGACTCGCGCGACTGACCCTTGGCGATGACCATCGAGACGTTCCACGAGTACTTGATGTGGTCCTCGGTGGTGCCGGCGGTGCCCTGCACCACGAGCGTCGAGTTGCGGCAGATCGCGGCGGCCAGCAGCTCGGCCAGCCAGCTCTTGCCGGTGCCCGGGTCACCGATGAGCAGCAGGCCACGGTCCGACGCCAGCGTCACGATGCTGCGTTCGACGAAGCTGCGATCACCGAACCACTTCTGCGGGATCTCCCGGTCCAGGCCGTCGGCGCGTTCCGAACCGAGCACGAACAGCCGGACCATGCGCGGGCTCAGCCGCCACGAGTACGGCTTCGGACCGGTGTCCACCGACTCCAGGAAGTCGAGTTCGTCGGCGTACTTGACCTCGGCAGGGGCACGCAGCATCTCGGACATCAGGGGTGTCTCTCCTAGGTGAGGAAGCTCTTGAGCTCGAAGACGAGTTTGCGGATGTGGCCGGAGACGACCGGGGTGCCCAGGTCCTTGAAGCGTTGCCGGAACCACGGGTTGACGCTCTGCTGACCGGAGCTGCTGACCGAGCCGACCGGGATGAACCGCACCCCCGACCGGTGCACCGCCTCGATGCCGTCGAACAGGGGCTGAGATCGGTTGAACTCGTAGAAGTCCGAGATCCACACCATCACCGTGTTCCTCGGCTCGACGATCTTCGGGCGGGCCATCGCCATCGCCACCGGCCCGTCGTTGCCGCCGCCGAGTTTGGTGCGGAGCAGGACCTCGAACGGGTCGTGCACCCACGGGGTCAGGTCCAGCGCCCGGGTGTCGTACGCGATCAGGTGCACGTCGACCTTGGGCAGACCCGCGAAGATCGACGCCAGGATGGTGCAGTTGACCATCGAGTCGACCATCGACCCGGACTGGTCCACCACCACGATCAGCCGCGACGGCGTGGTCTTGCGCGCCGTCTGCCGGTAGTAGAGCCGGTCGACGTAGAGGCGCTCGTCGTCCGGACTCCAGTTGGTCAGGTTCTGCCAGATGGTGCGGTCCAGGTCGAGGTTGCGGTAGACCCGTTTCGGCGGCACCGACCGGTCGATGCTGCCGACGCTGGTCTGCTCCACCTGGGTCCGCAACACCTCGGCGACCTCGTCGACGAACCGGCGGATCAGCGCCTTGGCGTTGGCCAACGCGACGCCGGACAGGTTGGCCTTGTCCCGCAGCAGTTGCTCGATCAGCGACATGCTGGGCGTGAGCTGGCTGGCCAGCGCCGGATCCGCCAGCACCTCCCGCAGGCGCATCCGCCGGACCAGGTCACCCTCGATGCCGGCGAGGGCGGCACCGAGGCCGGTGCCCTGCCGGCGCAGCTCGCCGGGGGCGCTGCCGAGCGCCTGCTCGAACCAGCCGGCGTCGGCCTGCCAGCGGGCCAGTTGACCGGCGGTGACCGACCCCGCCCCGGTGGCGAAGACGTTCAGCAGCAACTTCGACACCAGCGCGGCCCGGCGGACCTCGGCCTCACCGGGCTGATGCGACCCGTCCTCGTCGGTCGACACAGCCTCGGTGTCGGCGAGCAGGCCGCGCAACTCGTCGGCCACCTCGGGGAAACGCTGCACCACGGTGTCCACCGACACCGCCGGGTCCAGCAGGGCGGCCGGCAGTCCCAGGTCCTCGACCACGGCCATGCTCGCCGACTCCAGCGCGGGCTGCTCGTCCGGGTCGAAGATCCGGCCCAGCATCCGCCAGTAGAGCACCTGCCGCCGGTTGGCGGCGGCCTGGTCGTCAGGGGAGTCGGTCATCGGCGCAGCAACCGTCCCGCGCGCTCGCGCAACACGGCCACGGCGTCGCCCGCCCTGGCCTCGGCCTTGGCCACCTTCGGGTCGGTGACGCCCTCGGCCCAGTCGCCGTTGTGCGCCTCGACGGGCGCGCGTTTGACGGTGGCCTGTACCGCCAGCGGCTGCACCCACCACCGCCCGTCGTCCCAGCGGGCCAGGCCGAGGCAGGAGGTCGAGGCGGTGACCAGTGCGGCGGTGAGCGGGCCGGCCGCCGGCAGCCGGTCGACGGCGATGCCGATCGACTGGCCGTCCCGGTCGAGGGTGAGCCCGTCGTCGCCCTTCCGCATCCGGTAGCCCTCCAGCAGCACCGGCTCGGCGATCGCGGCCGGATGCCGGTCCAGCGGGGCGGTGGCCGCCGCCGTCACGTCGGCGAGCAGCAGCCGGCCGGTGGCGAACGGGTCGGCGTGCTCGCCCAGGCGGGCCTGCGACTCGCACCAGGACAGGTCACCGCCGCGCAGCGGCAGGCGGGTCACAGTCACCGTCCGCCGCTGTGCCACCGCCGCCAGCAGCACGGGGTACGCCGGCAGCAGCCGCCACACCGCCGGCCCGGTGATCGTCTCGACCTTCCCGGCCGCCACCGCCGTACGGACCAGTCGGGCCGGTCCACCGTCGGACGGTTCGAGGACGGCGTGCACCTGCACCTGCACCGCCGTGGCGTGCTCGTGCACGTCCACCCCGAGCGGGAGCAGACGCCCGGAGACCCGCTCGCCGTCGTCCAGCGGACCGGTCCGGTCCTGCGCGAGCAGCACGGCCCGGGTCCACAGGTCCGCCCAGCGACGGGCCGGGACCTGCGGCATCGTGGCTACCGGGAGGCTCGCCCGCAGTTCGGCGGCGAGCCCGTCGAGCAGCACCGCCAGGCGGCGCAGCCGTGGCTCGGCCAGAGCGGCCTCGACCGGCGACCCGGCGGCGGAGAGCAGCTCGTGGTCGACGTTGCGCCAACCGGCCACCGCCACCTCGTGCAGCCACGCACCGGCCGCGCTGCTCGCGGCGGAGGTCTCGGCCGACGCACCGGCTGGTGCCGTCCACAGTGCCCGGTCCCGCCCGACCGCGGCGTCGAACCGACCGAGCAGCGCGTCGTGCGCCGCGCCCAGCAGCGCCGACCGGGCACCGGCCAGGACGGCGAGGTCGTCCGGCCTGAACCCGCCGGCGGTGACCGTGTCCACCGCGTCGGCCACCCGGGCGCCCAGCGGGGTGCCGGCCACCGCGTCGGCCAGCGCCGCCAGGGCTGCGGCGGCCTCGTCGCCGACCCGTGCGAATCCGCTCACCAGGGCGTCGTCGAAGCCGGCGACCACCGTGTCGGCGTCGGAGAGCCCGACCGGAGTGTCCTCCTGCAACTGCGCGAGCTGCGTGCCGAGCATCAGCGACCCGCCCCGGTCGCCGGGAACCAGTGCAGTTCGGGCAGCGCGGTGGTGCTGTCCGCCAGTTCGAGGTAGGCCAGGTGGTGCAGGAAGCGGCTGAACACCACGGCAGCCGGGGTCGGCTCGGGCCGGGCGTCCATCCGGGCCCACAGGTCGGCCCCGCTCCGCACCCCGTCACCGGCGTCGACCCGCAGGTACCGGGCGACCCGGTCGACGCCGTACTGGAGGACGGCCTCCTCGGCGAGGGCCTGGAGATGCTTGCAGGGCGTGCCCCGTAGCCCGCCACAGGGCCGGTTGTTGTTGGTGCTGCAGTGGTAGGCGTGGGTGCCGGCGGTCACCGACGAGACGTACACCCGCTCGATGTCCGAGCCGCTGGAGACGACACCCTGCAGGCGGCCGTCGGCCAGTTCGACGAAGGGCACCTTCGCCAGCTTGCGTGGACGGGCCGGCGGCACCACCGCCAGCACGCTCCGCCGCCGCCAGGCGGTCCCGTCAGCGTCCGTCACCGCAATCCTCCTGCCCGCCGCGGACTCGGCGTCCGCCGTGGTGATGCCGCGCCGACCGGTGTCGGCGCCGCCGTGCTGAGAAAGATCATGGCCCACGGGTGCGACATCCGACCGCGCGGACACCCGCCTGCGCCCCGCCACCCCAGCAGACCATCCTCCTAGGACGCTCTGGGGGGAATGTCGACGAGGCCCGGCAGGACAGCGTCGGCGACTGGGCCGCCTTCGGGGCGGATCTGGCGGTGTTCGTCCGCGACCTGCACCGGGTGGACCTGATGGGGGCGTCCCGGACGGGTGACCTGAGCTGGTATCGCGGCGGGGCCCTGCAGTCCTGCGACGAGTGGATCAGCGGGTGTCTGCGCGACTGTCGCGGCACGGTCGGCGGCGACCTGGACGTGGTGTCGCTGGAGCGGCTCTGGCGGTCGGCGCTCGCCCTGCCGGAGCCCGCCGACGCCCCGATGTGGCTGCACGGTGACCTGAAGCCTACGCACCTGCTGGTCAGGCAGGGGAGCCTGCACGCTGTCATCGACTTCGGCAGCCTGTCCGTCGGCTTTCCCGACGCGGAGCACTCGACGGTCTGGGACCTGCCGGCCCAGGGGCGTCAGGCGTACTGGAACGCGATGGACCTCGACGACGCGACCTGGGAACGGGCGCGGCTGCACCACATCCGCTCGCCGGTAGGGTAGGAGTCGCGGACGGTCGCCGACCCGAACCCAGACCAGGCGTTGTGTTTGCGCTAACGTACCGGAAACGTGCCTGCCACAGCGACCCGGTGCGCAGCGTTTCATGTGAACGCGAGGAATCCGAACCGTTAACTTGACTGTCTTCGATGTTAGCGACAACATTGAGGGCGCCTGGCCGATCTGGCAGATCGATCGGAAGTCTCGCGGCGGCGATCGGCCATCGGCTTACCGCAGCGCCAGTGGCTGCTCCGCGCCGCTGGCGTACCACACAGGGACCGACATGACCTCCACCGATCCGCCCATCTGGAAAGCGCTTCCCCGCCTGTCCGCGCTCGTCGCGGTCGGCACCGCCTTGGCCTGGCAGTCCGTCCACTGAGCCCCGAAGGAGCCCCCATCACCATGCGTAACCACCACCGACGTGCCTTCTTCGCGGCGGGACTGATAGCCCTGCTCACCGTCGTGGGCACAGTCGTCGTGACACCGGCAGCCTCCGCCGCGACAGTCCAGCCAGGTGTGCCGTACGTCCTGGTCAACGGGCATAGCGGCAAGGCGCTCGACGTCTACAACCTGGCTACCGGCGACGGTGCCGCGATCAACCAGTACACCCGCAACGACGGCGCCTGGCAGCAGTGGCGCTTCCTGGACTCCGGCGGCGGCTGGTACCGCGTGCAGTCGGTGCACAGCGGCAAGGTGCTCGACCTGCCCACCACCGCCGACGGCATCCAACTCGTGCAGAACAGCGACCGCAACGACGCCCGACAGCAGTTCCGGCTCGCCGACTCCGCCGGCGGACACATCCGGCTGATCAACCGCAACAGCGGCAAGGCCCTGGACGTGTGGGAGTGGTCCACCGCCGACGGCGCGCGGGTGTCGCAGTACCAGGACCTCGACGGCGCGAACCAGCAGTGGCAACTCGTCGCCCTCGGCGCGTCGCCGGGGACCTTCACCAACCCGATCAAGCGCAACGGCCCGGACCCGTGGTTGCAGTACCACAACGGCTACTACTACCTGGCCACCACGACCTGGAACTCCACCATCACCATGCGGCGTTCCGCGACGCTCGCCGGGCTGGCCACCGCCACCGACCAGGTGATCTTCAACCTCGCCGGACGGCCCAACGGCTGTTGCAACATGTGGGCGCCGGAGTTCCACCTGATCAACGGCCGCTGGTACTTCTACTACACCGCCGGGCAGAACGTCGCGGACTTCAACCCCACCCAGCGCCTGCACGTGCTGGAGTCCGCCGGCACCGACCCGATGGGTCCGTACACCTTCAAGGCCGACCTCGGCAGCGAATGGGCACTCGACGCCAGCGTGCTGCGGGTCGGCGCCAACCTGTACCTGATGGGTACCTACAACGCCGGTGGCTCCTACGGACAGTCCAACTTCATCCAACGACTGTCGAACCCGTGGACCCTCACCGGCTCCCGGAGCCGACTCAGCTCACCGACGCTGTCCTGGGAGCGGCAGACCCACCCGGTCAACGAGGGACCCGAACCGCTGTACCACAACGGTCGCGTCATGGTCGTCTACTCGGCGTCTGCGTGCTGGGGACCCGACTACAAGCTCGGCCTGCTCACCCTCACCGGCACCGACCCGCTGAATCCGGCGCACTGGACGAAGCACCCCACGCCGGTGTTCCAGCGCAGCGACGCCAACGGCGTCTACGCCCCCGGCCACAACGGCTTCTTCAAGAGCCCGGACGGCACCGAGGACTGGATCGTCTATCACGCCAACGACTCGGCCGGTGGCGGCTGCGACATGAACCGCTCCACCCGCGCGCAGAAGTTCACCTGGAACGCCGACGGAACCCCGAACTTCGGTTCGCCCGCGCGTCTCGGTGTCGCGTTGACCGCGCCGTCAGGCGAGTAGCGGCGCTGCCAGGTGTAGTGGTGGCCCGGGGCATGCATCGCCCCGGGCCACCCGGCGTCAGATGCAGAGGCGGTCGGGACGCGAAGCGCGACGAGCCCTGCGCCCGCCTACACCACCACGAGGCACACCGGGAAGGTGATGCGCCCGGCCACCGCGCCACGGAGGCCGGCTGGGACGACGCCCGGGCGGCCGCCGCCGGTGAGGCCGCAGCGGTCCTGGTCGCCGTACGACGGTCGCGCAGGGGCACGTGGCCGACACTCCGGTCGAGCCCGGCGTGGAGCCGCCGTCGGGAGAACTCGCAAACGCCGACGTGGAAGCCGACGCGCGCCGGCTCACGTCGATATCCACGGTGCTCGGCGATCGCCTGGTCCGCGACACCGCCTCCGACAGCCTCAGCGCCCGCTCGACGTAGTCGCTTGCGAGGACTGGCGTCAACCCGTGTGGTGATGAGAGCGTATGTGCCGCAACCAGATGATCTGTCCGGGCGGACGCGTGCGCGGAAAGCGGCAGGAGACCATCATGTCCGAAAAGGGCACTCAGCAGCCACGCCTGCGCATCGGCGGCTGGATCTCCCCGACCGACGCCGACGCCGTTCCGACAGCGGTCACCCGACCGGGCAGCGGCGGGCAGCACGCCCGAGCCGCCGATCTTCCGGGACGGAGCACTCCGGCTCCGGTCCTGCTCCGCATGGTCCTGTCCGCACCCGCCCAACGGATCCGTACCTCCGCCGGCACCGGACCCGCCCCGGAGCGTCCCGGCGACGAACCCGCCACCGGCTCGCTGCCGCGCTCCGACGCGCCGCACCGCCCGGGTGGTGCGGCCGATGCCCGACGCAAGCTGCTGCTCTGCGGGCTCGCGGTGGTCGCCGTCAGCACCATCGTCGGTGCGACGGCACTGTACGACGGGCACACGCCGGACCCGGTACGCGGCGAGTTCACCGCAGCGGTGCCGCGCCCGGACGGACCACCGTTGGGCTCGGGCGATCCCGAGGTCATCGCGCCCCCGGGTGCCACCGGAGCCCCCACCCTCCCGCCGGGAGTCACCCCGACCGCCGGCGGCGGCGCCAGCCTGTCCCGCCGGGCCACCCCGGGTGCCACGTCGGCGCATCCCGTCCCCGCCGTCCCGCCAACTGCCGCCGGTGACTCCGCGCGTCCCCCCTCCACGCCCACGGCGCCGGCCGGCACCCCCCTGAGCCCGGGTGCCCGCGTCGGCCTGGAGGTCGCCGCCCTCCCCGGCCGCCGGGTACGACACGCCGGCTTCCAGGCCCGCGTCGACGCGGTCGACCCCGGCAGCAGTGCCGGCACGAGAGCCGACGCCGCATTCGTCGTACGCACCGGGCTCGCCGGTGCCTGCCACTCCTTCGAATCGGTCAACTTCCCCGGTCACTACCTGCGGCACCACGAGTTCCGGGTGTTCCTGCACCGCGCCGACGGCAGCGACCTGTTCCGCGCCGACGCGACGTTCTGCCAGGTCGCCGGCATCAGCGGTACGCACACGTCACTGCGGTCCTACAACTACCCGAACCGCTACCTGCGCCACGACGGGCACCGGCAGATGCACGTGTCCCCACTCGGCGACGGTGCCTCCTCGTCCTCGGCCACCTTCGTCGTCCGCCCCGCCCTGTGACGGCCACCGCTGCCACGCCGGCAGCGACGACCTGCGGCAACCACCGGCGCCGCCGCGACGCGGTGTGATCGATGGAGATCTACCGAAGGCAGACCGGACGGCGTCGTGCCCTTCCGTGTTCGGGGCATTGACGCGTGGTCACGGTCGTGATGTGCTCAGCCCAACGAAAGCGACAACCGTGATCGTTAACTGAGGAGGAGCATGTCTCTCACCGTACCGCCCGACCTGATGCGGGCCGCCGAGTCCGGTCCGGTCGGCGACGAGGAGTTCGTGGCCTGCGTACGGGAGTCGTTGCCGTACGCCTGGCAGACCGTCAGCCGGGTGGCGGCCGACCTGGCCACCTCCGGCGAGGAGTTCGCCGACAATGTGCTCCCGCCGCCCAGCGAGGCGGAGCGGGGGCAGTTGCTGCGGGCGCTGGCCAGCGACGCCATCCGGTCCAGCCTGGAGCGTCACTTCGGCGTCAAGCTGGCCTTCCAGAACTGCCATCGGGTCGCGGCCTTCCGGCCGTCGGCGGTCGACTCGGACACCTACCGCCGGTTCGTCTCCACCCGGGGCCAGTTGCTCAACCAGTCGCCCGAGCTGCGTGACTGCTGATCCCCACCGTGCCCGGCGAGCGGAACCGGACGTCCACGCGCACCTGTTCCTGCTCGCCGGGCACCGCCCCGGCGGTACCCACGCCGAGGCGCTCGCCGGCGCCCACCGGTACGGCCGTGCGGCGGAGGCCGCGGGATTCGACGGGGTGTGGATCGCCGAGCACCACTTCATCCCCTATGGTGTCTGCCCCTCGGCGGTCGCCTTCGCCGCGCACCTGCTCGGCGCCACCAGTCGCATCGCGGTCGGCACCGCCGCCTGTGTGTTGTCCAACCGGCATCCGGTGGCGCTCGGCGAGGAGGCGGTGCTGTTGCACGAACTCTCCGGCGGCCGGTTCCGGCTGGGGGTGGGCCGGGGCGGGCCGTGGGTGGACCTCGAGGTCTTCGGCACCGGCCTGGACCGGTTCCGGCACGGCTTCGGCGACTCGATGGAGGTGCTGCTGCGGTGGCTGTCCGGGACGCCGACGGTGGCCGGCAACGCGCGTTTCCCGTTCCGGCCGGTGCCGGTGGTGCCGCGACCGCGTAGCCGGGTGCCGCTCTGGGTGGCCGCCACCTCACCGGGCACCGTCGACCTCGCCGCCCGGTACGGCCTCCCGCTCCTGCTCGGCCTGCACGCCGACCTGGCCGAGAAGGCGGAGCTGTTGGCCCGCCACGCGCGGGTGGCCCGCGCACACGGGCACGATCCCGCCGGCATCCACCATGCCAGCGCCCATCTCGCCCAGGTGGCCGGGACCGACGACGCGGCGGCGCGGGCGGTCCGCGCCGGTCTCCCCCCGCTGCTGGCCGGCACCGCCGAGTACGTCCGCCTGGACGGCGTCACAGGTGGGCGCCGCGATCCGGTGCGCTATGTGGAGCACCTGATCGACATCCATCCGGTCGGCTCGCCCCGCCGCTGCCGGGAGGCCGTCGCCCGGGCGGCGGCGCTGCCGGGCGTACGACATCTGCTGTTCATGGTGGAGGCGGCCGGGGGCCGGGACCTCACCCTCGACACCATCCACCGGCTGGCCGTGGACGTCCTCGGCCTGCCCGCCCCCGATACCGTGGCGGGTGCGGTGTGACCTGCCGGCGTTCCGGTCCCCCGGTTCGCCCTCAGGACGGCGCAGCCGCTGACGCGTCCCGCCCCGGCGCCTGGTCGAGGATGCGGCACAGGTTGGCGCCGAGGACGTCCGCCCGCTCGGTGGGGGAGAGGCCGTCCAGCCCGACGGGTTCCAGCGTCTGCACGAACGAGACATGATCGAGGCTGGGCGGGAAGTCCGAGCCCCAGTACAGTCGCCGGCTGCCGAAGCGCCCCAGGAGTAGTTCGACGAAGGGCCGGGCCGCCGGGTGCGGCCAGGCGTGCGGCGGATCGCTGACCGCGTACAGGCCGGAGATCTTCACCCCGACGTGCGGCAGTCGGGCAAGGTCGAGCAGCGGCGCCAGGATCTCGGCGGCCTGCTGTGGGGACGGGGGTGTGGGCTGGCTGCCGGGCAGTCCGAGGTGACTGACCAGCAC
Source organism: Micromonospora craniellae (assembly GCF_014764405.1). Classification (NCBI taxonomy): domain Bacteria; kingdom Bacillati; phylum Actinomycetota; class Actinomycetes; order Micromonosporales; family Micromonosporaceae; genus Micromonospora; species Micromonospora craniellae. The sequence goes on along the minus strand of NZ_CP061725.1, from coordinate 6,664,396 downwards.
CGGACACTCGTCGAGGGCGGCGAGCGCGGGGCCGAGTCGGCGGGTGGCGGCCGGCGTGACGTTGAGGCTGATCACCGCCCGGGCCGCGCGGAGTTCGGCGGCGAGGCCGGTCGCCCAGGCGGTGAAGCGGTCGGCCTGTGCGTCGTCCGTCAGGTACGCGGCCATTCCCACGAACCCCGCCGCCCACCAGCGGGCCAGCTGCCCGTCCGCCGGTCCACCTGGTGGAACATAGGCGACCGGGGCGATCCAGGTGTGCCGGGCGGCCAGCCCTGCGAGGTAGTCGTTGTTGCCGGCGAAGCGTGGCTCGCCCTCGTACCCGACCACGAGGGCCCGATCGATGCCGTGCGCGCGGCGGATGTCCTGATATGCGGCGATCTCCTGGCCGCCCGCCGGGGAGCGTCCGTACCGGCCCGGGTAGCCGTCGGCGAACAGGTGCAGATGGGCGTCAGCGCGGTCCATGGTCACGGACGATAACCCAAATTCTGGCTGGTTATTGACGCGGACACCCCCCTGACTTAGGTTCTTGTCTCAATTAGGTCCGGATTGCAGGTCGCGAGCGAGGGGTGGACCGAGTGGCGCGGGGACACGACGGGGTTGATGAGCTGGTACGGCTGAGGCGTCAGCTCCATCGCCACCCCGAGCTGCGGTTTACTGAACACCGCACGGCCGGGACGTTGGCCGAGAAGCTTCAGCCGTTCGGGCGGTTGCGGACCGGAATCGCCGGTACCGGGCTGCTCCTCGAACTCGAAGGACCTCTGCCGGGGCCGTCGGTACTCCTTCGGGCCGATATGGATGCCTATCCAGTGCAGGACGCCAAGACCGAGCCGTACGCGTCGGCCGACGCCGGGGTCTGCCACGCCTGCGGACACGACGTGCACATGACCGTCGCCTACGGCGCCGCCGCGCGGCTCGCCGCCGAACCGCCGGCCCGGGGTTCTGTGGCCGTGCTGTTCCAACCCGCCGAGGAGATCCCGTTCGGCGAGGACTCCGGCGCCGCCGCCGTCCTCGCCGACGAGGCACTGCGCGGCCGGCGCTTCGACGCCGTACTCGGGCTGCACTGCTGGCCGGATCTGCCGGTCGGCACGCTCGGCGTGGACCGCAGCACCGCCATGGCGGCCAAGGACGCGTTCCGCATCGAGGTCCTCGGCCGGGCCGCGCACGCCGCCACCCCGGCCCTGGGCCGCGACGCCATCCTCGGCCTCAGCGGCATGGTGAACCTGCTGCACGCCGCGGTGGCCCGGTCGCGCAACGCCGACGAACTGGTCGCCTTCAACATCGGCACCATCTCCGGCGGCGCCAGCCAGAGCCAGGTCGCCGCGTACGCGGAGGCCACCGGCACCCTGCGCACCCACGACGGGAGCACCCGCGAACGGCTCAAGACGGTCATCGAGCGGGTCGCCCGCCAGCAGGCCGCCGCACTCGACCTCGGGGTCCGCTTCACCTGGGCCAACGAGATGCCGGCGGTCCGCAACGCGGCCGAACTCGTCGCGCTCGCCCACGCCGAACTGTCCGGCCTGATGCAGGTGGTCGACCTCGCGGTGCCGCCGCTGACCACCGACGACTTCGCGCTGCTCGGCGCGCTCGGCCCCAGCCTGTACGTCAAGCTCGGCGTCACCGGCGAGCGCGGCGGTGCGCCACTGCACTCCGGATCGTTCGACGTCGACGAGCGGTGCCTCGACGTCGGCGTGACCGCCTTCGAACGGCTCACCCGGGCCGTGCTGGACGGTCGACTCACCGCCGCTCCGACCTCCAGCGCGGCGACCGTACCGGTGCCCGCCGGGCCGGACGCGAACGTTGCGGCGGTGTCGGCATGAACCGCGTCGTCATCCGTGGCGGCCTCCCGGTGTCGGCCCCGGGCACCCGGCTCGGCGGAGGCGCGGCATGAGCGTCGCGCTGGAGGTCGCCGTCGTCGGCGCGGGCGCGTTCGGGCTGCGGCACGTCGCCGCGTACCGGTCGCTCGGCGTGCCGGTGACCGCGCTGGTCGACCCGGACCCCGCCGTGCGGGACCGGGCCGCCGCCGCGCACGGCGTCGCCCGTACCTTCGGCACCGTCGAGGATCTGCTCGCCGCCGGTGCTCCGCAGGCGGCCTCGGTCTGCGTGCCCGGACCCGCCCACCGGGCGGTCGCGGTCACGCTGCTCGCCGCCGGGGTGCCGGTCCTGGTCGAGAAGCCGCTCGCGGCCACGGTCGCCGACGCCGCCGCGATCGTCGCGGCGGCCCGCACCCACCAGGTCCTCTGCCAACCCGGACACATTCTGCGCCACAGCGCCCCGCACCGGGCGCTGTACGATGCGGTCCGCGCCGGCCGGCTCGGCCAGGTGCTGGCCGTCTCCTCCCGCCGGGACCGGCCGCGCGCGCTCAGCCGGCTGTTCCCCGACGAGCACCCGGCGCTGCTCACCGCCGTGCACGACGTCGACCTGGCCATCTGGTACGCCCAGTCGCCCGTGGTCGAGGTCCGCGCGACCACCCGGACCCGACCGGGACCGGCCTCGCCGGTCCTGGTGTGGGCGGAGCTTCGGCACGCCAACGACGTCGTGTCGTCGATCCGCAACAGCTACCTCCTGCCTGACACCACGCCCAACCACACCTCGGACCTGGTCGAGGTGTACGGCACCGACGGGGTCGCCCACGTCGACCTCGGCCACCCCACGCTGCTCGTCCAGGCCGGGCAGACCGAGGCGCCGGACTGGCTGCTCTCGCCGGCCGACGGCGGCGGCGCGCTCGCCGCCGAGCTGCGCCACTTCGTCGGTCAGGTGACCGGCGCCGAGACGTCGGCGGTCGTCCCGCTCGCCGACGGACTGCACGTGGTGCAGGTCGCCACGGCCATGGCCGACAGCGCCGCCGCCGGTGGCGAACCCCGTCGGATCTCCCTCGAACCCCTCTCCTGACAGGAGCTTGCGCCGATGTTTCGACGTAGATTGACCGGCGTCCTCGCCGCCGGTGTGGCCACCGCCGCGATGCTGGCCGGATGCGGTGGCGACGCCGCCGACGGCCCGGTGACCCTGAAGGTGCTCACCTGGGAGCCGGGCGGCTCCGAGTACTGGCAGCAGGTGAAGACCTCCTTCGAGGCCAGCCACCAGAACATCAAGCTGGACCTGCAGTCGGTCCCGTTCGACAAGTACCCGGAGGTGCAGGGGCCGTACATCACCTCGCAGTCCGGGCCCGACGTGATGGCCAACAACGCCGGGCTGGAGCTGTTCGACCGGCGGGGCGCGTACGTGCCGCTGGGCGATCGGGCCGCCGAGATCAACAAGGACCTGGTCACCTACAGCGGCGCCTGCGAGGGCTTCGACACCAGCAAGGACTGCTTCGGTGTGCCCTTCTCGTACCAGGGCAACGTGATGTACTTCAACAAGGACGTGCTGCGCGGCGCCGGGCTGGATCCGGAGAACCCGCCGGTCACCTGGGACGAGTTCGGCGCGGCCTGCGAGGCGATCAAGAACTCCGGCAAGACCTGCCTGGCGCTGGGGCTGTCCGGCACGTTCCCGGCGTACTGGGACTTCCCGGAGATCGCCCGCAACTACCTGACCGAGGACGACATTCGCGGCCTGCTCGCCGGCACGCTGTCCTGGAAGGACCCGAAGCTGGTCCAGGTCCTGGAGAAGCTCGCCGAGATCACCACCAAGGGCTGGACGAACAAGAACGCCCCGTCGATCACGATGCTGCCCGACGGCGCGGACATCTTCCAGCGCGGTGACGCCGGCTTCGCCGGCACCATCATCTCGGACGCGGTGAACTGGGAGGCGTTCGGCAAGGCCCTCGGCGACGACAAGCTCGGCGTCACCCGGTGGCCGGTGATCAACCAGTCCGCGCCGCTGGCCGGCAAGTTCTCCGGCATCGAGGGCGCCGTCTACGGCGTGACCAAGTGGAGCGAGAAGAAGGAAGCCGGCCTGGAGTTCATCACCTGGCTGGCCGGCAAGGATAACGGCGAACTCTGGGTGAAGCACGCCAAGAGCCAGCCGCTGAACAAGAACGTCGACCCCGCGTTGCTGCCCTCGTCGCCGGCCTTCAAGAAGATCCAGGAGTTCGTGGCCGAGCCGACCCTGCACGCCGGTGTCATGCTCTCCGGCCCGGAGGCCGACGCGCTGGCCCGGGGCTGGCAGCAGATCACGCTCGGTCAGCTCACCGTCGACAAGTGGGCCGACCAGATGCAGCAGGCGCTGGAGCGCAGCCCGACGAAGAAGCAGGGCAACTAGTCGCACCGGGTGGGGTGGCCGGGCGCCACCCCACCCGCCAGCCTCCGGGGAGGACAGCCCGATGAGCATCTCCACCGCGTCGGCCGCCGATTCGGCCGTCGCGACGAACCCACCCCCGCCGGTACGCCGCAACCGGCGACCGCTGCACGCCCGGGAATGGTGGCTCGGCGCCCTGCTGGTGCTGCCGGGGATGGCCCTGGCGGTCACCTTCAAACTGGTGCCGCTGATCCGGGGCGTCATCACCAGCTTCGAGTCCTCCAGCGGGTTCGGCGACAGCTCGTTCGCCGGCTGGGACAACTTCACCCGGATGTTCGACGACCCGGTGGTGCTGGCCAGCTTCCGCAACGCCCTGCTGGTGGTGGCCACGCTGCCGGTCTGGATCGTGCTGCCGCTGGTGCTGTCGGTGCTGATCCACCAACGGGCACCGGGCTGGAAGTTCTTCCGGGCCGTCTACTTCGTCCCGTACACCATCGCGCCGATCGTGGTCGGCATCATGTTCCGGCAGATCCTCAGCCCGGACGGGCCGATCAACGCCCTGCTGCGCGCGGTCGGGTTGGAGCCGCTGGCCATCGAATGGCTCAACGGGCAGAACAGTGCCCTCTTCTCCCTCGTCGCGGTGGCGCTGTGGAGCTTCTTCGGCCTCGGCGTGATGACCTACCTGGCCGGGCTCGCCACCATCCCCGAGGAGGTGTTGGAGGCCGCGTACCTCGACGGGGCCGGCTTCTGGCGGCGACTCTTCTCCGTGGTGGTGCCGATGCTGCGTCCCACCGTGGCGTACTGGAGCGTGCTCTGCGCCTCCGGCGTGCTGATCTGGCTGTTCCCGCTGATCTACGCGTTGACCCAGGGTGGCCCCGGCAACGCCACCATGCTCCCCGAGTACCTGGTCTTCCTCACCACCTTCCAGTTCCTCGACCGGGGCTACGGCTCGGCCATCGGCATCGCCCTGTTCGTCTTCGTCGCCGTGTTGTCGATCTTCAGCGTGCGGCACATGTTCAAAGAGGGGACCCGGAAGCCGCGATGAACCGGCGACACTCCGCCCAGATCGGGCGCTACCTGTTGGTCTTTGCATTGGTGGTGGTCGCGGTGGCGGCGCTCTACCCGCTGCTTTTCACCGTGGTCAGCTCGCTCAAGACGCAGACCGGGTTCGCCCGCGACCCGCTCGGGCTGCCGGCCGGGATCACCTTCGAGAACTACGTCGAGGCGTTCAAGCGGATGAACATGCCCCGACTGCTGCTCAACTCCATCATCACCACGGTCGGTGGCCTGGTGCTGTCGGTGCTGGCCGCGATGCTGATCGCGTACACGGTGACCAAGCTGCGCTTCCGGGGCGGCAAGCTGGTCTTCCTGTTCATCATCATCACCCTGACCATCCCCAGCCAGGCGATCATCTATCCGCTCTACCAGACCGTGCTGGACCTGGGCATGTCCGGGGAGTACCAGGGGCTGATCCTGGCGTACGCGGCCTTCGGCCTGCCGCTGGGCACGTACCAGCTCGCCGGCTACTTCCAGCAGGTGCCCGACGAACTGATCGAGGCGGCCCGGGTCGACGGGGCCGGACACTTCACCATCCTGTTCCGGCTGCTCGCCCCGATCGCCACCCCGGCCCTGGCGGCGCTGGCCATCTTCAACTTCGTCTGGATGTGGAACGACCTGCTGCTGCCGCTGGTCATCATGGGCGGCTCGGACTCCAAGACGCTGATGGTCGGCGTCTCCCTGCTCAGCGGCCAGTACGACGTGTCGGTGCCGCTGGTCAGCGCCGGCCTGATCGTGGCCCTGCTCCCGGTGCTCATCATCTACCTGGTGTTCCAGCGCCAGCTCGTCTCCGGTGCGCTCGCCGGCTCCGGCAGGTGAGCACACCGACCGACCGGCCCGACCCGGATACTCCTCAATGTCCGAGCGCGGGTCACCGCGGTCCCGCCCCCGATCCCGGCACCGGATCGGGGACGGGACCGGCCCGCGGGCCGGGAGTGCAGGTGTGCCACCTGTACCGCCTGCGGCCTGGGGCGGCGGCCGAGTACGAGCGCCGGCACGCCGAGCTGTGGCCGGAGATGGCCGCCCTGCTCGACGAGGCGGGCGTGTACGACTACCACATCTACCGGCACGGTCTGTTGCTGATCTGTGTCCTGCGGACCCGGTGGGGATTCGAGCACGCCGGCCGGGTCACCGGCGCCTCCGAGGTGCAGGCGCGCTGGACGGCCTCGCTGGCGCACCTGTTCGCCGAGATCGCCGACGCCGACGGCGAGCCCCTGTGGGCGTACCCGGTCTTCCAGCACTCGGGCCGTCGGATGTAAGGAGGGGTCCCCTGCTAACGCCTCGTGCATAGCAGGGGACCCCTCCTTACATCCGTGCCGCTCTAGACGGCGTACGCGATGGAGCCGTCGGCGCGGTGGGGGATGTGGGTGAGGGGGCGGCCGGTCAGGTCCAGCGGGGTCTCGTCGGTGAGGTCGAGGGTGACGCCGAGACCGGGTTCCTCGGGGATCGGCAGGAAGCCGCCCTCGCGGCGGACGCAGGCCCGGGCCGGACCGTCGGCGAGAAGGTCGTCGAGCGGGGAGTACTCCTGAGTCACGAAGTTCGGGATCGCCGTGTCCAGGTGCACCGAGGCCATGGTGAGCAGCGGTCCGAGGCAGTTGTGGCTCACCACCGCCGCGTGGTACGACTCCGCCAACGCGGCGATCTTACGGGCGTGGCTGATGCCGCCGGCCAGGCCGAGGTCGGGCCGGACGTACTGGGCCCCGCCCTGCGCCAGCAGTTCCTTGAACTCCCAGATGGTGTGCAGCCGTTCGCCGTTGGCCATCGGCACTCCGAGCGCGCGGCGGGTGACCTCGGCCTGGCTGCTGACGCTGTCGATCTGGATCGCGTCCTCGACCATCAGCGGGTGCAGCCGGCCGACCGCCGGGATCATCGCCTCGGCCTGCAACGGGGTGAGCTTGCGGTGCAGCTCGATGATCAGGTCGACGTCGGGTCCGACCGCGTCCCGGACGGCGGCGGTGGTCGCCTCGGTCTCGGTGACCAGTCGGGCCAGCGACAGGTCACCGTAGTTCGCCGGCAGCGGGTCGAACTTCACTGCGGTGAACCCGTCGGCGACCGCCGCCGCGGCCTGTGCGGCGAGGTCCTGTGCGCCGCTGCCGGGCAGCAGCAGGTGCAGCCGGATCCGGTCTCGGACCCGACCGCCGAGCAACTGCCAGACCGGTACGCCGAGCCGCTTGCCGAGCAGGTCCCACAGCGCCAGGTCGATCGCGGAGACGGCGGCGGTGAGCACCGACCCTCGGAACGGTCCCATCCGGTACAGGTGGTGCCAGTGGTGCTCGATCCGGCTCGGGTCGGCGCCGAGCAGGTGCGGGCGGAACGCCTCCACGACCGCGTGGACGGCTCCCGGATACCCCCAGCAGGCGGACTGCCCGACGCCGACCAGCCCGGTCGAGGTGTGCACCGCGGCGAAGTGCGCGTCGCCCCGCACCACCGACTCGACGGCGGTGATCTCCATGCTGCCCCCAAATTAGAGCCCTATAACGGCCACAAACTTGCTCATGCACTCTTCCATAGCATGATGTCCCTGGTCTAGGCTCCAATCCGAACGAGCCGGAATAGGGCTCTTATTCATCTATGGGGGTGTGATGGGTCTGCCGGACGACTACCGGGCGATGGCCCGGATCCGCCGGTTCGAGGAGCGGCTGGCCGCCCTCAAGGACGACGGTGAGATCCCGGGCTCGATCCACCTGTGCAACGGTCAGGAGGCGATCCCGGTCGGTGCCGCCCGCGCGCTGCGCGACGGCGACCACGTGACCGCGACCTACCGTGGGCACGGCTGGGCGCTGACCCGAGGTGTGGACATGACCGGGCTGTTCGCCGAGATGATGGGTCGTGACTCGGCGGTCAACGGCGGCCGGGCCGCCTCGCCGTACCTGTCCGACCCCGGACGCTGGTTCATGGGGGAGAACTCCATCGTCGGCGCCGGCGTGCCGATCGCCACCGGCGCCGCGCTCACCGCGCAGCGCACCGGCAGCGGCGCCGTCTCGGTCGTCAGCATCGGTGACGGCGCGATGAACCAGGGCAACGTGCACGAGGCGATCAACCTCGCCGCCGTGCTCGACCTGCCGCTGGTCCTGGTGGTGGAGAACAACGTCTACTCGGAGATGTCCCGCATCGAGGACATGGTCCGCATCCGGCAACTCGCCGAGCGCGCCGCCGGGTACGGGATCCCCGGCCGGGTCGTCGACGGCAACGACCCGGACGCGGTCGCCCAGGCCGTCACCGAGGCGGTCACCCGCGCCCGGGAGGGCACCGGCCCGTCCATCGTGGAGGCCATGACCGAGCGGCTGGTCGGCCACTACAGCGGCGACGTGCAGCACTACCGGCCGGCCGGCGAGATCGCCGCCGCCCGCGAACGCGAGCCGCTGGTCCGCATCCGGGCCGCCGCCGACGCCGAGCTGACCGCCCGGCTCGACGCCATCGACGCGGAGGTGGCCGCCGAGGTGGAGGCCGCCGTCGCCGCCGCCCGCGAGGTGCCGTTCCCCGACCCGGCGACCGTCAAGGAGTACGTCTATGTCTGAGTCGCTGCGGTACATCCAGGCCGTCAACGCGGCGCTGGCCTGGGCGCTGGACAGCCGGTCCGACACCGTCTACTTCGGTGAGGACGTCGCGCTGCCCGGCGGCCCGTTCGGCGCCACCAAGGGACTGCACAAGCGGTTCGGCAGCGACCGGATCTTCGACACTCCGATCTCCGAGACCGGCTTCCTGGGCATGGCGCTCGGCGCGGCCATGACCGGCCTGCGGCCGATCGCCGAGATCATGTACGCCGACTTCTCCTTCGTGGCGATGGATCAGATCGTCAACCAGATCGCCACCATCCGCTACTCCAGCGCCGGCCGGTGGAAGGCCCCGCTGGTGATCCGGATGCAGCAGGGGTACTCACCGGGGGCGTGCGCCCAGCACTCGCACTCTGTGGAGGCGTACTTCGCGCACACCCCCGGCCTGCGGGTGGCGCTGCCGTCCACCCCGGACGACGCGTACCAGATGCTGCGGACTGCGGTGACCAGCGACGACCCGGTGGTGGTCGCGGAGGCCCGGATGCTCTACCCGACCCGGGGCCCGGTACGCGCCGACGCGCCGGTCGAGCCGATCGGCGGGGCCCGCGTGGTCCGCGACGGCCGGGACGCCACCGTGGTGGCCTGGTCCCGGATGGTCCCGGCGGCCCTGGCCGCCGCCGACCAGCTCGCTGCGGAGGGGTTCGAGACCGAGGTGATCGACCTGCGGTGGCTCAACCCGCTGGACTTCGACACCGTCGGCGCCTCGGTCTCGCGCACCGGCCGCCTGGTCGTCGCCCACGAGGCGAACCTGACCGGCGGATTCGGCGCGGAGATCGCCGCCCGGGCCACGTCCGAGTGCTTCGCCGACCTGAAGGCCCCGGTGGCCCGGGTGGCCGCCCCGGACGTGCCGATGCCGGCCGCACCGGCACTGCAGAAGGCCGTGGTGCCCGAGGCGGAGCACGTGGCCGAGGCGGTCCGCGCAACGGTCCGCCGGTGACCGGCGTCGCCCCGGCGGCCGGCCTGCTCACCGGACGCCGGGTGGTCGTCATCGGCGGTGCCTCCGGCATCGGGCTCGCCACGGTACGGGCCGCCGCTGCGGCCGGTGCGGCCGTCGCGGTGCTCGACGCCGACGCCGACGGCGCCGCCGGTGCCGCCGCGCAGGCCCGCGCCGCCGGGGCGAGCGCCTGCGCCCACGCCGTCGACGTGACCCGGGAGACGCAGGTCGCCGACGTGCTCGACGCGGTCGCCGCCGACCTCGGCGGCATCGACGCGGTGCTGCACGTCGCCGGTGTCATGTCCGGGCAGGGCACCGACGTCACCGACCTGCCGCTGGAACTGTGGCAGCGGGTGATCGAGGTCAACCTCACCGGACCGTTCCTGGTCGCCAAGCACGCCGTACGGCACCTGGCCGACGGCCACGGGGTACTCGTCCTGGTCGGTTCCAAGGCGGGCGTGTTGACCGGATCCGGCTCGGTACCCTACGGCGCGAGCAAGGGAGGACTGCACGGCCTGGCACTGACGCTGGCCCGGCAACTCGGCCCACGCGGGATCCGGGTGCACACCCTCTGTCCCGGCGACATCGACACCCCGCTGATGCGGCGGTCGCTGGACGAGGCACGGGCCAACGGCACCGACGGTGCCCAGGTCGCCCGGATCGAGGCGGCGCTGGGCCGTCCCGAGGACGTGGCGTCGGTGCTGACGCTGTTGGCGGCACCGGCCAGCGCCGGCATCGCCGGCACCGTCTACACCGGCTGAGCAGCCCGACCGACGGCGAGGGCGACGACGTGGAGGCGGCAGCGTGATCGGGATCATCGGCCCGGAGGACTCGATCCGGCTCGTACAGGAGGTGGCGGCCGGGGAGGGCCGCGCGGAGGAGGCGACCACCCGCGCGTACACTGACCCCGAGCAGGCCCCCGCCCTGGCCCGTGAGCTGGACGACCTGTGCCAGGTGCTGCTATTCAGCGGGCGCATCCCGTACGCCTTCGCCGCGGCGGCCGGTGGGCTGCGGGCCGAGATCGACTACATCCGGCACGCCGGGATCGACCTGTACCGCACCCTGTCCCGGATGTTGCTGGCCGGCGGTGGGCAACTGCCCCGGGTCAGTGTGGACACCATCGAGGCGGAGACCGTCCGGGAGACGTACCACGACATCGAACTGAGCCCGCCCACCGACATCCTGCCGATCGCCGACTCGTCCGGCCTGCTCTTCTCCGGTCTGGCCGAGATCACCGCCTACCACCGCGAGCGGTACGAGTCCGGCGCCGTCGAGGCGTGCCTGACCTGCCTCGGCGCGGTGCACCGGGAACTGCGTGAGCGCGGGGTGCCGGTCTGGCGTGTCGAGCACACCCGGGCCTCGGTCCGCGACGCGCTGCGCCGGGCCTGGCTCGCCGCCGAGGTACGCCAGTCCCGGGCCACCCAGATCGCGGTGATGATGATCGAGGTGGCCGAGTCGGCGAGCCGCCCGCAGGACCCCTACCAGGCGGAACGGCAGCGCCTGCGGCTGCGCGAAGCACTGCTGGAGCACGCCGAGCGGATGCGCGGACGACTCAACACCATCGACGACCGGACCCTGCTCATCACGACCACCCGGGGCACGGTGGAGAGCGCCATCGCACGGCACCGGGCCGGGCACGCCTCCCTGCTCAGCCTGCGCGGCGTCGACGGGGACCACAGCGTCGGCTTCGGCGCCGGCACCACCATCGCCGCCGCCGAGGCCAACGCCCGACAGGCTCTCGCCCTGGGCCGGGGCGGCGAGACGCACGTGGTCTTTCCGGACGGGGAGATCTACTCCACCCGGGAGGGCGCGGTCAAGCAGCGCCTGCGCGAGACCGCCCCCGGCGTGCTGCGGGTCTCCGAGCAACTGCGCCTCGGGCCGCTGTCCACCCGGCGGCTGCTGGAGGCGCTGCACCAGATGGACCCCCACCAGGTGACCGCGCGGGGTCTGGCCGACGCGTACGGGGTGGAGACCCGCTCGGCCCGCCGGCTGCTCAAGGCGCTGCGCGCGGCCGGGTTCGCCGAGGAGGTCGGCGTGCACGTCAGCACCGGTGCCGGCCGGCCGCAGAGTGTCTACCGGGTGGCCCTGCAACGCCTGGTCGGGGCGATCGGGGCAGACACGTGATCTTCGAACCGACCTGGCTGGTCACCGCCACCTTCGCCGCCGACGCGGTCCGTCGTCGCGAGCCGCACCGGGCGGCCCACCTGGCCCACGTACGCGGACTGCTCGCCGACGGCACCGCCCTGATCGCCGGGGCCCGCGCCGACCTGAGCGCCTCCGTCCTCGTGCTGCGGGCACCCGACGCGGCGGCGGCCCGCGCCCTCGTCGAACACGATCCGTACTGGAGACACCGGGTGTGGGCGGCTCTCGACATCGTCGACTACCTGGCCGCCACCCCGCAGTCCCTCGGGAGGTCATGATGTCGTACCGCCAGATTCCCGGCGTCCGGGTGCACGGGGCCGAGCACGCGCCGTTCGCGGCCACCCTGCTGGCCGAATCGCTGGGGGAGGGGCCGGAGCCGGTACGGTTCGTCCCCGACCCGACGCTGCCCGAGGGCGGCTTCCGGGTCGAGGCGCCGGCCACCGGGGAGATCCGCGTCGTCGGCGACCCGTTCGCTGGCCTGGTCTACGCCGTCCGGGACCTGCTGGCCCGGGCCACCCCGGCCGGGCTGCCCGTCGGGTCGCACCATAACGCCCCCGGACTGGCGCTGCGCACCCTGTGGACCTGGGACCACTCCACCAACTGGGACCTGCGCCAGCTCGGCCAGCAGGAGATTGGCGCACTGAACCCGTACGCCAAGGGGGCCGACGCCTTCGGGGCCGACTACCGGCGGCTGGTGGACTTCTGCAGCGCCGAACGCATCGGCGGGATCGTCGTGTACGGGCTGCTGCGCGACGCCCACGGCGGCGTCGAGGCGGCCCGCGACCTGTGCGAGTACGCCAACGCCCGGGGGGTGCGGATCATCGCCGGGGTGGGCATCAACGCCTACGGCGGCATCTACTTCGACGGCCGGCACCGGTACAACCTCGCGACCTGGCTGCGCCGACGCCCGGACCTGGCCGCCGAGCTGCCGAAGAAGGTCGGCTTCGACATCGACGAGTTCGGCGACCTGCACTTCCCGGCCAGCGAGTACATGATGGCCGCCTGCCCGTCGCAGCCGGAGAACCTGGCCTGGCACCGGGACGCCGTCGACTGGCTGCTGGACACCCTGCCGGTCGGCGGGATCAACTTCGAGACCGGCGACTACGGAAGCTGCGCCTGCGCGCGGTGCGCCGGCCGCACCGGTGGCGAGCGCACCTCCTGGTCGTACGAGGCGATGCGGTCGGTGTACCCGACCCTGCTGGACACCGCCCGGCGGCCCGGCCCGGCCGGGGTGCCGCTGCGTCACCTGGTCGAGGTGTACTGGGACAACATCTTCGACCTCGACGCGCAACGGCCGCTGGCCGACCTGCCCGACGACGTGGCGTACCAGTACTGCGTCAACCGGGGCTTCTGGTACGACAACCGGGACCGGCTGACCGCCGAGCACGTGGCGGCGCTGCCGCACCGCACCAACGTGCTGCGCACGCACGCGGGGTCGCAGTGGAACCGGCAGCGGCACTCGTGGGTGCCGGAGATGTACACCGACATGGCCACCCGGACCGCCGCCGCCGGCATGCGCGGGTTGACCATCTTCGCCGAGGCGTCCGCGTACCACCCGACCAACGAGATCAGCTACCTGGCGTACGCCCGGTTCTCCTGGAACCCCGAGTCGACCTGGGCCGAGTTCTGGCGTGACGAGGTCGCGCCCCGGTTCGGCGGGTCGGCCGAGGCGGAGGCGTTCCGCGATGGCGCGGCACTGCTGGACGACCCGGCGGCCGAGGCGGAGGCGTTGCGCAAGGTGGGCGGCGACGCCCTGTCGATGGTCGCCGCCACCAGCGGTGACGTGCAGCGCCGCTGGCTGTGGCTGGCCGAGCGGACCGCCCGGCACGCCCACTCGATCGGCTGAGCCCGACGGGGCGTGGCGGACTTGACAGGCAAGTCGCTGCTTGCCTATAACTGTGCGGGTGGACGCGGAACCGGATCTGTTCAAGGCCCTCGGTGACGCGACGCGACGCATCATCCTGGACGAGTTGGTCGACCGGGACGGCCAGACCCTGTTCGAGATCTGCGGCCGGCTGACCATGAAGCACGGCCTGACGTCGTCGCGTCAGGCCATCTCGCAACACCTCGCGGTGCTCGAACAGGCCGGGCTGGTGCACGTCCGGCGACAGGGCCGGTACAAGTTTCACCACATCGACACCGGCCCGCTGCGCGCGATCGCCGAGCGGTGGCCCACCGACTGAGAGGAAGCGACCGTGCTTCGCATCAACATCACCAGCGTGTACGTCGACGACCAGGCGAAGGCGCTCGCCTTCTACACCGAGAAGCTGGGCTTCGTGAAGAAGACCGACGTGCCGGCCGGTGCGGCGCGCTGGCTCACCGTGGTGTCCGCCGCCGACCCGGACGGGGTGGAACTGCTGCTGGAGCCGGACGGCCACCCGGCGGCCCGGCCCTTCAAGGAGGCGCTGGTCGACGACGGTATCCCGTTCACGCAGTTCGCCGTCGAGGACGTCCACGCCGAGGTCGAACGCCTCAAGGGGCTGGGTGTGCGGTTCGTTCAGGAGGCGACCGACCTGGGTCCGGTGGTCACCGCCGTGCTCGACGACACCTGCGGCAACCTGATCCAGATCGCCGCGATGAAGTAGCGGGACAGGCCGTTGCTGCACGTCGGGGGTGCGGGCCTGGAAGTTGCCGCCGAGCCCGTCCCGCAGTGCGCTCATCCAGTTCCACATGGTGTCCGGGTTGGCTGCCCGTTCGGTGAGCCGGTCGAGGTGCGCACGCCAGAGCGCGTCGGTCAGGTCGGTCGTGGCCGGGCAGCATGCCACCGCGGGCGCGCACCCAGGTCTCCCCAGGGGCGGGTGCGGCCGTGGGGGTACCCGCATCGACGGGACGACTGTGCATAGGCATACGTATCAGTTGTGTGAACCTGTGTGAACACTTGAGCCGCACTTCATCAGCCGTTCGGCCGGGCATTGGTGCCAATTTCGGGAGATCGGCTGTGAACAAGCGTTGGGGTCTTGTTCACTTGTGCCTAATCCGATAGAACACGAGTGGGTCCGCTGCGCGGCCCGTCCGCCTCGTAGTTCTAGGAGGACTACTTCATGGCACGTTCACCTGGTGTGGGCCCCTCCTCGCCCGCCATCTCCCGCCGCGGGGTGCTGCAGCTGGGCGGCAGTTTCGCGCTCCTGCTCGCCACGGGCGCCTGCGCCGCGAACAGCGGCTCGGACTCGGACGACTCGACGTCGGGCGGCCCGACCGCCAGCACGCTGCGGATCGCGGTGTCGAGCTACCTGTCGAGCTGGGATCAGGACTTCGTCGGCTTCGACCTGACCGCGCTGATGATGTTCAAGAACGTCTTCCCTTACATGATCGACTACGGCGTCACCACCGCAGGTGACAGCCAGATCCTCGACACCCAGAACATCACCCCGACCTTCGCCGAGTCCTTCGAACCGGACGCCGAGCAGAAGGTGTGGACGTTGAAGCTGCGCCGGGGCGTCACGTTCGCCAGCGGCAACGAGATGACGGCGGCCGACGTGAAGTGGTCCAAGGACCGCGCCTTCGCCGCCCAGGCGAACGTGGCCGGCATCTACCGCACCATCGGCCTGACCGAGCCCGACCAGGTCAAGGTCGTCGACGACCACACCGTCGAGTTCCACCAGGCGTTCCCGAGCGCGCTGACCCGGCAGATCCAGGCGATCTCGCTGTACGTCTTCGACTCGGTGGAGGCCAAGAAGCACGCCACCGCCGACGACCCGTGGGCCAAGGAGTGGTTCGCCAAGAACGCCCCCACCGGCGGCTACTACAACGTCGCCAGGGCCACCCAGGGGCAGGAGATCGAGCTGACGGCGAACACCGGCTACCCGGGACCGGACGCGCCCAGGACGCCGACGATCCGGATCTCCGTGGTGCCCGCCGCCTCGAACCAGCGGCTGCAACTCCAGGCCGGTGACATCGACATCGCTCTCGGCGTCAGCCAGCGCGACATCGAGGACCTGCGCAGCACCGACGGGGTCAAGGTGATCTCGGCGGCCAGCAACCGCCAGGTCGCGATCCAGATGTCGGTCACCTCGGCGCCGTTCGACAACGTCGACGTCCGCAAGGCCCTGGCCTACGCGGTGCCGTACGAGCAGATCATCAACAACGTGTACGGCGGTGACGCCCGGGCCGCCAAGAGCCCGGTGCCGCTGGACATGCCCGGGTACGACGAGAGCGGCTACCCGTTCACGCACGACGTGGACCGGGCCCGCGCCGCGCTGACCGCCGCCGGTCGCGCCTCGGTCGAGTCGGAACTGGTCTTCGAGGCCGACAACGAGGAGCAGCAGCGCATCGCGGTGCAGGTGCAGAGCGAGGCGGCGAAGGCCGGCATCAACCTCAAGCTGACCCCGCTGGACCCGGCCACCCTGGGCGAGCGGCGGACCCGCAAGAACATCCCGCTCCAGCTCACCTCCGGCCAGCTCTGGGTCAACGACGTCGAGTACATGCTGGCCACGAGCTTCGTCGAGGGCGCGAACCTCAACTACTCGAACTACACCAACGCGGAGATCGAGCAGATCTACGAGCAGTCGCACACCACCGTCGACGAGTCGGCCCGCAACGCGCTCTGGCAGCGGGTCCAGCAGATCCTCGCCGCAGACGTGCCGTGGGTGGTCATCTGCCAGCCCAACTTCAACCTCCCGGTACGCGAGGCGGTGGCCGGCTGGGTGCAGCCGATGGACGGCCTCGCCCGGTTGCGCTACCTCAGCAGGTCGGCCTAGGCGCGGCCGGCTCCCTTCATGCGAATCCTTCGTTTCGTTGTCAGGCGGCTGCTCCAGCTCATCCCGGTGTTGCTCGGGGTGGTCGTCCTGACCTTCCTCATCGTCCGGGTGCTGCCCGGCGACCCGGTCCGGAGCATCCTCGGCCAGAACGCCAGCGAGGCGGACGCCGAGGCGGCCCGCGCCCGGTTCGGGTTGGACCAGCCGCTGTGGCGGCAGTTCCTCGACTACCTCGGCGGGCTGGTCACCGGCGACTTCGGCACCTCCATCCAGAGCGGCGGTTCGGTCGGCGCGGAAATGGCGCTGCGGATCGGACCCACCCTGGAACTGGTGGTCATCGCGGTCTCCATCGCGCTGGTGGTGGCCACCCTGCTGGGCGTCTGGTCGGCCCGGCGTGCCAACAGCGTCGGCGACCACGGCGTACGGCTGTTCGCCCTGGTCGGCAACTCCATCCCGGAGTTCTGGCTGGGCCTGGTGCTCGTGCTGGTCGGCTACAGCATGCTGGGCTGGTTCCCGGCGCCCAGCGGCCGGGTCGACCCGGACACGAACCTGACCCCGTTGACCGGCGCCGGCCTCGTCGACGCCGCGCTGACCGGGAACGGACCGGCGCTGGCCAGCGCCGCCGCGTACCTGGCACTGCCGGTGCTCACCCTGGTCGTCGGCGTGATGGCACCGCTGCTCCGCAGCGTCCGGGCGTCGGCGTTGGAGGTGCTCAACTCCGAGGCGTACACCGCGGCGGCGGCGCACGGGCTGCCGCAGCGGACCCTGCTCTACGGCTACCTGCTGCGCTCCACGCTGCTGCGGCTGCCGGCCCTGGCCGCGTTGGTCTTCGGCACCGCCATCGGCTCGACCGTGCTGGTCGAGTACGTCTTCTCCTGGCAGGGCTTCGGCCAGTGGGCGCTGCGCGGCCTGCTGTACCGGGACTACCCGGTGGTGCAGGCCTCCGTTGTGGTGATCGCGCTCTGCTACGTGCTGGTGTTCCTCATCGCCGACGTGGTCCACGCGATCCTCGACCCGAGAGTGAGGATCTGATGGCAGACCTGCGCGGTGTCGGCCCCGGGGACGCCGGCGCCGACGCGGTGATCGTCACTGGCAGCCGGGACGACCGCTTCTCCCGCATCCTGATCATCACCGGCGCGACCCTCCTGGCCGTGGTCGCACTGGCCGCCCTGGCCGCGCCGCTGCTCTCCTCCTGGGGCGCGACCGAGGTCGACCCGAACGCCACCCTGGCCGCCCCGGCCGGCGCGCACCTGCTCGGCACCGACACCAACGGCATGGACGTCTGGAGCCGGGTGCTGCACGCGGCCCGGCTGGACCTGGGCATCGCGGTCGCCGCGGTGGCCCTGGCCGTGGTGGTCGGCACGCTGCTCGGCCTGGTGGCCGGCTACCGGGGCGGCTGGATCGACGACGTGCTCATGCGGGTCGTCGACATCTTCCAGGCGTTCCCCACCTTCATCCTCGCCCTGGCGGTGGCGGCCCTGCTCGGCAACGGCACGGTCAACCTCATTATCACCATCGCGGCGGTGAACGCCCCCGCGTACGCCCGACTGGTCCGCGCCGAGGTGCGCACCCAGCGGGAGTTGCCGTTCGTCGACGCCGCGGTGACCTCGGGCGCCTCGACGACCGGCATCCTCTGGCGGCACCTGCTGCCCAACAGCCTCACCCCGGTCCGGACGATCGCGCCGCTGAACTGTGGCTGGGCGATGCTCACCCTGGCCGGGCTCTCCTTCCTCGGGCTGGGCGTCAGCATCCCGGAGGCCGAGTGGGGCGCCATGATCAGCCTCGGTGCCCCGGACGTGGTCGGTGGCCGGTGGTGGACCAGCGTGCCGCCCGGCCTGGCCCTGTTCGTCTCCGTGCTGGGGTTCAGCCTGCTCGGCGAGGGCCTGCAGGAACGCGCGAACGCGAAGCGACGGTAACCATGCTCTCCATCGAGAACCTCTCCGTGGTCATCCACCGAGCCGGCCGGCAGGTCGCGGCCCTCAGCGACGTCAGCCTCACCGTCCGGCCCGGCGAGGTGGTCGGCCTGGTCGGCGAGAGCGGCGGCGGCAAGAGCATGGTGGCCCGCGCGGTGGTCGGCCTGCTGCCCACCGGCGCGCACGCCAGCGGGCGGGTTCGCTTCGACGACGCGGACGTCCTGCGGATGGACGAGGCGGCCCTCGCCGCGCACCGGGGACGGGGAGCGGCGATCTGTTTCCAGAACCCGCGCGGAGCGCTCAGCCCCACCCGCACCGTCGGACGCCAGCTCACCGACCGGCTCGTCACCCACCAGGACATGTCCGCCGAACGGGCCCGCGAGGCCGCGCGGGAGCTGTTCGAGGCGGTCGGCATCCGCAACCCGCAACGCCGCCTCGACGCGTACCCGCACGAGCTGTCCGGGGGCATGGCCCAGCGGGTGATGATCTCGCTGGCCAGCGGCTGCGCCCCCGGCCTGTTGATCGCCGACGAGCCGACCACCGGCCTGGACGTGACGCTCACCCGGGAGATCCTGCGCCAGTTCCGGCACGCCGCCGATGTGGACGGCCGCAGCGTGCTGCTGATCTCGCACGATCTCGCGTCGATCGCCGAGGTCTGCGACCGGGTGGTGGTGCTCTACGCCGGCACCGTGGTCGAGAGCGGACCGGCCGACCGGGTCTTCCGGGAACCGGCGCACCCCTACACGCGGGCACTGCTGCGCTCGGTGCCCGACGTCGGCGGCCGACCGGTGGTGGCCACCCCCGGCGCCATGCCGCTGCTGCGCGAGGCCCCGCACCAGTGCCCGTTCGCGGCCCGCTGCCCGCACGCCGACGACACCTGCACCACCAGCCGACCGCTCACCACCCCGATGGACACGCCCGCCAGCGGGATGGACACACCCGCCGCCGACTGGTCGCTGGCCTGCTACCACCCGCAGACCGGTGCGATCACCACCGACGAGGCGGCACCCACGCCCACTGTCGCACCCGACGCGACGGAGTCCGGGTCCGCCGTGCTGGAGATCGAGGACGCGCACGTCGTCTACCGCAGCCGCTTCGGCTCCGGCGGCCACCACGCGCTGCGCGGGGTGAGCCTGCGCCTGGGACCCGGCGAGACCCTCGGCGTGGTCGGGGAGAGCGGCTGCGGCAAGAGCACCCTCGCCAAACTCATCATGGGTCTGGTCCCGCCCTCCGCCGGCACCGTCGCCGTCGCCGGGCAACACCTGGTACGCCAACCGGGCCGCCGCGCACCCCGGGGCCGGGTGCTACGCCGCCTGCGTACCCGCGCCCAACTCGTCTTCCAGGACCCGATCGGGTCGCTCAGCCCCCGGCGTACCGTCGGCGACTCCATCGCCGAGCCGCTACGGGCCGCCGGCCTGCCCGCCGCCCAGCGCGACGCCCGGGTCGCCGCGGTGCTGGACCGGATGGAACTCGACCGGTCGATCCTGCGCCGCTACCCGCACGAGCTCTCCGGCGGTCAGGCCCAGCGCATCGGCATCGCCCGCGCGCTGGTCGGCGAGCCCGACCTGATCGTCTTCGACGAGCCCACCTCCGCCCTCGACGTCACCGTGCAGGCCCAGATCCTCGACGTGATCGCCGACGTCACCGCCGACAACGACCGCGCCTCGGTCTTCATCTCGCACGACCTGGCCACCGTCCGGGGCTTCGCCGACCGGGTGGCGGTGCTCTACCTCGGTCGCGTGGTCGAGGAGGGGCCCGTCGACGTCGTGTTCGACACCCCCCGCCACCCCTACACCCGGGCACTGCTGGCCAGCGCACCGCGCCTCGGCACGCCGCCCGCGTCCGTCGCGGGGGTGGAGCTGGTCAAGGACCTGGAGGAGACCGACGCGGCCACCGGCTGCGCGCTCGCCGCCCGGTGCCCCTTCGCCACCGACACCTGTCGCTCCGAGCCGCAGGACCTTCAGTCGTACGGCGCGAGCCGGGCCGCCTGCTGGCGGGTCCCGGAACTTCCCGCCCTGATCGGAAAGCAGGCCGACACGCCATGACCCGTCGCCCCATCCGGCTGGCCGTCGACATCGGCGGCACCTTCGTCGACGCGATGGAACTCGACACCCGCACCAACCGGGTGCGCTTCCGCAAGGCGTCGACCACCCCGGCCCGTCCCGCCGACGGGGTGCTCGCCGCCATCGCCGCGCTCGGCACCGACCTGTCCGAGGTGGAGCTGTTCACGCACGGCACCACGCTGGGACTCAACGCGGTGCTGGAGCGGCGCGGCGGCCGGACCGGGATCATCACCAACGAGGGCTTCCGCGACATCTTCCTGATCGGCCGGGGCAACGTGCCATCGGACCACATGTACGACTTCCAGTACCAGCGCCCGCCGAGCCTGGTGCAGCGCCGCTTCACCGCCGGGGTACGCGGTCGCCTCGACCACCGGGGCCGGGTGGTGGAGGAACTGGACCCGGACAGCGTGCGCACCGCCGCCCGTACGCTGGTGGTGGACCACCAGGTGACCTCGATCGCCATCTGCTTTCTGCACTCGTTCCTGGACCCCACCCACGAACGCGAGGCGGCCCGGCTGATCCGCGAGGAGTTCCCCGACGTCAGCCTCTCGCTCTCCACCGACATCGTGCGCGAGTACCGCGAGTACGAGCGGACCAGCACCACCGTGCTGGAGGCGTACATCCGGCCGATCTTCGAGCGATACGTCGACGAGTTGGAGTCCGGTCTGGCCGAGCGAGGCTTCGCCGGACAGTTCCTCATCATGCGCTCCGGCGGTGGCTCGATGACCAGCGCGGTGGCGAAGACGTCACCGACGCACACCGTCCTGTCCGGCCCGGCCGGCGGCATCGTCGGCGCCGCGTACCTCGCCTCGGAGCTGGGCCGGGAGCGGCTGCTCACGTTCGACATCGGCGGCACCTCGCTGGACGCCTGCGTGATCGAGAACGGCACCGCGGTCGCCGCGTACGAGGCGCAGTTGGAGCACTTCCCGCTGCTGATCCCGACGTACGACATCCGGACCATCGGGGCCGGTGGCGGCTCGATCGCCTGGCTGGACCGGGGGCTGCTCAAGGTGGGGCCGCAGAGCGCCGGGGCCGACCCGGGACCGGTCTGTTACGGCCGGGGCGGCACCCGCCCGACCGTCACCGACGCGGCGGTGGTGCTCGGCTACATGGACCCGGACCGGTTCCTCGCCGGCACCATGGGCCTGCACGACACGGCGGCACGGGCGGCGATCGACGAGCAACTGGCCGGGCCGCTCGGGCTGGACGCGACGGCCGCCGCCGCCGGAGTTTTCGACGTGCTGCTGGCCCGCACGGTCGGCGCGGTACGCCAGATCACGGTGGAACGCGGGCACGACCCCCGGCACTTCTCGCTGCTGGCGTTCGGCGGGGCCGGGCCGCTGTTGGCTCCGCTGCTGGCCCGCGAGATGGGCATCGGCGAGGTCGTCGTGCCGTTCGCGCCGTCCGGCTTCTCCGCCTGGGGCATGCTGTCGGCGGACATCGTGAACGACTTCAGCCGTACCGTGATGGCCGGCCTCGACGAGGTGGGCCTCGACGAGCTGGAGGCGCTGTTCAAGGGCGTCGAGGCGGAGGCGGTCGCCTCGCTGGTGGCCCAGGGCGTACCGGCCGACCAGGCCGTGCTGGAGCGCCAGTTCGAGGTGCGCTACCTGGGCCAGGAGCACAGCCTGATGGTGACCGTCGGGTCGACGCTGGACCGCGACGCGGTCCGTGCCGCCTTCGACGAGGTGCACCGAGCCCGCTACGGCCACATCATGGACAACCCGCTGCAACTGCTCAACCTGCGGGTACGCGGCATCGGCCGGACCACCCGCCCGGAGCTGGGCACCCACCCGCGCGGCGACGGCGACCCGGCCCGAGCCCTGCTCACCCACCGCGACGCGTACGACTTCGGCTCGCGCGCGGTGGTCCCGTTCGCGGTGTACGACCGGGCCGCGCTGGAGCCGGGCGACACGTTCACCGGCCCGGCGCTGGTCGACGAGGGCACTTCCACCACGGTCGTGCCCAGTGGCCAGCGCGTCACCGTCGACGACCACCGCTACCTGCTGGTCACCCTGGAGGAGTCGGCATGACCACACTGGACGGCGCACAGGTCGAGGTCGTCCGCAGCTATCTGCTGTCGGCGGCCGAGGAGATGCGGGCCACCCTGATCCGGACCTCGTTCAACCCGGTCATCTACGAGGTGCACGACTTCGGCCTGTCGATCTACGACGCCGACCTGCGCCTGGTCGCCGAGGCCACCGGGCTGACCTTCTTCCTCGGTGCGAACGACTTCTCGCTGGCCAGGGGCGTGGAGTACGTGGGTCGGGAGAACCTGCACCCGGGCGACGTGGTGCTGCTGAACTACCCGTACTGGAACGCGGCGCACGCGTACGACGCGACCTTGTTCGCGCCGGTCTTCCGACCCGACCCGGCGGACACCGACAGCGACGGCGAGCTGGTGGGCTTCCTCTGTGTCCGGGCGCACTGGATGGATCTGGGGGCGAAGGATCCGGGGTACGTGTTGGATTCGACGGACATGCACCAGGAGGGGTTGATCTTTCCGGGGACGAAGGTGGTGTCCCGGGGTGTGCCGGTGCGGGAGATCCACGAGTTGATCCGGTTCAACTCGCGGATGCCGGACGCGGTGCTGGGTGACCTGCACGCGCAGATCGCCGCGCTGCGTACCGGCGAGCGCCGGCTGCTGGAGATCATCGAGAAGTTCGGCCGGGACACGGTCTCCGCCGCCGTCGACCACATCATCGCCGACGGCGAGGCCCGCACCCGGGCCGCGCTGGACACCCTGCCGCAGGGTACCTGGACGGCCGAGGACTGGCTCGACGACGACGGCATCACCGACGACCCGGTCAAGATGCGGGTCACCGTCACCGTCACCGACGAGCGGTTCGTGGTGGACTTCGCCGGTTCGGCACCGGCCACCCGGGGGCCGATCAACATGCCGTTCGGCGCGACCGAGGCGATCTGCAAGGTCATCCTCAAGTCGTTGACCTCACCGGACGAGCCGTCGAACGCCGGGACCGTCGCCCCGCTGGAGGTACGCGCCGAGCCGGGCACCCTGTTCCACGCGGTCTACCCGCAGCCGACCTTCACGCTCTGGACCGGCATCGTCGCCGTCGAGCTGATCCTCAAGGCGTTGGCGCAGGGGATGCCGGAGCGGTTGCCGGCCTCCAGTGGTGGTGACGTGCCGGGATTCATGATGGTCGGCGCGAATCCGGAGACGGGTCAGATCTTCGCCGTCAGCAACAACGACCTGGTCGGCTGGGGCGCCACGCCCGAGCACGACGGCATGGAGGCCGCCACCCACGTCTCCGGCAGCACCGGCCGGGGCACCCCGATCGAGGTGATGGAGGCCCGCACCGGGATGTTCTTCGAGCGGGTGGAGATCCGGGCGGATTCGGGTGGTGCGGGGCGGTTTCGGGGTGGGTGTGGGTTGCGGCGGGATATTCGTTTCGTGTCGTCGGGGGAGTTTCTGTCGGTGATCAAGAAGACGCGGAGTGCGCCGTGGGCGTTGGCGGGTGGGTTGTCGCCGGCGCCGAATCAGGTGGTGGTGTTTCCGGGTACGGATCGCGAGGCGCGGGTGAGTACGCGTCGGACGGCGGTGGTGGCGGGTGATCGGGTGTCGTTGTTGACCGCTGGTGGTGGTGGTCATGGTGATCCGGGTTTGCGGGATCCGGAGGCGGTACGCCGTGACGTGGCGGAGGGGTACGTCTCCGCGCAGGTCGCCCGCGAGGTCTACGGGGTGGACGTCGATGAGTGAGACCACGGTCGACGGCGCGACCGTCGAGGTGATCGGCAGCTACCTCACCTCCGCCGCCGAGGAGATGCGGGTGACGCTGGTGCGTACCGCGTTCAACCCGGTGATCTACGAGGTGCACGACTTCGGCATCTCCGTCTACGACCGCCACCTGCGGCTGGTCGCGGAGTCGACCGGACTGTCCCGGTTCCTCGGCGCGAACGACTACTCCCTGGCCAGGGGCGTGGAGTACGTGGGTCGGGAGAACCTGCACCCCGGCGACGTGGTGCTGCTCAACTACCCGTACTGGAACGCCGCGCACAGCTACGACGCCACTCTCTTCGCCCCGGTCTTCCTGCCCGACCCGGAAGGCGCCGACGGGACGGAGCTGATCGGCTTCCTCTGCATCCGGGCGCACTGGATGGATCTGGGGGCGAAGGATCCGGGGTACGTGTTGGATTCGACGGACATGCACCAGGAGGGGTTGATCTTTCCGGGGACGAAGGTGGTGTCCCGGGGTGTGCCGGTGCGGGAGATCCACGAGTTGATCCGGTTCAACTCGCGGATGCCGGACGCGGTGCTGGGTGACCTGCACGCGCAGATCGCCGCGCTGCGCACCGGCGAGCGCCGACTCACCGAGGTGTACCGCCGGCACGGGACGGCCACCGTGGACGCCGTGGTCGAGCGGCTCATCGCCACGGCCGCCGAGTCCGCCGCCGAGGCGGTCGCCGTCCTGCCGCAGGGCACCTGGACGGCCGAGGACTGGCTCGACGACGACGGCGTCACCGACGAGCCGATCCTGATGCGGGCCACGGTGACCGTCGCTGACGGCACGTTCACCGTGGACTTCGCCGGTTCCTCACCGGCCGTACCGGGCCCGGTCAACCTG
The DNA here is from genome assembly GCF_014764405.1 of Micromonospora craniellae. Classification (NCBI taxonomy): domain Bacteria; kingdom Bacillati; phylum Actinomycetota; class Actinomycetes; order Micromonosporales; family Micromonosporaceae; genus Micromonospora; species Micromonospora craniellae. The sequence continues at coordinate 6,639,290 of NZ_CP061725.1, read as the reverse complement.
CCGCTGGGCGCCACCATCGCCACCTGCCGGGTCGCCTTCAAGGCGATCACCACCCCCACCGAGCAGAGCAACGCCGGGCACTTCGCCCCGCTGCGGGTACGCGCCGAGCCCGGCACGCTGTTCCACGCGGTCTACCCGGCGGCGACCTTCACCCAGTGGACCGGGACGGTCGCCCTGGAGTTGATCTACAAGGCGTTGGCGCAGGGGATGCCGGAGCGGTTGCCGGCGTCCAGTGGTGGTGACGTGCCCGGGTTCATGATGGTCGGCGCGCATCCGGAGACCGGTCAGATCTTCGCGGTCAGCAACAACGACCCGGTGGGCTGGGGCGGCACCGTCGACCACGACGGCATCGGCCCGGCGAACCACCTGTGCCAGACCCAGGCCCGCAACACCCCCGTCGAAGTCCTGGAAGCCAAGACCGGGATGTTCTTCGAGCGGGTGGAGATCCGGGCGGATTCGGGTGGTGCGGGGCGGTTTCGGGGTGGGTGTGGGTTGCGGCGGGATATTCGTTTCGTGTCGTCGGGGGAGTTTCTGTCGGTGATCAAGAAGACGCGGAGTGCGCCGTGGGCGTTGGCGGGTGGGTTGTCGCCGGCGCCGAATCAGGTGGTGGTGTTTCCGGGTACGGATCGCGAGGCGCGGGTGAGTACGCGTCGGACGGCGGTGGTGGCGGGTGATCGGGTGTCGTTGTTGACCGCTGGTGGTGGTGGTCATGGTGATCCGGGTTTGCGGGATCCGGAGGCGGTACGCCGTGACGTGGCGGAGGGGTACGTCTCCGCCGACGCCGCCCGTGAGACCTATGGAGTGATCGCATGAGCGCCGTCGAGTCGAATCTGTTGCTGGCCCACTGCACCGTGCTGGACGCGCGCGTGGTGGACGGTGCGGACCCGGTGCCGGACGCCGCCGTCTGGGTACGTGGCGACCGGATCGCCGCAGTCGGCCCGTACGCCCAGGTGGCGGCGCAGGCCCAGGCCGCCGGAGCGGTCCGCGAGGTGGACCTGGACGGGGCGTACCTGACACCTGGTCTGGTCAACATGCACACCCACCTGTCACTGTCGCTGCCCGGCACCGGCGGCGACGACGTCAAGACGATGGGTCCGCACGACCTGGCGTACTACATGGCGGACGGCGCCCGGCGCACGCTGCACTGCGGCGTGACCACGGTGCGCTGCGTCGCCGAGAAGGACCACGCCGACTTCGCGTTGCGCCGGGCCATCGCCGCCGGTCGGGTCCAAGGTCCCCGCATCCTCACCGCCGGCCGGGCGCTGGTCTGCACCGGCGGGCACGGGCACGAGAGCAGCGACACCCTGGAGTGCGACGGGCCGGTCGGGTTCCGCCGCGGCGTCCGCAGTCAGATCAAGGCCGGCGCGGACCTGATCAAGGTGATGATCTCCGGCGGCATCGCCGGTGAGCACGAGCGGATCAACACCCCGCAGTTGTTCACCGACGAACTGGCCGCCGTGCTGGAGACCGCCCACGCCTGGGGCCGCAAGGTGACCGCGCACGCCGGGCCGGCCGAGATCATCGGCGCGGCGGTCGAGCTGGGACTGGACTGTGTGGAGCACGGCTACCAGCTCACTCCGCAGGTGGTGACGCGGATGGCCGAGCGGGGCACCGCCCTGGTGCCGACGCTGCTGGTGACCCGCTGCAAGGAGTTCTTCGACGAACTCGGCGTACCGGAGTGGATGCAGTGCCGGTCGCTCGGGGCCGGCCCCCGGCACCTGGAGAGCTTCGCGATGGCTGTCGACGCCGGGGTGGAGGTGCTGCTCGGCAGCGACATGCCGCCGTTCTGGCACTTCGAGGGCACCAACGCCACGGTCCGGGAACTGGAGTGCATGTCCGAGCGGATCGGCCCGGCGCGGGCGTTGCACGCCGGCACCCGGGGACCGGTGCGCTGGCTGGGTGTCGAGGAGGACCGGGGCACGGTCGAGGTCGGCAAGCTGGCCGACCTGATCGCGATGGACGAGGACCCACTCACCGCCACCTCGGCGTTCCGGGGTGTGCGCTGGGTGATGAAGGGCGGGCGGATCGCCCGGGACGACCGGACGGAGGCGGCATGACGATCGTGGCAGCCGACGCGGCGCACATCGCCGCGCTCATCGACGACCTGTACGCGGCCTTCCTCGCCGGGGACCGCCACCGCTTCGACGGGCACCTGCACGCCGACGTGACCACCTGGGAGACCCACCTGCCCGGGCCGCTGCGGACCCGGGCGGAGCTGGACGCGTACCGCGACCAGCGCGACGCTGCCGGTCGACGCCCGCAGTTGGCCGTGCTCTCGGCGCAGGACAAGCGCATCGACGTGTGGGGCGACGTGGGCCTGGCCCGCTACCTTCTGATCGCGCGGGCTTGCGCCGAGGACCCGCCGTCGTCCGCCCGCGTCACCGACGTGCTGCGTCGCGTCAACGGCCGATGGCAGATCGTGCACCACCACGCCGAGTCGGTGGACGACGCGGTGGCGGCGCGATGATCCGGCGGCTGGTCGCGTACGACACGGGTGAACCCGGTCGGGTGCTGTCGGTGGCCGACCGGCCCGACGACCCCGCGCCCGGTCCCGGCGAGGTCCAACTCGCGGTGCGCACCGTGGGGCTGAACTTCCTCGACGTCTCGCTCTGCCGGGGCGAGTACCCGGTGCGGCCGGAGCCGCCGATGACCCCGGGTGTCGAGGCGGCCGGTCGGGTGGTGGCGGCCGGCGCCGGTGCCGAGCACCTGCTGGGTCAGGAGGTGCTCGCCTGCCCGGCGCTGCCGCGCGGTGCCCTCGGCGACACCGTGACGGTCGACGCGACCGTGGTGGTGCCCCGCCCCTCCACCGTCGACCCGACGAGTGCGGCGGCCCTGCCGGTCACCTACCAGACCGCCTGGTTCGCGCTGGAACGCGCCGGGGTCACCGCCGGGAGGACGGTGCTGGTGCACGCCGGTGCCGGTGGGGTCGGCATCGCGGTCACCCAACTCGCCGTGGCCCGGGGCGCGCGGGTGGTCGCGACCGCCGGTGGCCCGGCGAAGACCGGGGTGTGCCGGGCCCAGGGCGCCTCCGTGGCGATCGACTACACCGGCGAGGACTTCGTGGCGGCGGTCCGGGAGGCCACCGACGGGCAGGGCGTGGACGTGGTCGTCGACCCGGTCGGCGGCGACCTGCTCGCCCGCTCGTTGGACTGCCTGGCCTTCGAGGGGCGGCTGGTCAGTGTCGGCGCGGCCGGTGGCCCGCCACCGCCGGTCGACCCGGCCCGGCTGATCGCGGCGAACGCCGACCTGATCGGGCTCTCCTGGGGTTCGCAGTACCCGTGGCGTCGCCCCGAGGCGGTCGCCGCCGCCTACCGGGCGCTGTTCGACCTCTGCGACTCCGGCGCGGTCCGGCCCCCGGTCAGCCGGGTGGTGCCGCTGGCACAGGCTCCGGCGGCCCTGGACGACCTGGCCGCCCGGCGGACCACCGGCAAGATCATCGTACGGCTCGACGAGGAGGAGCGAGGATGACCGACAGCCCGGACGGCGACATGGAGATCTACGACCTGCGGGTGAGCGTGGACCGCATCGAGGGACGCTCGGTCTGCGGCATGGCCATCGGCGACTCGTTCGACCTGGTCAACAGCGCCCACCTGAAGCTGCCCGACGGCAAGCACTTCTGCGTCTACGCCCTCGCCGCCGTGCTGCCCTTCCTCGCCGCGAAACAGCGGGACCTGGCCGCCGGGGACTGGCTCGACCAGGACTCGCTCTTCGCCTGCCCGGACCCGGAGGAGCGGCTGGTCATGAAGGTGGAACGCACCTGCCGCCGCCGGATGAACTCGGCGGACCTCACCTGATGACGGTCGAGATCGGACTCGGTCTACAGAGCGACAAACCGGCCGGCGCGTACGCCCGGTTGGCCCGTGCCGCCGAGTCGCACGGATTCGACGTGCTGACCGTCTTCGGTGACCTGATGTACCAGCCACCGGTGTTCCCGCTGCTGGAGATGGCCCAGGCCACCAGCCGGGTACGCCTCGGCCCGGCCTGCCTCAACCCGTACTCCCTGGCGCCGTACGAGATCGCCGGCCAGATCGCCGCGCTCGACCTGGCGTCTGCCGGACGGGCCTACCTGGGGTTGGCCCGTGGCACCTGGCTCGGCGCGGTCGGTCTGGCCCAGCCGAAGCCGCTGGCCACCATCGAGGAGGCGGCGGCGGTCGTCTACCGCCTGCTGCGCGGTGACCGCGACGGCTACCGGGGACAGGTCTTCACGCTGGCCCCGGACACCGCGCTGCGGTATGCCGTGCAACGCCCCGATCCGCCGCTGCTGATCGGCGCGTGGGGACCGAAGGGCGCGGCCCTGGCCGGCCGGATCGCCGACGAGATCAAGGTGGGCGGCAGCGCGAACCCCGACATGGTGCCGGTCGTCCAGGACCGCCTCCGGGTCGGCGCCCTCGCCGCCGGACGCGACGTGGACGAGGTCGGCATCGTCCTCGGCGCGGTGACGGTGGTCGACACCGACGGCGAGGCCGCACGGGCCAAGGCCCGGACCGAGGTCGCCATGTACCTCGCCGTGGTCGCCGACCTGGACCCGACGGTCACCCTGCCGGACGGCCTGGTGGCGCGTGTCGGCGAATTCGTCGACGCGGGCGAGCACGACGCCGCCGGCCGCCTGATCCCGGACGGGGTGCTCGACCGCTTCGCCTTCTCCGGCACCCCCGCACAGGTCGCCGCCCAGGCCCAGCAACTCATCGACGCCGGGGTCCGGCGGGTGGAGTTCGGCACCCCGCACGGGCTGACCGACGACCGGGGCGTCGACCTGCTCGGCACCGCCGTACTGCCCCTGTTGCGTCGCTGAGGAGTGTGGATGGACGTCACCGTGCTGGTCGGCCCGGAACTCACCGCCGACCTCGCCCTGCTGGAGTCGCTCACCACGGCCACCGCCGCCGACCTCGGCGGTACCGGTCGCCTGGTGGCCGTCGACTCCACCGCCGCGCTGGAATCGGCGCTGGCGGCCACCGCCGCGCCGGTGGTGGTGCTGCCCGGCCCGACCGCCTCCGCCCGGGCCCTGATGAGCGGGGCCGCCTCGCACGTTGTCTGGTACGACCTCACCGTGTCCACCGCCGTCGCCGGTGCGCGCCACCTCTCCGGCCGGGGTGTCTGGGGGTTGGTCTGGGCGATCCGTCACGCGGTGTACCAGCACCGGTCCCCGGCGGTACGCGTTGCCTACGGCGCGCACGCCGACCAGTGGGGTGAGCTGCGACTGCCCACAGCGGACACGGCACGTCCGGTGCCGGTCGCGGTGCTGCTGCACGGCGGCTTCTGGCGGTCGTACTGGGGCGCCGACCTGATGGACGCGCTCGCCGTGGACCTGGCCGCGCGCGGCTACGCGGCGTGGAACGTGGAGTACCGGCGGCCGGATCGGCACGGCTGGGACGCCACCACCACCGACGTGGCGGCGGCGCTGGCGGTGCTGCCCGTCGTGACCGACACCGGTGCGCTGGACCTGGACCGGATCGTCGTTCTCGGCCACTCGGCCGGTGGGCAACTGGCGCTGCGGGCGGCGGCGGACCTGGCCGACCCCGCCTCGGCGCCACGGGTCGCCCTGGCGGTGTCGCTGGCCGGGGTGCTGGACCTTGCCGAGGCCGACGGCCGTCAGCTCGGTGACGGCGCGGTCAGTGCCGCCCTCGGCGGCACCCCGACGACCGTCCCGCAGCGGTACGCGGCCGGCGACCCGATGGCGCGACTGCCGATCGGGGTGCCCACGCTGCTGGTGCAGGGGGCCGGCGACAGCCCGGACCTGGTCGACATCAACCGCCGGTACGCGGTGGCGGCGCGGGCGGCCGGTGACGAGCTGACCCACCTCGAACTGCCCGGCGACCACTTCGACGTGATCGGTCCCGGCTCGGCGATCTGGCAGGCCACCATGGAGCAGGTGGGGCGCTACCTCGGGCGGTGAGCCCGCCCTCCGGGCCGTCCGCAGTCACCGCCCGGAGTTGCCGGCTTGTTTCATCACAGTGAACAAGCCGGGGCTGCCGTCAGAACAGTCGGGGTGTGACGACCGAGACCACGGTGGTCACCGCGTCGGTGTCGTTGTACATCGCGTGCGGCACCGTGGAGCGCAGGTGCACGCTGTCTCCCGGACGCAGCCGGTGCTCGACGCCGTTGACCTCGTAGAGCAGCTCGCCGGAGATGACGTAGGCGAACTCCTCGCCCGCGTGGCCGTACGCGGTCTCCCGCCGGCCGCCGGGGGCGATGTGCACCAGCATTGGTTCGAGCAGCAGGTCCGGCCCGCGTTCGGAGAGCATCCGGTAGGTCTGCTGACCGGAGACGTACTGCGTGGCGGTGGTCTCCGCCCTGGTCAACGAGAAGTGGTGGGGCAGTGTGGTGACGGTGCCCCCGGCCGGCGCGGTGCTGGCGTCGAAGAAGTCGCCCACCGTCCGGTCCAGCGCCTTGGCCACGCTGCCGAGCGCGGTCAGCCCGATCGAGGAGATGCCGCGCTCGACCTGGGACAGGAAGCCGATCGACAACCCGGAGCGGGACGCGAGACCGCGCAGGGTCAGCCCGCGCTCCTTGCGGTACTGGCGGATCCGGGCGCCGACCAGGTCGGCCGGGGTGTGGCCGGTGCCCCCGTCTTCGGGGCGGGCCTGCTCCGGAACCGGATGACTGCCCGTGGACCGCATGGGGACCTCCTGTCGCGCTGGCCGGAACCCGTCCGACATCCGTGTTCGATGCTATCGAACGGAGGTGGCCCTTGGCGAAGCCCCCGACCCGGCCGAATCGGCGGTGATGTGGTCCCCGTGCACCGGTGTGCGGCCGGGGAGCAGGATCTCGAAGTGGCGCACCAGTTCGGTGATCTGGTTGCCGGCGGCCGGGGGTTGACCTCCACCACGCGCGGCCCGGTGGGCGTCAGCCGCAGCTCGGTGTGCCCGACCGCGCGGTCCAACCCGACCGCCTCCAGGGCGGCCACCGCCACCTCGCCGATCCGCTCACGGGCCGTCGGGTCCAGCACCGCCGGGAACATGTGGCCGGTCTCGACGAACCCGGAGGCACCGCCGAGACTCTTGTCGGTGATCCCGACGACCGTGGTCACGCCGTCGACGGTGGCCGTCTGGTCCGTGATGATGTGCGCGGCTATGTGGTGGAGCACCTCGGCGACCCTGCTGCGGTGCTGGTTGCCGACGAGACGGGGTTTCTGAAGAAGGGGATCCGGTCTGTGGGGGTGCAGCGGCAGTGTTCGGGGACGGCGGGGCGGACGGAGAACTGTCAGATCGGCACGTTCCTGTGCTATGCCTCCGGCAAGGGTCGGGCGTTGATCGATCGGGAGTTGTACCTGCCGATGTCGTGGACCGAGGACCGGCAGCGGTGCCGGGACGCGGCGATTCCCGACGAGGTGGCGTTCGGGACCAAGCCGCAGCAGGCGCGGGCGATGCTGGAGAGAGCGGTCGCCGCGGGGGTGCCGTTCGCGTGGTTCACCGCCGATGAGGCCTACGGGCAGAGCCCGGGCCTGCGTGGCTGGCTGCAGGAACAGGACATCTCGTATGTGATGGCCACCCGCTGCGACGACCAGGTCGCCTTCGGGCTGTTCACCACCACCCGGGTCGACGCCCTGATCGCCAAGCTGCCGGCCCGATCGTGGACGAGGCTGTCCTGTGGTGACGGCGCGCTCGGTCCACGCCGCTACGACTGGGCGCGGCTACCGATCCGGGACACCTTCCCAAACGAGCGTCGCGGCTGGGTCCTCGCCCGGCGTAGCATCAGCGATCCCACTGACATCGCCTACTACGTGTGTTTCGGCCCGCGCGGCACCCGGCTGCGGGAACTGGTCCGCGTCGCCGGGTCCCGGTGGGCGGTCGAGGAGTCGTTCCAGACCGCGAAGAACGAGGTCGGCCTCGACCAGTGCCAGGTCCGCCGCTACGACGCCTGGTACGCCCACATCACCCTGGCCATGACCGCCGCCGCGTTTCTGGTCGCCACCCGCGCCACCGAAGCCGACAAGGAACCCGAAAAGGGGGGGGGGGGGGGGGGGGGGGATCCCGCCCCAGAAACGCTCATCCCCCTGAGCAGCAACGAGATCCGCCGCCTGTTCACCAAACTCGTCCTCACCGGACGCACCGCAGCCGACCACGTGCTGCACTGGTCAAACTGGCGCCGCCACCGGCAAGCCCAAGCGAAAGCCAGCCACTACCGCAAACGACTCAAAACATCCGAAAGTCACGACCCGCCGTAGCAGTATTAGTAGTTTGGCGTGATCGGCTCGACTGCCGCCTTGTCGCACGTGGCTGCACCTTCCGCTTCGACGCCTGGCCCTCGGTCTACCCATGCAGTCAGACTGCGCGTGGGCTGGCGTCCGGGCCGGTTGCTCGTTGTCATGCATGCGGGTTGATGCGGTGTACCGTCCGGAGTGGTGGCCCGTCGAGCGGTCGGCGGGTTCGGGCTCAGTCGGTTCTCCTGGGAGGCTGCCATGCTCACGACGATCGGCGATCACCTACGCAGACTGCGCAGCAAGTCCACTCTCACTCAGGAGCGGCTGGCGGAGCGGGCAGGCGTCAGTGTGGAGACGATTCGGAAGCTGGAGCAGAACGAGCGAACCAGCGCCCGCATGTCGACGTTGAACAAGTTGGCGACTGCGCTTGGCGTACCGACGTCCGCGCTGATGGGTTCTGCCGCCAAGGCGCAGGCCATGCGTGAGCCTGATGCCGCGCCGCTGGGCCTTGTCGATGTCCGCCGCGCGTTGACGCCGGTCTCGGGCCTCGATGGGCGTTCCGTGGTGGATGACCCCGAGATCGGCCCACCGACTGCCGCTGACGTGCGGCGGTCGATCAAGGCGGCGAACACGATCTACCACGCCAATGACTACGCGGCAGCTCTCACGTTGATCCCCGGCCTGCTCGACGAGGCGCGGACGTTCGTCGACGTCGCCGACGGTGATGAGCGGCTGGTCGCGCATGCGCTGGCGTCGCAGGCTCACCAGTTGGCGGGTCGGCTCCTTATCCAGCTACGCCGCGTTGACCTTGCGCATGTCGCGCTCACTGCGGCACTCGATCACGCCCGTCGCAGCGGTGATCAGATCATCGGTGCCGCAGTGGTGGCACCGATGTGTTGGCTGTTGCTGCGGCAGGCCCGGTTCGAGGAGGCCGAGGTGCTGGCGGTACGGACCGCCGATCAGGTGGAGCCGAAGCTGTCCACCGCCTCGCCCGCCCACCTGTCCGCCTGGGGCTTCCTGCTGATCAAGGGCGCGTCGGCGGCGGTCCGGGACGCGCGGCACGACGACGCCCGGGACATGCTCGACCTGGCAGCGGCCGGTGCGCACCGGCTCGGTGACCGGCCCAACCCCGACGCCGACGTCATCGGCAACGACTATTCGGCCGAGGGTGTGCACCTGATGCGGGTGGAGTCGGCGGTCATCGCGGGCCGCCCCGACGAGGCGTTGGCTCTCGCACAGCAGGTGCACCGGTCTCCGCAGGTGACCCCGTCGTCGCGGCAGCGGCACTACCTGGACGTCGCGTGGTCCCATGCCCAGACCGGTGCGTACGCGGACGCGACCGGTGTGCTGATGGATCTCCGGGATCGGGCACCGGCGTGGTTGCGGCAGCAGCGGTACGCCCGGGACATCGTCCAGTCGATCGCCGAGAAGCGTCGGCGGGCGATGACCAAGGAGCTGGCCGAGTTGGCGTCTCTGGTCGGGGCGTAGTCGCACGCTACGTACCACCTTTCCCGCAGGTCGCATGGCGTGGCCTGCCGTGTACCTGTCCACCTTCATTGCGCCCCGTGAACATGGGATCACGGGGTGCGATCGGCGCGTGAGGTGCCGCCACCAGTTCCCAGGTGAGCCGTGCCCCTTCTGTCAGCACAGCGAAGGTCGTCTTTCGAGCGCACCTTGCCGTGCCTTTCGAGGAGGTAGCGGGTGGACGGAATGCAGCGCGAGCCGGTGCAGAGTCGTGGCGAGCAGGCGGAAGCGGCGGAGCGGGAGGCCGCGAAGCAACGCATCCTGGCGCAGGCCGAGGCGGAGCGGATACCGGTCGAGGAGACGACCCGGGCGGTGCCGGATCGGCGGTGGCGTCGTGCCCGGTGATCCCGTGCCGATCGGGCGGCGGGTGGCCTACCTGCGGGCGCGGCGGAATCTGTCGCAGCAGACGTTCGCCGACCGCCTGGGCAAGTCGAAGAGTTGGGTGGACAAGGTCGAACGTGGCGTGCGGTCGCTGGAGCGGCTGTCGGTCATCCGGGACATCGCCACCGTGCTGCGGGTGGACGCGGCGACTCTGCTCGGCCGTGACGTCGAGCCCGCCGATGTGGTCGAGCGTGATGAGGGTGTCGCGCGGATCAGGGCGGCGATGTCGACGTACGAGATGGCCCTCGGTCGACCGTCCGCGCGCGGCGGGGTGATGCCGCCGGAGCGGGTGGCGCGGGAGGTCGCGCACGCGTGGACGACCTACCAGCACGCCCGATATCCGCACCTGATCGACCTGCTGCCGGGGCTGTTGGGCACGGTGCACCGGGCGTACGCCCAGGACCCGGAGGCGGGCCGGCCGTTGGTGGTGGAGGCGTACCGGGTCACCACGGCGTTGCTGGTCAAGCTGGACGAGCACCAGCTTGCCTGGCTGGCCGCCGACCGGGCGATGTCCGCCGCCACCGGCGACCGCATGTTGTTGGCGTGCGCGTCGGTGCAGCTCGGGCAGGTGCTCCGCACGTCGGCGCGGGCGCGGTCGGTGATGCTGGCCGCCGCCTACCAGATCGCCCCACCCGACCCCGACACCGGCGATCCGCCGGAGGTGTCGCTCTGCGGCAGCCTGCTCGTGCAGGCCGCCCTCATTGCCGCGACCTGCGGCAACGACCGCGCCGCCGCTGATCTGCTGGACGAAGCTGCCGAGATGGCCGCCCGGGTCGGCGAGGGACACGACCACCACCGCACGGCCTTCGGCCCGACCGCCGTCGAACTGGCCCGGGTCACCGCCGCCGTCGCACTCGGCGACACCTCGGAGGCCGTCGCACGGCACGAGAAGGCGATCGGGCGCGACGAGTGGCGGTGGCTGCCCGTCGAGCATCGCGCCGCGCACCTTGTCGACGCCGCTCGCGCCTACCTGGACACCGACGACGCCACCAACGCGGCCCGAGTCCTGATCCAGGCCGACGCCACCGCGCCCGCCGAGATCCGACACCGACCGGCGGTACGAGAGATGGTCGCCCACGTCGCCCGCGACCAGGACGCGTCGACGGCGATCACCCAACTCGCCATCAGCCTCGGGCTGGTCTGAACCGCTCGGCCCGACGTCAGGCCAAAGGGCTTATCGGAGCGCGTGTCGGCGCTGCGGCGGTCGCGGGGTCGAGACGAGTGCGGTTCCGGCGAGGGCTCGGGCTCCAGGATGACCGGGGTGGCCCAGGATCGACGGGCCAGGGATTAGCTTGTCCGATCCGGCGGGGGTGCGAGCCAGGCGAGGGGTTGGCCGGTGAGTGTGGCGTCGGCGAGGTGGTGGGCGGAGGTGGTTTTGAGGGCGGTGCGGCTGCTGTCGATCCAGCGTTGGACGTTGTCGATGCCTTGGTGGCGGTATTCGATGGCTTGGATGAGGCATTCGAGTTTGTCGGCGTCGCGGGCGACGGTGGCTTCGAGGGTGTCGCCGGTTTCGTATTCGGTGACGGCGGCGGTGATGGTGTCGATGACGGTTGGTGGGCAGTCGGTGAGCTGGTCTGCGGTGATGGTGGTGTTGGGGGCGGCGGTGAGGTAGCGCTTGGCGATGTGGGGTAGGTCGGTGGTGCGGGTTTCCTGGGTGTCGTGCAGGACGCAGAGCATGGTGACGCGGGTGGGGTCGGCTCCTTCCATGGCGGCGAGGATCATGCCGATGAGGGCGGTGCGGTGGGAGTGTTCGGCGATGGTTTCGGGGTGTTGACTCCGGCGAACCACCAGCCGGTGCGGGCGGCGCGTTTGAGGACGCCGGCTTCGAAGATGTATCTCATCGTGGCGGCGTGCTGGTCCTGGCTCATCTGTCCGTCCCTGTGCCGTTGATGCCCTCGGTCCGCAGGCTGTAGACGATCGAGGTTAGTTCCTGACGGGACTGTGTCGAGATCCGGTCGCTGTCGAGGATCGCGGCGGCTTGGGCGGCGAGGTGGTGTCCGGTGCCGGGGTGGTCGTGGGCGAGTGCGCGTCGGGCGGTGAGTAGTGCCCAGAGGTTGTGGATGTTGAGGTCGATGAACGGGTGGTCGATGGTGAGGCGTTCGACCAGGTGCCGCACCAGCCGGGTGCCGCGCCATTCGGTGATGGTGGCGGGCATGAAGGAGTCGTCGGGCTGGCGGTAGGGGATTTCGCCGACCCAGTAGGCGGAGTAGTTGAGGGCCGCGCGTTGGCAGGCGTCGTCGGGGTGCGCGCGAGCGATGAAGTCCCGTAACGGTTCGGGGTCTCCCTGGTTGGCGAGGGACGTGACCACGGAGCGGGCGTCGGGCCACAGCGGTGACCAGGTGTGGAAGGTGGTCATCCGGGGCGAGTAGGGCGGTGAGGATGGTATCTGCCTCGACGGCGTCTCCGACGGCGTCGAGGAGCAGCGGGTTCGCTCCGAGTCTCCCGAGCCGTTGTCGGATGCAGACGGCCTGACCGAACGGGACCGCCATGAACGGACGTCGTCCGGACTCCCAGCTCTGGACGGTCGCGCGGTCGACGCCGATTGCCGCGCCGAGTTGTTCCTGCGTGAGGGGAATGGACTCGCGAATCAGCTTCAGTAGGTAGCCGGTCACGTCGCCGCGTGCGGGGGCGGATCGTCCGAGCGGTGCCATCAACATCCCTACGGTGACTGGCAGTCGACGTTTCCGAGGCGTAGGCAGCGGCGGGGGACGGCCCTGACCAGCTCATTCGTACTGCCGGTGAGTTCACCTTGCCTCGCTGTGATCGTACCGTCACGGTAACTGAACGTGCCAGGTCTGATCTGCGAGCGAGGACCGGCCTTCGCTGAGGTAAGGGTGATGCCCGGTGACCACGTACGAATCCGCCCACTCTCCGCGCGTACACGTCGGATGACGTCCGGGCCGTTGGAGACGCTGCCGGTGGGGCGTCGGGTGGCGTACTGGCGGGGGCGGCGGAAGCTGTCGCAGCAGGTGTTCGCTGACCGCCTGGGGAAGTCGAAGAGTTGGGTGGACAAGGTCGAGCGGGGAGTGCGCTCGCTGGACAAGGTGTCCACGCTCCAGGAAGTCGCCACGGTCCTGCGCATCGACACGGCGGTGCTGCTTGGCAGGGACGTCCAGCCCACCGACGTGTCCGACCGGACCGCAGACGTCGAACGCGCTCACGCGGCGGACCCGATGGCGGGTCGGGGGTCGCTGGTGGAGGCGTACCGGATCACCGCGTCGCTGTTGGTGAAGCTGGGTGAGCCGGACCTGGCGTGGCTGGCGGTCGATCGGGCGATGACCGCTGCCTCCAGGGACCGCATCCTGGTGGCCGCCGCAGCGGTGCAACTCGGTCAGGTGCTGCGGGGGTGTGGGCAGGTGCGGGCGGCCAGGTCGGCCATGTTGGCCGCCGCCTACCGGATCGTGCCGCCGACCATCAAGGATGGCACACCTGCGGAACTGTCGCTGGGCGGAGCCCTACTGGTGCAGGCGGCGTTGGCTGCCGCCCGATCAGGCGACGAGGCGGCGGTGGTCGATCTGTTCGGCGAGGCGACAGCGCTGGCCGCCCAGGTCGGCGACGGGCACGACCACCACCGCACCGGGTTCGGGCCGACGGCGGTGCAGACGGCCAGGGTGACCGCAGCGGTGGAGTTGGGCGACGGCGGCGACGCCGTGGCCTGGCACGAGAAGACGACCGACCGCGACGGCTGGCGGTGGCTGCCCGTCGAGTACCGCGCCGCGCACCTGATCGACGCTGCCCGCGCGTACCTGCACACCGATGATCCGGTCAGCGCGGGCCGGGCACTGATGGAGGCTGACCGGATGGCGCCGGCCGAGGTCCGGCACCGTCCGGCGGGCCGGGACGTACTCGCTCAGATCGTCCGCGACCCCACCGCCCCGACGACGCTCGTGCACCTCGCCGCCACCGTCGGGGTGGGTTGAGGATGACCGCACCGTTCCTGTCCCTGGCCCAGATCCGCAACCGACTGATCCTGGCCGCCCGCTGGGTACTCCGCGACCACCGACCCGGCCCCGACGGCTTCCGCCCGATCTGCCGCGCGGCGGACTGCCCGGTGGCTCAGGTGGCCGGTTCGCGGACGTACTCGGCGATCCGGAGGCCGGGGATGACCTCGCGCTCACCGATCAGGCGGAAGTCGAGACGTTCGTAGAGCCGGCGGGCCGGGAGGTTCGCCGCACCCGTGGCGACCACGACTCGCCGGTCACCGGCCGAGGCGAGGAGCGTCCGCACCAGGGCGGTGCCGGTGCCGCGACGGTGGGCCGTCGGGTCCACCACGAGCCGGTCGATGTCCAGCTCGGTGGGGTTCTCCGACCAGGCCATCGCCCCGACCAGCCGTCCGTCGTCCAGGGCGCCGAGCCACCGCAGCGGCGCGGCGCGCAACTCGTCAAGCGTCTCGTGCAGGGGTGGGATGCGATCGTCGCCGATGATCGACGCCTCCACCGCGTACGCCGCGTGCTGGATCGGCAGCAGCGTCCGGGCCAGCGCCTCGTCCCCGCCGGGGTCGATGTCGGTGATCCGCACCGCGCCATCATGCCCGACGGGCCGAACGGGGCGGGCATGGCGGCGCAGGCGATGGCCGTGACCCCGCGCCTCGCGTACGCGTGACTCGACCACCCCGGGGCCTGTACGTGTGTGTGGTTTTCGCCCTCGGCTGGCCGGACCCGACATACTACACCAGTCGAGGTGGTGTGCCACGCTGCCCGGGAGGCCCCCGCATCGCGCGCGACGTGCGGGATCAGCGGTCATTGCACGGCTTGACGACCTCGCCGAATCGGGCCCATCCTGACCGGGTGGCCATATCTGTGGAACCGTTCGGTCCGCCGGAGCCGGTAAAACGCGCGACTGACGGACGGCGGGGCGACTCGCTAGCGTATCAAGAACGGATGTCAAGATCATTGATGGTCCGGTGTGATCCCTGGGGGCACTGTGTGGCTGACGCCGAGTAGACCTGCCGGCCGACCTGGCGGGCCTGTCTCCTGCCGAGACGATCGCCGTCCCGATCAATGGCAGTGGCGGTGAGTCACCACGGGATTAGCGCGAGTGCGCCGACCCGGCCTTCTGTAATTCCCGTAATCCCGGCCGAGGCCCCCGGGTCGGCACCGAGTTGACGAGACCAGCGGGACGGTGAGCGGAGATGACCCTGGCCAGCACGCGGACCCCCACGAGCGTCCTGGACGACATGCTCGTGCCGCGCGGATCCGAGCTGACGCATCGCCTCATGAAAGGTGTGAGATCCGCTCTCTATTCGCCCACCGTTGCGGCCCGACGGGTCGCACTCGCGGGCGGCGAACTATTGCATCAGCCGGGTGGTGCGGACGGTCGTGTCTATTTCATCGAGAGCGGTGCGATATGCCTTGAGCACTATTCGCCGACCGGTCGTCGGACCATTCTAGACGTGTTGTCGAAAAACGAGTACTTCGGCGAGGACTCGCTCCCCGGAATGCCGAACCAGTACATTCCCGCAGCCGTGGTGGACACGAGCCTGATCGTGGTGGAAAGCGCGGCTCTGCGCGACCTGCTCGACGAGCCGAACATCTGCGACGTGTGGTTGCACAGCCAGATGTTGAAAGCGCGCCGGCACCGCTCGCTGCTGTTGCAGCACACCACATCCGACTGCGAGGCGCGACTGGCGATGCGACTCCTCGACCTGGCTCAGGGGTTCGGGGCCGCGTCCGGAAGAAGCGTCCGGATCGGGCTGAAGCTACGCCACGAGGACTACGCCGCGATGATCGGCACGACCCGCTCCCGCGTCGGGCTGTTCCTGCAACGCTTCACCGATCGAAAAATGATCCGAAAGGCGTCGTGCGGGGCGATCGTCGCCGACCCTCGCCTGATCGTCGAGTACCTGATGGAGCGGATGGGCCTGGCGTCCGGCCGGCTCAGCCGGCCCGACGCCGTCGCGTGATCACCGTGCGGCGCGCGACTTCCGGTACCCACTGACGCCTCCGACTCCCGCCCGCGGCCACCACGGCCGCGAGGGGGAGTCGGAGGGAGAGGACGACGACTACCGGCCGCTCGGCTCCACGGCCGTCGGCGTCGCGGTGCTCGGCGTACCCGCGCGGGCCTGCTCCCGGGCCGACCGGACGTCGTGCCGGCGACGCCGCTCCCGCGCGCCCTGCAAGAGGCTACGGCCCCAGAGCAGCAGCCCGCCGCCGTCGAGCAGGAAGCTGATCACCGCGATGGTGACGAAGTCCAGCGACCCCATCATGGAGTCCTGGCCGGAGACGAAGAGCAGGAACTGGTAGATGAAGCCCCACAGCAGCGGGATCCCGACGAAGATCAGGGTGACCAGGGCCATCAGGCGCCCGCCGACCCATGCCAGGGCGTACCAGCGGACGACGCGCATCTCCCGCCGGGGCAACCCGGACTGGTCCACCCGGGGCGTGCGCCGCACCATCCGCGCGACCAGGTTGCGCAGGTAGTCCTCGGTGTCGGACATCAGGTTCCGGCACCCGAGAGCGGTGGCCACGATGTAGTAGCCGTCGGTGCGCAGGAACAGGAACGTCTGCCAGATGATCCGGACCAGGTACGTGAACAACAGCGCCGTCAGCAGGAGCGCGCCCCACTCCGGCAGTTGCAGGTAGCCGTGCCGGCCCGCCCACAGGGCGACGACGAAGGACGAGGCGAGCACCCCGTCCACCAGGGTGCCGGCGATGAACGCGACGAAGCGCTGCCGCTTCGGCGCCATCCAGATCGTGCTCATGTCGGTCTGGACCACCAGGATGTACATCTGGTTGCCGATGACGAGCCGCGACGGTACGCCCGCCGCCCGCGCCGCGACCATGTGCGCGGCCTCGTGAATCGCGACCCCGACCAGGGTGAGGATGAACGTCGCCCAGGTCAGCGCCGCGAAGTGGATCGGGAAGAGCAGCGTCTCACCGGGCGTCGGCAGCAGGTCGGGATCGTCCGCGGCGAGGTACACACCGCCCGCGATGATCAGGACGCAGAGCAGCAGCACGGGGAGGCTGACCATGCGGCGGGCCACCGTCGGACTGAGCCAGTTCAGGCTCCAGCTGCGGCGGGGCCGGGACGCCGGAGCGGGAGCCGGGGCGGCGGGTGTGGGCGTGGTGGCCGCGTCGTCGACCTCGATGAAACCCTCGTCGCCCAGAGCGTCCAGGAAGTCGGTGATGTCGGGCGTCTCGGAGTACTTCTGTTCGTACTGGCGGACCGCCTCGCCCACCGAGTTGCCGGCGGCCAGCGATTGGAGCAGGTCCAGCCCTTCGGCGGGGATCGACAGGAACACCTGTCGCTCGACATCGCCGATGATGACGGTGTCGCCCTCCGGTCGGTGGTCGAACGGGCGCACTCGGACAAGTGTGTCTGGTGGGTAGCCGGCCATGGTCAGTCGTCCTTTTCGCTCATCTCATGAGGGTCGATGAAGGCCGGCACCCGGAGTTGCCGTCCGGGTGCCGGCCTTCAGGTGGTGTGTCACCGTCAGGAGACGACACACGCAGCGGCGACAGCGCTGGTCTTCACCGACTCCAGCCGGCGAACCGTGAGCTTCTTCATGAGAATCACCTCCCTCGCGACATCGGGCAGCACTACGGTGCCGGTCGCGCGAGTGGCAGTCTGCTCAGTTATGTGCATACGCCGATAGCGTGTGTGTGGCATTAGCGGATAACACCGCACATGCATCACAGACGATAGTTGTCCGGCGGCGGCCCTGGTCGCGCCCACCTTCGCGAGGCCTGGCCGGGCCGGAAACGCTTCGCCCCGGCGGAGGAACTCCTAGTCGGTCGACCAGCCGGCCGGATTGGTGCACGACTCCCGGCTGATCCCCGAGCCGGTGTCCGGCCAGTCACCGAACCGCTCGTGATGCAGGTGGGCGAAGAGGTAGCAGAAGCCCTCACAACCGGCGTCGGGCACCGCCGTCGCCGGGTTTGCCCGGACCGCCTCGTAGAACTCCCGGCCCAGCGCCACGATGTAGCCGCGCGCATACAGGAAACCGTCGTCGGAACCGTCGGTGATCTCGTGGATGTCGGCGCGGTCGACGTCGTGGAGCTTCCGTTCGACGACCCGGTCGAGGGCGACCAGCTCGGCGCGGGACAGGCCGACGGTCAGCCGGCGCAGTTCGGCGACGAACGGGTCGAGCCACCGGTCCATGGCGTACCCGTCGTCGTGCGCGGGGTCGCGGTCGATCAGGGCGCGACGCAGGGCCGCCGGCTCCGGACCCAGTCCGGCCCACGCCTGCTCCACCAGCGCCCAGAAGCGCGCCTCCTCCTCGGCCGTCGGCAGCGTCGGGGAGACGTCAAGATCACTGTTCGTCATGGCCGGACGATAGCCGCGAGCACCGACAACGGGAGCCGCCGTCATCCTGGCCCTCGCCTCCGTCGCCGCGTTCGCCACCTTCACCTGGCCGTTCTTCGTGCCTGCCCAGCCGGAGGCGACAGCGCGTTCCACCGAGGCGCCGCTGGTCTTCATCGTCGTCCTACCGGTCCTGCTCGCGCTCGTCCTGGCCGAACTCAGCTCGGGCGGCATCGACAGCAAGGCGCTGGCGATGCTCGGCGTGCTCGCCGCCGTCAACGCCGCGTTACGCCCGCTGGGCGCGGGCACCGCCGGGATCGAGACGGTGTTCTTCCTGCTGGTGCTGGCCGGTCGGGTGTTTGGGCCCAGTTTCGGTTTCCTGCTGGGCGCCATCTCGCTGTTCGCCTCCGCGCTGCTCACCGCCGGGGTCGGGCCTTGGCTGCCGTTCCAGATGCTGGCCGCGGCCTGGCTGGGGCTGGGCGCGGGGCTGCTGCCGTCCCGTCCGGCCCTCGTGCCGTCCTGACGTCCGGCCGTCCCACGCTCGGCGCGCGGCGTCGGTGGAGGCCGGCGGCACGTGGAGTGACTGGATGGTCGCAGGGTGTGGCGACGGGTGGTGGATGGTTGCCCGGATTGCGGTATCCGCAGGTAGGGGCGGGTAACGAGGTCGTAAAACGTGCTCAGAGGGCGGCTGCGAACCGTTGACGTGGCCTCGCTCACGCTCCTATGGTGAACCACCAGTTCACTGAGTGATCCGATCCGGGGCGGGGCCAGCCGGCGGATCCCACGCCAGACGACGCTTCCGAGGGATTCGGAGAGTGCCTGCATGACCGTGACAAGAACCGCCACCGCCGCGGTGGCCGCCCAGGGCGGATCCGCCGGTCAGGTGGACCCGCCGACACCACGCCGCCGATCCGCCCGACTGGCCGCCGCGAGCAGGAGCGGTCGCAACGCCGCCGGAGCCGTCCTGGTGGTGGCGGCGCTCGCCGGCCTGTGGGAGGGCTACAAGGCGTTGGGCCGCGCCGTCGGCGACGTCGTGCCCGGCACCCGGATCGCCTTCCCCGTCGCCACCGACGACCTGTCGATGCCGCACGTGTGGACGATCCTCGGCGCACTCGTCGAACCGGCCCGGCGCGGCGACCCGACCACACTCGGCGTCTATCTGCTCGGCGAGACCAGCGTGACGTTGCGCGAGGCGTTCTACGGCCTGCTGGCCGGCTCGTCGCTCGGCCTGCTGCTCGCCGTCCTCTTCCTGAACGTGGTGCCGCTGAGCAAGGGGCTGATGCCCTGGCTCGTGGCGTCGCAGACGGTCCCCCTGGTGGCCATCGCACCGATGATCGTGATCTGGGGCGGCAAGGCCGGCGCGCCGCCCTGGGTGGCGGTCACCGGCATCGCCGCCTACCTCGCGTTCTTCCCGGTCACCATCAACACCCTGCGCGGTCTCAAGTCGCCGCCGAAGGTCCAGCTGGAGTTCATGCGCAGCGTCGGTGCGGGGCGCTGGCAGGTCCTCGGGTGGCTGCGGATCCCTGCGGCGCTGCCCTTCGTCTTCGCCGGCCTGCGCCTCGCGGCGACCGCGAGCGTGGTGGGCGCGATCGTGGGCGAGCTCTCCGCCGGCACCGGCCGGGGCATCGGCCGGGCCATCCTCACCTTCGCCTACTACTACTCCAACGGCCCGGAGAAGTTGTACGCGGCCGTCCTGGTCGCGGCGGCGGCCGGAATCGTCTTCGTGCAGTCCCTGGCACTCATCGAGCGCGTGGCGCTCCGGAACCGGCAGACCCGGTGACCACCCCTTCCGCCTCCACAACTCCTGGAGAGACGCTGATGTCTGAGGCCGCGATCATTTCCGTGCGAGGAGTCACCAAGCAGTTCACCGGCGGAGACCGTACGGTGACGGCGCTTGAGGACATCGACCTGTCGATCGAGCGGGGCGAGTTCGTGTCCCTGCTGGGGCCCAGCGGCTGCGGCAAGAGCACCCTGCTGCGGATCCTGGCCGATCTCACCGAGCCGACCGACGGCACGGTGTCGCTCAACGGCAAGACGCCTGCGGCGTCCCGGTTGGACCGGGACTACGGCATGGTTTTCCAGCAGGCCGGCCTCTTCGAGTGGCGGACCGTGCAGCGCAACGTCGAGTTGCCGTTGCAGGTGGCCGGAGTGGACAAGTCGACGCGGCGGGCCAAGGCCCACGAGATGCTGGAGCTGGTCCGGCTCACCGACTTCTCCCGCCACTTTCCCTGGCAGCTCTCCGGCGGCATGCAGCAGCGGGTGGCGATCGCCCGCGCGCTGTCGGCGGACCCGGAGATCCTGTTCATGGACGAGCCGCTGGGCGCGCTCGACGAGATGAACCGCGAACGCCTCCAGGGCGAGCTGCTCCGGATCTGGTCGGACACCCGGACCACCGTCGTCTTCGTCACGCACAGCATCTCCGAGGCGGTCTTCCTGTCCTCGCGGATCGTCGTGATGTCCGCCCGTCCGGGCCGCATCGCCGCCAGCATCGACGTCGACCTGCCGTACCCGCGGACCGCGGCGACCCGGACCACCGACGCGTTCTTCGCCAAGGTCACCGAGGTGCGCGCGGCGCTGCACGGCGTCCCGGCCGAGCAGGCGGCCCGATGAGCACCACGCCCCTCGCCCGGAGCGTCCCGTCCGCCGCCGCGCTGCGGACAGCCGTCGGCCGGTTCCTGCCGGTCGTGCTCACCGCGGTGGTGATCCTCGGCTCGTGGCAACTGGTCGTCACGATCTTCGACGTCCCGTCGTTCATCGTGCCGGCGCCGGTGGAGATCTCAGCCGCGTTCCGTTCCGAGTTCGGCACGATCATGTCGGCCTCGGTGGTCACCGTGCGCGCGGTGCTCCTCGGCCTGTTCCTCGGCGCGGTCGCCGGGGTCACGGTGGCGCTGGCGCTCAGCCGCTTTCCCGGCGTGTCCGGCCCGGTGCTGACCGCCGCCGTCATCATCAACTGCGCCCCGATCGTGGCCCTCGCGCCGATCTTCAACAACTGGTTCGGGGTCACCAACCCGATGTCCAAGGCCGGCGTGGCCGCGGTGATGGTCTTCTTCCCGGTCCTGGTCAACACCACCAGGGGACTTCTCCAGGTCTCACCCCTGCACCTGGAGATCATGCAGTCGCTCGCGGCACAGCCACGACAGGTGGCACTCATGCTGCGGCTGCCCAACGCGTTGCCGTACCTGTTCAACGCGCTCAAACTCGGCAGCACGCTCGCCGTGATCGGCGTGATCGTGACCGAGTACTTCGGTGGACCGAGCAACGCGCTCGGGGTGTACATCGCCTACCAGGCGGCCCTGCCCCGCTTCGAGTTCGCCTGGGCGGGGATCGCCGTGGCCAGTGCCCTCGGCCTGCTGCTGTTCGGTGCCACGTCTCTGTTGGAACGCCTCCTGATGCCCTGGCACGAGTCCCTGCACGACAGTGACTCCTGAAGCCCGGATCCCCCACGAAACGTTGGAGTCAGATATGGCCCTGCACCTACGGCGGACCTCGCGGAGGAACCGCCCGACCACGATCGCCGCCACTCTCACCGCTGTCCTGCTCGCCGCCTCGGCCTGCGGAGGAATGTCCGACGGCCCGAGCGAGTCCGCGGCCGAGGCCGCCAAGAACTGCGAGTCGACCACCAAGGTCCGGGTGGTGCTCCAGTGGGTCGCCCAGGCCCAGTTCGCCGGCTACTACGCGGCCAAGGAGAAGGGGTACTACGCCGAGGAGTGCCTCGACGTCACCATCCAGGAGGGTGGCGTCAACATCGTCCCCCAGCAGGTGCTCTCCGCCGGCAACGCCGAGTTCGCGGTCAGCCACGTCACCAAGACGATGGTCACCCGGGAGCAGGGCGCGGACCTGGTCAACATCGGCCAGGTGTTCCAGCGCGGCGCGTACCTGCAGGTCGCCTGGGCCGATTCCGGCATCAAGGAGCTCACCGACCTCAAGGGCAAGAAGGTCGGGAGCTGGGGCTACGGCAACGAACTCGTGCTGTTCGCCGCGATGAAGGACGCCGGTGTCGACCCGACCAAGGACGCCGAGATCATCCAGCAGCCGTTCGACATGTCGCTGCTGCTGCGCAAGGAGGTCGACGCCGCCCAGGCCAAGACCTATAACGAGTACGCCCAGTTGCTGGAGACCAAGAACCCGGACACCGGCGAGCTGTACCAGCCGTCGGACTTCTCCGTGATCAACCTCCAGGATGCCGGCTACACCAGCCTTGAGGACGGCGTCTACGCCCGGGGTGACTGGCTCAACGAGCAGGCCAACCAGGACACCGCGGTGAAGTTCCTCAAGGCGTCCTACCGGGGCTGGGGCTTCTGCCGCGACGAGCTGGACGACTGTGTGGACATCGTGCTCAACGCCGGCAGCGCGCTGGGCAAGGGGCACCAGACCTGGATGCTCAACGAGATCAACAAGCTGATCTGGCCGGCCGTCAACGGCGTCGGGATGATGGACCAGGCGGCCTGGGACCAGACCATCAAGATCGCGATGGGCGGCGGGGTGCTCAAGGGCGTGCCGGACTCCGACTCGTTCCGCACCGACCTGTCGCAGCGCGCCAACGACGAGCTCACCGCCGACGGCTTCGACGCCAACGGGAACTCCTACACCCCGCAGACCGTGACGATCACGGAAGGCGGCAGGTAGCGGCGGGCGTGTGCCGGGCGGCTCCCGCCGTTCGGCACACGCCCGCAGCCGATGGCTTCTGCCAAGATGTGGGCCGTATCCCCGGCCGATGGCGATTGATGGAGGTAGCGATGGCGCCCAGTGAGGCGGGCCTGGTGCGACGCACGATCTGGCTCCTGCGGGCGGTGGCGGCGCACCCGGAAGGGGTCGGGCTCAGCGAGGTCGCCCGCGAGGCGGGCATCCCCAAGGCCACCTGCTACCGGGTGCTGACGGTGCTGGAGCGGGAGAGCTGGCTCACCCTGGATCCGATCACCCGTCGCTACCGGGTCTCCCTCGGTCTGCTCTCCATCGTGGGGGGACTTCTCGACGGCGGCGGCGCCTACGGCCACATGCGGGAGGTGCTGCGCAACCTCGCCGAGGAGACCCGGGAGACCGCCGGCTTCGACGTGCTGCTGCCGCCGAAGGTGATGGTCGTGGCCCAGGTGCCGGGGCCGTCGCTGATCGGGCAGACGCTCAAGCCGGTACCCCGTACCCAGCCGGTCTGGGCCACCTCCACCGGCAAGGTGCTGCTGGCGGCCCTGAGCGCGGAGTCGGTGCGGGAGGACTTCACCGAGGAGTTCGCCGAGCACGCCCCGCCGGAGGTGGGTGACCTGGAGTCCTTCGTGGCCTCGTTGGACGCGGTCCGGGAACGCGGGTTCGCCTTCGCGTACGACGAACTTGAGGTCGGGGCGGCGTCGGTCGCCGCGCCGGTGCGGCTGCGCGGCACCACCCCGTACGCGGTCTGGATCGGCGGGCCGACGTACCGGATCACCCGCGAGCGCATCGACACCATGGCGGAGTCGGTGATCAAGGCGGCCCGGCAGCTCACCGACCTGCTCAGTAACGCAGACATCGACATTCCGAGTGCCTTCGCCAGACGCTAGGGCACCCGCCGACCGCACCGGCTCGTCCATGGCGACGCGTGCGGTGAAGGAGGAGACAATGGCCGTACCAGCCGAGGTGTTGGCGGCGGCACTGACGGTGGTCGACAAGACCCCCAAGGGGCTGTACGTCGACGGTGAGTGGCGCGCGGGTCGGGACGGCGCCGTCCTGCCCGTGGAGGACCCGGCGACCGGCACGACCATCGCCGAGGTGGCGGACGCCTCGGTCGAGGACGGGCGGGACGCGCTGGCCGCCGCCGCCCGCGCCCAGGCCGGGTGGGCCGCGACGCCGCCCCGGGAGCGGGGCGAGGTGTTGCGC
The DNA here is from genome assembly GCF_014764405.1 of Micromonospora craniellae. Taxonomy (NCBI): domain Bacteria; kingdom Bacillati; phylum Actinomycetota; class Actinomycetes; order Micromonosporales; family Micromonosporaceae; genus Micromonospora; species Micromonospora craniellae. Next base: position 6,615,160 of record NZ_CP061725.1, on the reverse strand, counting down.
CGGGCGTTCGACCTGATCATCGAGCGCCGCGACGACCTGGCCCGGATGATGACCCTGGAGATGGGCAAGGCGTTCGCCGAGTCCCAGGCCGAGGTGAGTTACGCCGCCGAGTTCCTGCGCTGGTTCGCCGAGGAGGCGGTCCGCATCGACGGCGGCTACCTGCCGGCGCCGGGCGGCAACTCGCGGGTCGTGGTGATGCGCCAACCGGTCGGCCCCTGCCTGCTGGTGACCCCGTGGAACTTCCCGATGGCGATGGGTACCCGCAAGATCGGTCCCGCCCTGGCGGCCGGGTGCACCGTCGTGGTCAAGCCCGCCAAGCAGACACCACTGTCCATGTTGGCGTTGGTCCGGATCCTGGAGGAGGCGGGCCTGCCCCGGGGCGTGGTCAACGTGATCACCACCTCGCAGTCCGGGCGGGTCACCTCGGCCCTGCTCACCGACGAGCGGCTGCGCAAGCTGTCGTTCACCGGCTCGACCCCGGTCGGCCGCACCCTGCTGGCCCAGTCCGCCGAGCGGGTGCTGCGCACCTCGATGGAACTGGGCGGGAACGCGCCGTTCCTGGTCTTCGCCGACGCCGACCTGGACCTGGCCGTCGAGGGGGCGGTCCAGGCCAAGATGCGAAACGTCGGTGAGGCGTGCACCGCCGCGAACCGGTTCTACGTACACCGGTCGGTGGCGCCGCGTTTCGTCGAGGCGCTCGCCGCGCGGCTCGGCGAGCTGCGGGTCGGGCACGGGCTGGACCCGTCGACCGACGTGGGGCCGCTCATCGACGGGGTGGCCGTCGCCTCGGTCGCCGAACTGGTCGCCGACGCCACGCAGGCCGGTGCGGCGGTCGTCACCGGTGGCGGGCCGATCGCCGGGGCGGGGCACTTCTTCGCGCCGACCGTGCTGTCCGGGGTGCCGGACGGGGCCCGGTGCGTCCGCGAGGAGATCTTCGGCCCGGTCGCCCCGGTGGTGGCCTTCGACGACGAGGACGAGGCGGTTGGTCTGGCCAACGACTCCGAGTACGGCCTGGCCGCGTACGTCTTCACCGAGAACCTGGGTCGTGGACTGCGGGTGACCGAGCGGTTGGAGAGCGGGATGGTGGGGCTCAACCAGGGCGTCATCTCCAACCCGGCGGCGCCCTTCGGCGGTGTCAAGCAGTCCGGCCTGGGACGCGAGGGCGGGACGGTCGGCATCGACGAGTACCTCACCGTCAAGTACGCGGCGGTGCGGGCGCAATGGTGACCCGCTTCCTGCTCGCCGGGGCGCAGATGGCGCCGGTCTTCGGCGACATCGCGGCGAACATCGCCAGCACGTGTGGCTGGATCAGGGCGGCGGCCGACCGGGGTGCCCGACTCGTGGTGCTGCCCGAGGCAGCATCAGCGGGGTACGTCTTCGCCGACCGGGTGGAGGCCGCCCGGTACGCCCAGCCGGTGCCGGACGGGCCGACGGTCACCGCGTGGGCGCGGCTCGCCGCCGAACTGGACCTGTGGATCGTGGGTGGGGTGACCGAGCGGAACGGCGACCGGATCTTCAACTCGGCGGTGCTGCTCGGTCCGACCGGTCACGTCGGCACGTTCCGCAAGGCGCACCTGTGGAACGACGAGAAGGAGATCTACGACCGCAACGACGACGGCTTCCCGGTCTACGACACGCCACTGGGCCGGATCGGCATCGGGATCTGTTACGACGCCTGGTTCCCCGAGACGTTCCGCAGCGCCGCGTTGCAGGGCGCCGATCTGGTGGTGCTGCCGTCGAACTGGGTGCCGGTGCCGGGGCAGCCGACGGCGGTGCCCGCGATGGCGAACCTGATGTGCATGACCGGGGCGCACTCCAACCAGTGCTACGTCGCCGGGATCAGCCGGATCGGGGTGGAGAACGGCCAGCCCTTCGTCGGCCGGTCCGTCCTGGTCGGACCGGACGGCTGGCCGATCGCCGGCCCGGCCAGCGGGGACCGCGAGGAACTCGTGCTGGCCGAGGTGGACCTGGTCGGTACGCGGGCGCAACGGTGGCACAACCCGTTCAATCAACCGCTGGCCGACCGGCGGACCGATCTCTATGTGACCGGTGACCAGGCCGTGCCAGCGGTGCTGCCGTCACCGTGCTGACCTGCGTGGACGGCGAGAGGTGACCCTCGCCGGATAGCCGGATACGTCCCTGGGGGCTATTGACTCGCTCCCTCTGCAACGCCAGGATATGAACCGATGGTTCATCCAATGAACCACTAAGGAGTGATCGTGAGCATCCGGGTTCGCAAGCTGATCCGTCACCTCGAAGAGACGCGGCTGGAGAACGGCAGAGCGGTGCAGCCGGTGCACCGGGTCGCCTTCGCCGGCGTGGTCATCGAGAATCCCTACCCCAGCGAGTACGTGCAGGACCTGGTCACCCTGGCCGACGAGATCGGCCAGGAGATCGGCGAGCTGGTCGGCCCCGCCTGCGTCGAACTGCTCGGTGCCGAGGTCGAGGCGTTCGGCAAGGCCGCGCTCGTCGGCATCGACGGCGAGGTCGAGCACGGCTCGGCGCTGATCCACAACCTGCGTTTCGGCAACGTCTTCCGGACGGCCGCCGGTGGCACCGAGCTGCTGCCCGCCGCCGAGAAGGTCGGCGTGCCCGGCAGCCCGATCGACATCCCCCTCAAGCACAAGCTGGACTCGAAGACCCGCTCGCACCACCAGACGGTGACCCTCCAGGTGGCCGACGTGCCCCGCCCCCGGGAGATCCTCGTGGTCTGCGCCGCGTCGAACACCGGACGCCCGCTGGCCCGCCTCGCCGCCTTCGGCGCCGAGCTCAAGAGCAACTGACCCCAGCGCGCGACGGGACGGAGCCAGCCGATGACCATCACCGACACCACCACCTGGACCAGCGCCCGGCTCAAGCAGGTCGACAAGGAGTACGTCATCCACTCCTGGTCGGTGCAGGGCAAGCTCGACCCCATCCCCGTGGCCGGCGGATCCGGTTCGTGGTTCTGGGACTACGACGGCCGCCGGTACCTCGACTTCCAGTCCCAACTGGTCAACCTGAACCTGGGCCACCAGCACCCCCGACTGGTCGAGGCGATCCGCGCCCAGGCCGAACAGCTCTGCTACATCGGACCCGGCTTCGCCGAGCGGTCCCGGGCGGAACTGGCCGAGATGATGGCCGGGCTCACCCCCGGTGACCTCAAGATGAGCTTCTTCACCACCGGCGGCGCGGCGGCCAACGAGAACGCCGTCCGGCTGGCCCGGCACGTCACCGGCCGACAGAAGGTCATCGCCCGGTACCGTTCGTACCACGGCGCCACGGCGGGCGCGATGTCGCTGACCGGCGACCCGCGCCGGTGGGCGGCTGAGCCGGGGATGAGCGGCGTGGTGCGGATGCTCGACCCGTACACCTACCGCTGCCCGGCCGGGCACCCCGACCCGTGCCCGGTCTGCTCCGGCGGCCCGCACCTGGAGGAGATCCTCCGGTACGAGAACCCGGAGACCGTCGCCGCCGTGATCGTCGAGCCGGTCACCGGCACGAACGGGCTGCTCTACCCGCCCGACGGATACCTGAGGTCGTTGCGGGAGGTCTGCGACCGGTACGGCATCCTGCTCATCTTCGACGAGGTGATGGCGGGGTTCGGGCGTACCGGCGAGTGGTTCGCCTGCGACCACTGGGACGTGGTGCCGGACATCCTCACCACCGCCAAGGGGCTGAACTCCGGGTACGTGCCGCTCGGCGCGATGACGGTCTCCGCCCGGATCTCCGAGTGGCTGCGCGACAACATGTTCTGGGGCGGCCTGACGTACGCCGGGCACCCACTAGCCTGCGCCTCTGGCGTGGCATCCCTGCGGATCATGCAGGACGAGGGCGTGGTGGACAACGCCCGGGCGATGGGGGAGCGGCTCGGTGCCGGTCTGGCCGAGCTGGCCGGACGCCACCCGAGCATCGGCGAGATCCGGGGCCGGGGGCTGTTCTACGGCGTGGAGCTGGTCCGCGACCGCGACACCCGGGAACCGCTTGTGCCGTTCAACGCCAAGGGAGCCGCCGCCGCACCGGTCGGCCGGCTGCTCAAGGCCGCGATGCAGCGGGGCGTCTACCTGACCGCCAACTTCAACGTCCTGCGGCTGACCCCACCACTGATCATCAACGCCGAGGAGATCGACCTCGCGCTCGGCGTCCTCGACGAGGTGCTCGACCTCGCCGACGAGCACTACCAGAACTGAGGCGACGGCGCGGCGGGTGACAGACCCGCCGGGGAGAGGAGAGGCACGATGCCGACGACGCTGATCACCAACGGCACGGTCGTCAACGCCGACGCCGCGATCCGCGCCGACGTGCTGGTACGCGACGGCCGGATCGTCGCCCTCGGCACCGGCACGGACTGGACCGCCGACCACGTGGTGGACGCGACCGGCAAGCTGGTCATGCCCGGTGGCATCGACGCGCACACCCACCTGGAGTACCCGGTCGACGGCTTCAGCACCCACACCGCCGACGACTTCCACAGCGGGACGGTCGCGGCGGCGTGCGGCGGCACCACCACGGTCATCGACTTCGTCAAGAAGGAACCCGACCGGACGCTGTACGACACGTACCTGCGGCGGCGGGACACGGCCGCCGCCAAGGCCGTGGTGGATGTCGGCCTGCACGCCATCGTCCCGCCCCGCGCCGCCCAGCCGGACGTCCTCGACGACCTGCGCCGGCTGGTCGGAGAGGGCGCGACCAGCTGGAAGTTCTTCATGGCCTATCCGGGCCAGATGGTCGACGACGACGAACTGCTCGACGGCTTCGAACTGGCCCGCGACCTCGACGTGCTGCCGATGGTGCACGCCGAGAACGGCCACATGGTGGCCCGGGAGGTGCGGCGCCTGGTGGACAGCGGCCGGACCGCCGAGAGCTTCCACATGCGGGCGCACGGGCACGACTCCGAGGCCGAGGCGGTGCATCGCGCGGTCGTGCTCGCCGACAGCATCGGCACACCGCTGTACGTGGTGCACGTGTCCAGCGCGGCGGCGGCCGACGAGATCAGCCAGGCCCGGGCCGCCGGGTCACGGGTCTACGGCGAGACCTGTCCGCAGTACCTCGTGGTGGCCTACGAGGACTACGCCGACCTGGGGGAGCGGGCCGCCGCGTACGTCTGCTCCCCGCCGATCCGGGAACGCAGCAACCAGGACGGCCTCTGGCGGATGCTCGCCACCGGCGCTCTGTCCACCGTCGCCACCGACCACGCCGGTTTCTGCCTGCACCAACCCGAGGACCTGCCGCCGCAGAAGCTGCGCAGCCCCGGCTACTTCCCGAAGGTGCCCAACGGGGTCCCCGGCGTCGAGGACCGACTGATGGTCCTCTGGCAGTCCGGCGTGGTGAGCGGGGTGATCGACCCGTGCCGCTTCGTGGACCTGGTCGCCGCCCGCCCGGCCAAGCTGTTCGGCCTGTTCCCCCGCAAGGGCGTCGTCGCGGTCGGAGCGGACGCCGACCTGGTGATCTGGGACCCGGCCGCCGACCACGTGATCACGGCGGCGGGCTCGCACACACGCACCGACTACAACATCTACGAGGGCATGCGCGTGACCGGTCGACCCGTGCACGTCTTCTCCCGGGGCGAGCACCTCGTCGACCCGGACGGCCTGCGGACCGACACCCCCGGCCGGGGCGCCTTCCTGACCCGCGCCGCGCCGCGTCTGCACTGACCCACCGAATCCCCTGCACCACGTACGAGCGGAGCTGGACAGATGACACTTCCCCTGGGTATCCACGTCGGTGAGCGACTCAGCCTGGAACAGACCTACTGGCAGGCTGAGTTCGCCGACCAGAACGGGTTCGAGTCCGTCTGGGTCGCCGAGGGACGACTCGCCCGCGACGGCATCGTCCCGGCGGCGATCATCGCGAGCAAGACGCGGAACGTGAAGATCGGCACCGGTGTGGTCAACAACAAGAGTCGCAACGCGGCCCTGATGGCGGTCACCTTCAAGACGCTGGACGAGGTCGCGCCGGGCCGGGCCATCCTGGGCATCGGCGCCTGGTGGGAGCCGCTGGCGACCAAGGTCGGCCAGCCGCTGTCCAAGCCGCTCAAGTCGATGCGCGAGTACATCGGCGTGCTCCAGGCGTTCTTCCGCAACGAGGTCGTCAACTTCGACGGCGAGTTCGTGCAGATGCAGGACGTGCGCTTCGACAGCATGTACCGGGAGAACAAGCCGGTCGACATCCCGATCTACATCGGCGCGGTCGGTCCCCGGATGCTCGAACTCGCCGGGGAGATCAGCGACGGCGTGCACATGGACTTCCTGCTTCCGCCGTCGTACATGGTGGGTGCCCGGGAGGCGATCGGCCGTGGCCTGGCCAAGCGGACTGACCGCCGCGACGCCATCGACCTGACCCAGATCGTCTCGTGCAGCGTCAACGACGCCGATCCGCAGGAGGCCATCGACGCCTGCAAGGCGTTCCTCACCCTCTACCTGTGCCAGCAGCCGCACATCGCGGAGCACTGCGGGGTGGAGCGGGAACTCGTCGACCGGTTGCAGGAGATCGCCGGCTGGCCCGCCACGCCGGAGGACATCAAGCGGGCGATGCACCTGGTCCCCAACAGCCTGGTGCAGAACGTCACCGCCTGCGGCACCACCGACGACGCCTTCCAGAAGCTCCAGGCGTACCAGGAGGCGGGGGTGCGCTGCCCGATCATCTCCACGCTCGGCGACAAGGAGCAGACCCTCACCCGGCTGGCCCAGGCCGCGAAGGGATGACCCGCCAACTGGAACCCCTGACCGCAGTCCTGATCAGCGTCAACAAGCGGTACAAGACCCGTTCGGGGCTGGCTCTGAGCGGCCTCGCCCCGGCGGTCGGAAAGGTCCCCGCGTGAAACTCGCCGCCCTGCAACTCCGCGCCACCGACGACCGCACCGAGACGATCGGCCGCGCCGCCGACCTGATCGACGCCGCCGCCGACCAGGGCACCCGCATCCTGCTGCTGCCGGAGCTCTTCGCGGTGCCGTTCGTCCAACCCGAGCCCGACCTGGACTACTTCCGGTACGCCGAGGGGCTCGACGGTCCGTCGAACCGGATGGCGGCCGAGCGGTCGAAGCGGCACCGGATGACGGTCGTCTCGTCGATCTTCGAGGCGGGCCAGGTCCCCGGTGTCTACCACAACACCGCCTGCACCTACGTCGACGGTGAACTGAGGTCGGTGTACCGCAAGTCGCACCTGCCGTTCTCCAACGGCTTCCCGGAGAAGTTCTACTTCCAGCCGGGCGGCACCGAGCCCGACGTGGTGCAGACCGGGGAGACCGGGGTCGGCACCATCATCTGCTACGAGCGGCACTTCCCCGAACTCAGCCGCGTGGTGGCCCTGCGTGGCGGCTCGGTGCTCTGCGTGCCGGTCGCCTCCGCGAGCGCGCCGATGCGCGAGGTGTTCCAGTTGGAGCTGCGGGCCCACGCCGTGTTCAACGGGCTCTTCGTGATCTGCGCGAACCGGGTCGGCACCGAGGGGACCAAGGAGTACTTCGGCCTCAGCGCGGTCTACGGCCCCAACGGCGACGTACTCGCCCAGGCCGCCGACGACCGGGACGACATCGCGGTGGCCGAGGTGGACCTGGACCTGGTGGACCTGTCCCGCCGTCGCCGTCCGTTCCTGCGCGACCGCCGGCCGGAGCTGTACGGCCGGCTGACCCGGATGGAACCGGAGACGTGACACCCGGCTCGTGGGTGGTGGTCGTACCCGCCAAGTCCTTCGCGGCGGCCAAGACCCGGTGCGTCGGCCTGGCCGCCGCCGACCGTGCCGCGCTGGCCCGGGCGATGCTGACCGACGTGCTCGGCGGGCTGACCCGGGCCCGGCGGGTACGCGCCGTCGTCGTCGCCACCACCGACCCGGAAGTGGCCGCCGTGGCGTTGGCCTGCGGTGCCGTGGTCGCCGCCAGCGCCGGCCCGCCGGACCTGAACCGGGAGGCCCACGCGGCGCTCCGGCTCGCCGGGGAGGCGTACGGCGACGCACGCCTGGCCGTGGTGATGGCCGACCTCGCCGCGGCCCGACCGGCGGAGTTCGACGCGGCGCTGGCGGCGGCCGGACCGTACCCACGGGCCGTCGTCCCGGACGCCGACGGCACCGGCACCACCCTGCTGGCGCTGACCGAGGCCGCCGACTTCCGCCCCTACCTCGGGCCCGGCTCGCGCCGCAGATTCCTCGCCGACGGCTACCACGACCTGCCGGTGCTCTCCCGAGGGCTGCGCCGGGACGTGGACACTGTGGCTCACCTCCTGGACCTGCGGGCCGGTCATCTCGGGGCCAGCACCCGCGCGTGGGTCGCGACGCAGCCCGCCGGCCCTCCCGGCGTCACCCGGCCCGTCCGTCCGGCCCAACCGCCCGGCGTCCGGCACCCGGCCTGAGGTCACCTCGGCCCCGACGGTCGAGAATGGTTCACTGATCATGAGGTCGGCACCCACCGGAAGGACACGATGAGCCCGCTCACCAGCCGGGCCACCGGCGATCGCACCTGGCTGGTCGCCGTGGCCGCCAGCCTCTGGGGCTTCTCCAGCCTGCTCCGGGAACCGTTGGCCCGACAGCTCCCCGCGTTGAGCGTGGTGCTGGCCGAACACGTCGTGCTGGTGCTGCTGGTCTCGCCCTGGCTGATCCCGGCCGTACGCGCGCTGGTCCGGTCCTCGGTGCGGACGAAGCTGGCCGTGCTGGTGATCGGCGCCGGTTCCTCGGCACTGGCCACGACGCTGTTCACCGCCGCGTTCCGGCTGGGCGACCCGATCACCCCGCAGGTGTTGCAGAAACTCCAGCCGGTGCTCGCCCTGGTCCTGGCCGCCGTACTGCTGGGCGAGCGGGTCGGCCCCCGGTTCGGCCTCTTCGCGGTGCCCGCGCTCGTCGGCTCCTGGCTGCTGGCCTTCCCGGATCCGCTGGCGGCGCAGCCGCGCGGCCTGGCCGCGGCCGGACTCGCCTTCGGCGCTGCCGCGCTCTGGGCGGCCGGGACCGTCCTCGGCCGGATGGTCAGCGCGGAACTGTCCTTCCTGCACGTCACCACGCTGCGGTTCAGCGTCGGCCTGGTCACGTTGGCCACCTTCGCGGCGGCCACCGGCACCCCGGTCAGCGTGCCGATCGAGCTGGTGCCCCGGCTGGTGCTGCTCGCCGCCATCCCCGGCCTGCTCGCCCTGACGCTGTACTACCACGCCCTGCGGCGTACGCCCGCGTCCAACGCGACCCTGGCCGAACTGGCCTTCCCACTGACCGCCGCCCTGGTCGGGCTCACCCTGCTCGACGGGCGACTCGGCACCAGCCAGTGGGTCGGCCTGACGCTGGTGTTGGCCTCGGTGGTCCTGCTCGCGCTGCACGAGAACCGCAGCTCACGCCCGGCGGTGCGGCACCCGCGGCAGCGGGTGCCTCAGGTGGCCGGCACCTCCGGCAGCCCCGCCGGGAGGTCCGGCTCGACGAGGTGACGTAGCAGGTGCAGCGGCCCGGCGGTGATTCCCGCCGCGTCCAGCGCCACCGCGTACGCCGCCGCCGTCGGGTCGTCCACCAGACCGTGCACCAGCGGCAGCGTGGGCGTACCGGCGCGCAACAGTGACTCCAACTGGCAGGAGGCGATGGTGCCGGGTAGCCCGAGCGCTGCCGCGTGACCGGCGATCGCCGCCGACGGCAGGTCCACCGGCACGCTACGGCTGGTCCGCCCCACCTGCAGCAGCCCGCCGCCGACCACCAGCACGTCGAGGTCGCGTCGCATCCGGGCCAGCGCCCGGGCGGGATCCAGCGCGTGCGGGAAGGAGTCGTCCACCACGATAGTGCCGGGACGCAGCCGGTCGACGTCGAGCGGTTCGGTGGCCGCGCTGGTGGCACCGATGATCAGGTCGGCGGCGTACGCGAGGTCGGGCACCGCCGGGGTGGTGGGGCAGATCTCGACGGCGGCGGTGAGCCCGTCGGCGCGGAGCCGGGCCACCTGATCGGCCAGCCGGGGCGCGACCGCCGGAAGGTCGCAGAGCAGCAGCCGCGCCGGTGGACGGGGTGCGCGGGCCAGCAGCAGCCGGAGCGAGGAGAACCCGATCGAGCCGAGACCTGCCACGGCGACGGTCCGCCCGGCCAGGCTCCGCCCGGCCGCCGCCAGCGCCGCTTCGACGGTGAGGACCACCGAGACGACGGTGGCCGCGTGACCCGTGGTGACCGCCGTGGCGGTACGGGTCCGCCGTAGCACCCCCACGCCGTACCCGGTGAGAGCGGGGATCAGGCCGGCGAGGGAGACACAGGCCGCACCGAGGCCGGCGGCGAGGTCGACGGCGGCGGCGGCCTCGGTGGCGAGCCGGTCCCCGGCGGTGGTCAACTCGTCGGCGAAGCGGGGCAGGCAGACGAAACCGGAGGTGCCCAGCGGGGTGGCCAACTCCTCCAACAGCCGGGGCCGAGCACCGGGGAAGAGCAGCTCACGGAGCTGGTCGCGGGGCAGGCTCCCCGCCGGCAGACCGGCGATCACGGCGAGCTGCGCGGGGGAGGGCAGGTACCCGACGATGGCGGCGGTCAACCCGGTCGACGGCCCGGTGTCAGGCGTCGCGCCCGCCCGGCTGCCGGCGCGCGGCCGATCGGTCCCCGCCGCGCTCGACCCGGTCGCGCCCGGGCTCGACTCGGTAGATGCTGGGCTCATCTCGGTCGCGTCTGCGTTCGGCTCGGTCGTCCCTCGGCCCGGCTCGGTCGCCGCGATGCTCAGGTCGGTGCGTAGCCGGTCGGCGAGCTGCTCCAGGTCGGTGGCGGTCACCGCCGTAGGGGAGCCGCGCAGGGTGACCCGCAGGCCGTCGGCCACCGGCCGGGCCGTCAGGAACAGGTCGGTGCCCAGCGGCGGCGGGGCGAGTTCGGTGTCCTCGTCCCAGGAGAGGTCGAGCCGGTCCGACCCGGCTGTACCGAGCGTCGCCGGGGTGGCGGGCCGTAGCGCGTCGAAGTCCAGGAAGCTGAAGAAGAACTGGGCGCCGGCCGGCGCGCCGTCGGGCCGTCGGGCGGGTACGGCTGCCGCGATCGACGGCGGGTCGGCGTGCTGCCGGGCGGCGGTGACCTCGGCCGCGACCCGGGCCAGGTGGACCGGGAAGGCGTCGGTGCCGGCCAGGCGCAGCGGCAGCATCGCCGCACACGGACCGAAGATCCGGTGCAGGTCCGGCAGTGGATGGTCGCGTCCGGTGACGGCCAGCCCGAGGACCAGGTCGTGCTGGCCGGTGAGCCGGGCCAGCACCCGGTGGTACGCGGTCAGCACCGGCGCGTACAGGGTGGTCGACGCGTCGACGGCGAGCCGGCGCAGTCCGGCGACCACCGTGGCGTCGAGCGTGAACGAGCGGACCAGGGTGCTCCGGTCGGTGGTGCCGTCGGCGTCCGGCCGGTCGGTGTCCGCGCGCAGCACCGGCGGCCGGTACGCGGACCCGAACCGCTGCGACCACCAGGCGTACGCGGCCGGGTCCGGTGCCCCGGCGGTATGCTCCGCCAGCAGCCGTACGTAGTCCCGGAAACCGGCCCGCAGCGGTGGCAGCGGATCGGCCGTCCCGTCGGCGTGGTAGGCGGCCAGCAGTTCGTGGCCCAGCAGCGCGGCGCTGTAGCCGTCACCGATCAGGTGGTGGGCGTGCACCAGCAGGACGTGCTCGTCCGGCGCGAGCCGCAGCAGTCGCAGCCGCAGCAGGGGCCAGGCCCACGGCTCGAAGCGTCGACGACGCTCCTCGGCCACCCGCGCGCCGAGGCCGGCGAGGTCGGTCACGCTCTCGTACGCCACCGGCAGCCGCATCGCGGCGGGCAGTTCCTGCTGCACCGGTGGCCGGGCACCGGCTGGGAAGACGGTCCGCAGCATCGGGTGCCGGGCGACCAGCACGTCCACCGCACGCTGGAAGGCGTCCCGGCGCAGCGGCCCGTGCAGCCGCAGCCGGGCCAGCCAGGCAGTGCCGGCGCCGGGCGCGACGGCGTCGGCGAGCAGGAAGCCGCGCTGCGCTGCGGTCACCGGGAACGGCGCGGCGGAACCCGCCTGCGGTACGGCGTCGGCCACCGAACGGTCGACGGTGACCGGACCGGCCGTGGCGTCCGCCGGAGCGTCGGTGGGCAGGTCGTCGCCGGTGGTCGCCTCGGCGTCGAGCACGGCGGCCAGGGCGGCCGGGGTCCGGTGCTCGTAGATGAGCGTCGGGCTCGCCGTGACGGCGCTGTTCTGCTGAAGGTGGGCGAAGAGCTCCAGGGCCAGGATGGAGTCGCCGCCGAGGGCGAAGAAGTCGTCGTGCGGGCCGACCGCCGGCACGGCCAGCAGACCGGCCCAGATCCGGGCCAGCTCCGCTTCGGTACCGGCCGGCGCGCCGGCGGTCGCGCGAGCAGGGGCCGCGACGTCTGCGTCCGCCGGGGCGGGTGCGCGGCTGTCGGTGGCCGAGGTGACCAGCGCCGCCAGCGATTCGCGGTCGACCTTGCCGGTGGCGGTCAGCGGCAGGCTGTCCAGCAGGTGGATGCGCGCGGGCACCATGTGCGCCGGCAGGTGGGCGGCCAGGTGGGCACGCAGCGCGGCCGTGGTCGGGGTGGCCTGCGGTGCGGGCAGCACGAAGGCGTGCAGCCGGGGGTACGGATCGGCATGGTGCAGGACGGTCGCGGAGGCGACCTCCGGGTGGGTCCGCAGCACCGCCTCGATCTCGCCGGGCTCCACCCGGTGGCCGTGGATCTTCACCTGGTCGTCGAGTCGGCCCAGGAACTCCAGGGTCCCGTCCGGCGCGAGCCGCCCCCGGTCGCCGCTGCGATAGAACCGCTCGCCGTCGTGGACCACGAACGCCGCCCCGGTCAGCTCCGGCTCGCCGAGGTAGCCGGTGGTGAGCCCGGCACCGCCGAGGTACAGCTCGCCGGCCGCGCCGGGTGGGCACACCCGCCCGGCCGGGTCGACGACGCGTACCACCGCCCCGCCGACCGGGCGGCCGATCGGCAGCCGGCGTACCGTGTCGTCCGGCCGTTTGTCGATCAGGTGCCAGGTGGCGTTGATGGTGGCCTCGGTCGGGCCGTACAGGTTGGTGATCCGGGCGTCGCCGTAGAGGTCGAACCAGCGCCGGACCGCCACCGGCGACAGCTCCTCGCCGCCCACGTGCACCCAGCGCAACGCGGTCAGGTCGGGTGCCTCGCCGTGCCGGCGTACGTGCTCCTCGGCGCTGCGCAGGATCCGCTCCCACAGGGTGGGGACCGAACTCCACACCGTGATCCGGTCTGCGGCGATCCGGGACAGCAACACCTGCGGGTCGCGGAGCTGGGCGCGGGTGAAGGTGACCACGGTGGCCCCGACCAGCAGCGGGGCCAGGATCTGCCGGACCGACGCGTCGAAGCAGCTCGACGCCGTCTGGGCGAGCCGGTCGCCGGGCCGGTAGTCGAAGGTGGCCACGGCCCAGTCGAGGTAGGTGCGCATCGACCGATGGCTGACCGGTACGCCCTTGGGCCGCCCGGTCGACCCCGAGGTGAAGATCACGTACGCCGTCCGGTCCGGTGCCGCGTCGGGCACCGACGGGACGTCGTGTTCCTCGACCGCGTCGTCCGTGCCCGGGCCGAAGAGGACCGGTCGTGCGGCAGCGTCGAGGCGGGCCGCGATGGCGGCCGACTCGTCGTCGTGCAGCAGCAGTCCGGCTCCGGCGCGGACCAGATGGTCGGCGAGGCGGGTCGGCGGGTGGGCCGTGTCCAGCGGCACCCAGGCGGCACCGGCCCGCAGGATGCCGACCACCCCGACGACGGTCTGCGGGCCGGGCGCGGTGAGCAGGCCGACCCGGTCGCCGGGACGGACGCCGTGCCGGGCGAGCAGCGCGGCCACCCGGTCGGCGTCGCGGTCAAGTGTCCGGTAGGTCATGGTCCGCTCGCCGGTCGTCACGGCCACTGCGTCCGGGGTACGCCGGCAGACCGCCCGGATCCGGGCGGTCACGTCGCCGCCGTCGACCGGCTGCCGCTCGACCTGGTCGGCGTGGGCGGACCGCTGCCCGGCCGGACCGGCGTCGGAGCGGTGCGCCACGGCCCGGTCGGCCTCGGCGGACCGCTGTCCGGCGGGGGTGGCGTCCAGCGCGGTCGCCGCCCGCTCCACGGTGGACAGCGGCGGTCGGCCGGTGGCGATCGTGACGAGGTCGTCCCGGTGCTCGGCGGCGAGCCGGGCCACGGTCGCCCGGGTGAACAGTCGGCGCGGGAAGTTCCAGGACAGGCCGAGACCGTCGCCGGACTCCCAGCAGAGCAGGCTGAGCCGGGTGGCGGCGGAGCCCGAACCGGCCGCCGTGGGCGTGACGTCGACGGGACAGTCCGGATCGCGGGTGACCGGGAACCGGGCGAAGCTGAACCCGGCCGGGCTGGCGGTGCGCGGCCCCGCGCCGGGCCGGTCGAGCAGCCGGGCCAGGTCGAGGCTGGTGACCGAGCCGTGCCGCTGCGCCGCCGACCAGGTCACCCGGAGCCGGTCGGCGAGCTGCCCGACCGGCTCGTCGGGATCCACGTCGATCACCACGGGCAGGGTGTCGGCGAACGGCCCGACGATCCGGTCGATGCCGGCCAACCGGGCGTCCCGACCGGCCCGCGCCACCGTCACCGGTACGCGTCGCTGCCCGCCCCACCGGGCCAGGCAGCGCATGTACCCGGCCAGGAGCAGGTGGAACAGCGACACACCGGCCTGAGCGGCCCGCTCCCGCAACACCGCCACCAGCTCCGGCGCCAGCTCACCCTGATGGGTCAGCACGGGCGGGCCGGGAGGCGTGTCCGGGTCGCCGTCGAACGGCAGCCGCAGCGCCGCGCCGCCGGCCAGCAGGCCCCGCCAGTACGCCAGATCCTCCGGCGCGGGCACGGTCACCTCGCGCGCGTACGCGTCGAATCCGGGGGCCGGCGGTCGGACCACCGGGGCGCGACCGTGGGCCAGTGCGGTGTAGTCGGCCCACAGCTCCTCGCTGAGCAGGTTCAGGCTGAACCCGTCCCCGGCCGCGTGGTGCAGCACCAGCATCAGGTGGGCCCGATCGGCACCCTCCCGGACGAGAACCACCCGCAGCGGCGGCTGTCGGGTCAGGTCGACCGGGGTGTTGCACAGCCGCTCCCCTGCCTCGGCGAGCGGCTCGGTGAGCGACCGCACCGCGTACCAGTCCGGCGTCGTCGGAGCCGGGTGGACCGGCACGGGCGGGACCACCTGCCGAGGCGTACCCGGACCGGGCGTGAACCGGACCCGCAGCATCGGGTGGCGCGCCTCCAGGCGGGCCAGCGCCTGCCCGAGCAGTCCGGCGTCGAGGGGACCGGTGACGGTCTGCTGGACGAAGGCGAAGCTCGCCACGGTGGGGTGGAGCCGTTCGTTGACGTGGAAGGCCCGCTGCACGGCGGTCAGCGGGAAGGGCTCGCCCTCGACCAGCGTCCGCGACTCGTCCAGCGGCGCGCGCGCCGTGGGCGGGACCGGCTCGACGCCGCGCGCTCCGGTGAGATGGGCGGCCAGGTCGGCGACGGTGGTGTACTCGAAGAACAGGGTGACCGGCAGGTCCCGGCCGAGTTCCTCCTCCAGTCGTTTGACCAGGTCCACTGCGGCCAGCGAGTCCAGGCCGAGGGCGAGGAACGAGGTGTCGTCGGCGATCTCGTCGGGCCGCCGGTGCAGCGGTTCGGCGAGTAGTCGCCGCAGCAGCCGGGCCACCTCGCCCCGCCCCGGCCCGCCGTCCACACCGGCCGGTCCACCATCGGCGGCACCGACGGCAGCGTCAGCGGCACCGACGGTGGCGTCGACCGGGACGGCGGGCGGCGGGGCGGCGACCCGCGGGACGGCGACCGGATCCGCGACGACGAGGTGTGCGGCGTCGACGTGGCGGGCGACCGCCAGGCCGCGCAGCGCGTCGTCGACCCGCATCGCCCCGGTGCCGGTCCGGCCCGTGCGGGCGGCCATGCCGGTGTCGCTGATCGCGGCGAAGCCGACCGCCTGGACGGGACGGCCGGCGGCCCGGTGCGCGGCGGCGAACGCGTCGAGGAACCGGTTGGCGGCGGCGTAGTCGCCGATCGCGCCGGCCAGGCCGGGCAGCACGGCGCTGACCGACGAGAACCCGACCAGCACCGTGCGGTCGTGGCCGTGTCGACGCAGCGCTTCGGCGAGCAGGTGACTGCCACGCACCTTCGGACCCAGCACGG
This sequence comes from Micromonospora craniellae, assembly GCF_014764405.1. Taxonomy (NCBI): domain Bacteria; kingdom Bacillati; phylum Actinomycetota; class Actinomycetes; order Micromonosporales; family Micromonosporaceae; genus Micromonospora; species Micromonospora craniellae. The sequence continues at coordinate 6,599,143 of NZ_CP061725.1, read as the reverse complement.
CGAGTACGTCCTGGACGGACTTGGCGCGCAGAGTGCCGACCCGGACGGTGCCGGCGGCGTGGAACACGGTGTCGACCCGGGGCACCGCGGCGAGCAGGGCGTCGACGTCGGCGGGCACGGTCACGTCACACCGGTGGTACGTCGCCGTCGCGCCCCGCGCGGTCAGCTCCGCCAGCAACGCGGCCGGTGCCCGGTCGGACCGGCCGGCCAGCAGCAGGGTCGGTCCATCCCGGCGGGCCAGGGACCGGGCCAGCGCGGCGCCCACGCCACCGGCACCACCGACGATCAGGTGGACGGCACCCGCGACGGGTCCGCCACCAGCAGGTTCGTCGGTCCGGTCCGCGGCCGTCGGCACCGGATCGAGGAACCGGGCCAGGCGGCGTCCGCCCCGCCAGGCCACCCCGGCCCCCACGAGCGGGCCGGGCGAGGCGTGCCCGTCGGCGGGTGCCGGGTCCCCGGCGAAGGCGCACATCTCGCGGCGGACGGCGTCGACCCGTGCCGCCGTACCGTCCGACGAGGACAGATCCACGGCGTGCACGAGCAGGCCGGGACGCTCGTCGGCGAGCGCGGCGGCCAGCCCGGCCAGCACCGCCTGCACCGGGCGGCCACGCTCCGCCGCCGCGCCGGTGACGTGCACGTCCTCGGTGACCACCAGCAGCCGGCCTGGCCGGTCGACACCCTCGTCGATCAGGGCGCGGACGGCGCGTACCTGCTCGGCGACGGCGACGTCGAGCGCGGCCACGTCCGGCGTGTCCACCGCCGCCCCGGCGAGCAGCACGGTGGTCTCCGGCGGCGGTCCGGAGGCGTCCGGAGCGAGGTCCGTGGGAGTGTCGGCCCGTGCCGGGTCGGTGCGGACCTCGATCCCGTCGGCGGTGAGCGCGACGGCCAGGGCGTCGGCGAACGGGCCACCCACCCCCGGGCCGCACAGCCGCACCCGCCGGGCAGGCACGCCCGCGACCGTCGGCACCTCCCGCCAGGCGACGGCGTGCACCGGTACGGCGTGCGCCGGCCCCGGTGGCGGGTAGGCGCGACGCGCGAACGGATAGGTCGGCACCGGCACCCGCCGCCGACCGGCGTACAGGGCGGGCCGGTCGAGCGGACTACCCCGGGCCCAGAGCAGTCCGGCCGTGGCCAGCAACGACGCGGTACCGGTGTCCGACCCGCAGCGCACCGCGACCACCCGGGTCAGGCCGGTCCCGGCGTCCGTCAGGAGGTCGACGCTGTCCCGGGTCGGGTCGGCGACGCCCAGCTCGACCACGGTGTCGTACCCGTCGTCGTGGAGCCGGCGCCACGCCGCGCGCAACTCCGGCCCGGTCGCCGTACCGGTCACCCACCGGACCGGGTCCGGCGGATCCCACCGCCCGGCCGCCGGGCTGAACACCGGGACGCCCCGCAGCGCCGCGAGGGCGGCGTACCCGTCGTCGGCGTGGCGGTCCTCGGCCGGGTCGGCGAGTGCGACGGTCCGCCGCACCGCCTCGGCGACACCCAGCGCGCCGCTGGCGGCGGCCGCCGCCAACTCACCCACCCCGTGTCCGAGGAGCGCGTCGGGCCGTACGCCCCACGCGGCGAGTTGCCCGGCCAACGCCAGGGCCACCACCACGCCCGCCGGGCCGGTGACCCGACCGTCCGGCTGGTCCGCCTCGCCGTCCCCCAGGCACCAGGACAGCAGGGGTCGTCCCGCCACCGGACCGGCGGCGGCACAGGCCCTGGTCAGCAGGGCCCGGAAGACGGGGAGCCGGTCGTGCAGGTCCCGGACCGCGGGTGCGGGCAGTGGCGGTCCGTCGCCGGGAAAGACGAAGACGGTACGCGGCCGACGGCGGACCGGCTCGTCGCGGTACGCGCTCGCGGCGGCGGCCAACCGGTCGGCCAGCCCGGTGCCGTCGGCGACGAGCGCCAGCCGGTACGGCGCGTCGTCGCGGGACGTCCCGGCGCTGGCGACCACGTCGGCCACGTCGAGGTCGGGCCGGGCGCGCAGGTGCCCGGCGAGGTCATGGGCGCTGCGCCGCAGCGCGTACGCCGACCGCGCGGTGAGCGTCACCAGATGCACGCCGGTGCCGGCCGGCGGAGGAGCGGGTTCGCGGGGTGGCGCCTCGCACAGGACGGCGTGCGCGTTGGTGCCGCCGAAGCCGAACGCGTTCACCCCGGCGACCAGCGGCCCGGGTGCGGTCCACGGGCGTGCCTCGGTGACCACCGCGAAACCGGCGGCGTCCAGGTCGTACCGGGTGGACGGCCGGACGTGGTGCAACGACGGCGGCAACTGCCGGTGCCGCAGAGCCAGCATCACCTTGAGCAGCGCCGGCATCCCGGCGGTGTTGAGCAGGTGCCCCAGGTTGGTCTTGACCGAACCCAACCAACGGGGCATGCCGTCGGGACGGCGGGGGAACGCGGCGGCCAGTGAGCGCACCTCCACCGGGTCACCGAGCCCGGTGCCGGTGCCGTGGGCCTCGACGTAGGAGACGGCGGCGGGATCGAGCCGGGCGTCCGCGTACGCCCGGGCGATGACCTCCCACTGCCGTTGCGGGTTCGGGGCGAGCATGCTCAGCGACCGGCCGTCGTTGCCGACGGCGGTGCCGGCGACCAGGGCGAGCACCCGATCCCCGGCGGCGTACGCGTCGTCGGTGCGGCACAGCACCAGCGCCGCGCCACCCTCGCCGGGCACGAAACCGTCGGCGTCGGCGTCGAAGGCGCGACACCGCCCGGTCGGTGACAACGCCTCGGCGGCGTCCAGCAGCCGGTAGGCGGTCTCGGTGAGGTGGAGGGTCACCCCGCCGACCAGCGCGATGTCGCACTCGCCGGTGGCGAGGCTGCGCGCGGCCAGGTGCAGCGCGACCAGCGCCGAGGAGCAGGCCGTGTCCACCGCGATCGCGGGTCCGACGAGGTCCAGCGTCTGCGACAGCCGGGCCGCGACGAGATTGCGCAGGTTCCCGACCAGAGCCGCGGGTGCGGTGACCGGACCGGCGGCGGCCAGCAGCTCGGGGTAGGCGCTCTCACCGACGGCGGCGAAGACACCGATGCGGCGGCCCTGCCGACGCGGGCCGGCGTACCCGGCACGGTCGAGCGCCTCGTACCCGATCTCGAGGAACAGCCGGGCGTGCGGGTCGGCGAGCCGGGCCTCCTCGTCGGTGAGCCCGAAGAAGTCCGCGTCGAGGCGCATCGGATCGTCCAGGAAGGATCCCCAGCGGGGACGTCCGTCCTGCGGCGTCCACCGGTGACTGGGCACCGGCCGTACCGCGTCGACGCCGTCGACGAGGCAGCGCCAGAACTCGTCGGGGTCGTCCGCGCCGGGGAACCGGCAGGCCATCCCGATCACCGCGAGCGGCGCCGTACCGGGGCGGGCGTCCTGCGACGCCGGGGCGCGCCCGCCGGGCGGTGCCGGCCGGGTCGCGGGCGGCCCGGCCAGGATGCGGTCGGTCAGCGCGGCGACGGTGGGGCAGTCCCGCAGGTCCGCCGGATCGAACGTGGCGCCGAGGGCGTCCTCCAGCCCGGCCAGCACCTCCATCGCCTTGAGCGACGACCCCCCGATGGCCAGGAAGCGGTCGTCCGCCGTGATGGTGTCGGCGGGCCGGTCCAGCACCCGGGCCCAGACCGCCCGGACGATCTGCTCGACCCGTCGCCGGGACAGCGGCCCCGAGCCGTCCGACGGCGGCCCGGCCACCGGGCACGCCGCTCCGGCCGCCGATGGGTGCGCGACGCCGAGTGCGGCCGGGTGCGCACCTCCGTGCGCCGGTGGGTGCCAGCGGCGTTCCCGGTCGGTGAAGTCGCCGGCCAGGTAGCGTTCGCGCATCCGTCGCCGCCGCAGCTTGCCGCTGGTGGTCCGGGCGAACGTGCCCGGCGGCAGCGGCAGCACCCGCACGTCGTCGTGCCCGGCCGCCTCGGCGACCCGGGCCCGCGTCGCGTCGAGCACCACGGCCGCCCCGACCGGCGGACGGGCCCACGCCACGAACACCACGATCCGCTCGCCGCCGGTGTCCGGGTCGGTGCAGCCGACCACCGCGGTCACCGTGGCCGGCAGCCCGACGGTCGCGGCGGCCACCGCCTCCAGGTCGGGGGCGTGGAACGTCCGGCCGTTGACGAAGATCACGTCTTTCGCGCGGCCGGTGACGCAGAGCCGGCCGGCGTGCCGGAAACCCAGGTCACCGGTGCGCAGCCAGCCGTCCACGAAGGTCTCCCGGCTGGCCTGCGAATCCCGGTGGTAGCCGCGCGCCACGTTCGGGCCGCGTACCTCGATCAGGCCCACCCGGTCCTCGGGCAGTGGCCGGTGCCGTTCGTCGACGATGCGGACCTCGCAGCCGGGCACCGGGTACCCCAGGTCCATCAGCTCCACGGCGTGGGTACCCGGCCCGGTGGGCACCGCGCGGCCCTGGCTCAGCGCGGCCCGGTCCAGCACCAGCGGCGCGGCGACCTCCCCCGGCGGCGGGAAGGTCACCGCGAGGGTCGCCTCCGCCAGCCCGTACACCGGTCGCAGGGCGGACGGGGCGAGCGCGGCCGGGCGGACGTGCGCCAGGAACGCCCGCCATACGGTCGGGGAGATCGGCTCCGCGCCCACCACCACGCACCGGACCCGGCTCAGGTCCAGCGTGGCGAGGAGGTCCGCCGGCACCCGGCGGACGGCCAGCGCAAGCGCGAAGTTCGCCGCCGACAGCAGGGTCGCGCGGTGCCGGTGAGCGGTGGTGAACCACAGCGCCGGGCGCTTGGCGAACGCCAGCGGGGGGACGCGGACCTGCTTGCACCCGATGGCGAGCGGGGTCAGGTGGGTGCCGATCAACCCCATGTCGTGGAAGAACGGCATCCAGGTGACCAGCACGTCGTCCGGCCCGGCGCCGCTGGCCAGCCGGGCCTGCTCCACATTGGCCAGGACGTTGGCGTGGGTCAACTCCACCCCGCGCGGCGCGCCCGTGCTGCCGGAGGAGAACTGCAGGAACGCCACGTCGGTCGGTGCGGCGGCGAACAACTCCTCCGGCGGGGTGCCGGTACGCAGGTCCGCCAGCCGCAGCACCGGGCCCGCCAGCCCGTCGGCCACAGCTTCGGTGGTGTCGTCCACCACGGTCACCGCGTCGGTGAGCAGCGCGCGGACCGCCCGTACCCGGGCCGGCTCGGGCGGCAGCGGCACCGGGACCAACCCGGCGGCGAGCGCCCCCCAGAACAGCGGCTGGAAGTCGTCCCCGGCGTCGGCGAGCAGGAGCACCGGGGTGCCTGGGACCACCCCCGCTGCCCGGTAGCCGCCCGCGATTCGCAGCGAATCGTCCCGCAGTTGCCGGAAGGTGACCGTCCGTTCGGCGCCGTCGTCGCGGACGTGCACCACGACCTGGTCGGGTGTCCGGTTCGCGGCGTGGACGAGGATGTCGAGCAGTGCCCGTCGGTCGCCGGGTCCGGCCGCAGTCTGCACGCGACGATGCTAGTGGGCATGATCGAGTACCCGGCCGGGCGGTCGGCGGGGTGAACTACATCCGGCACACGACACGCCCGGCACAGCATCTGGTGTTGCCATCTCCGCACCGCACCCATATATGGTGTGCCCTGTAGCTGGTTCGGCCGCCGCTCCACGACGGTCGAGGCAAGAGGGAACTCGGTGGGAATCCGGGACTGCCCCGCAGCGGTGAGTGGGAACGACCGCCGTCATACGCACTGGACCCGCCAGGTCTGGGAAGCGACGGCCAGTAGGCGCGAGCACCAGGCCCACGAGTCCGAAGACCTGCCAGCGTGCCGCACGCGACGTGTGCGGCGGTCGAAGGCCGCGCGGGACAGCCGACGCCATGGGCTGGTCAGTCACGGCAGGAGTGCCGTCGGGTGACCGGCGGCGTCCTCCCGCGCGGACCCGACGATCTCGGGGACAGGCGTGAGGAGGGGGAACATGACGGTGACCCAGGAGCAGGCGGGGCCGGAGCAGCGCCGGCACGTCATGCAGGTCCGCAAGCGGAACGGCGACACCGAGCCGGTGGACGTCAACAAGATCGTCAAGGCGGTGGAGCGGTGGGTCGCCGACCTGGACGAGATCGACCCGCTGAGGGTGGCCACCAAGACCATCAGCGGGTTGTACGACGGCGCGACCACCGCCGAGATGGACAAGCTGTCGATCCAGACCGCGGCCGAACTGATCGGTGAGGAGCCGCAGTACTCGAAGCTGGCGGCCCGGCTGCTGGCCGCGTACGTCGACAAGGAGGTCCGTGGGCAGCAGGTTGCCAGCTTCAGTCAGTCCATCCGGTACGCGCACGGACTGGGCCTGATCGGCGACGATACCGCCGCGTTCGTGGCCCGCAACGCGCGCAAGCTGGACGACGCGATCGACCCGGCGGGGGACCTGCGCTTCGAGTACTTCGGTCTGCGGACGGTCGCCGACCGGTACCTGCTGCGGCACCCGCAGACCCGGCTCGTGGTGGAGACGCCGCAGTACTGGCTGTTGCGGGTCGCCTGCGGCCTGTCCCAGACGCCCGGCGAGGCGATCGGCTTCTACCGGCTGATGTCCAGCCTGGCCTACCTGCCGAGTTCGCCGACGCTGTTCAACTCCGGCACCCGGCACACCCAGATGTCCTCGTGCTTCCTGGTCGACTCGCCCCGCGACGAACTCGATTCCATCTACGAGCGCTACCACCAGGTCGCGAAGCTGTCCAAGTTCTCCGGTGGCATCGGGATCTCCTGGTCCCGGGTACGCGGTCGGGGAGCGTTGATCCGGGGCACCAACGGCAGGTCGAACGGCATCGTGCCGTTCCTCAAGACGCTGGACGCCGGGGTGGCCGCGGTCAACCAGGGCGGCCGCCGCAAGGGCGCGGCCTGCGTCTATCTCGAACCGTGGCACCCGGACATCGAGGAGTTCCTCGAACTGCGGGACAACACCGGCGAGGAGTCCCGGCGGACGCACAACCTGAACCTCGCCAACTGGATCCCGGACGAGTTCATGCGGCGGGTCGAGGCGGACGGCGACTGGTCGCTCGTCGACCCGTCGGACGCGCCCGAACTGCCCGACCTGTTCGGCGAGGCGTTCAACGAGGCGTACCGCGCGGCGGAGAAGAAGGCGGTCAAGACCGTCAAGGCCCGCGACCTGTACGGGCGGATGATGCGGACGCTCGCGCAGACCGGCAACGGGTGGATGACGTTCAAGGACGCCTCGAACCGGCTGTCCAACCAGACCGGCGCACCGGGCAACACGATCCATCTGTCGAACCTGTGCACCGAGATCCTGGAGGTCAACGACGATGCCGAGACCGCGGTGTGCAACCTCGGGTCGGTCAACCTGGGCGCGCACGTCACCGCGGACGGCGTCGACTGGGAACGGCTGCGGGCGACGGTGCGTACCGCCGTGGTGTTCCTCGACCGGGTGATCGACATCAACTACTACCCGGCCGAGCAGGCGGCGGCGTCGAACCCGCGCTGGCGTCCGGTCGGGCTCGGGCTGATGGGTCTGCAGGACGCGTTCTTCACGCTGCGCCTGCCGTTCGACTCCCCGGCCGCCCGGGAGTTGTCGACCCGGGTGCAGGAGGAGATCTTCCTGACCGCGTTGGAGACGTCGGCCGGGCTCGCCGAGCGGTTCGGCCCGCATCCCGCGTACGCCGAGACCCGGGCCGCCCGGGGCGAGCTGCACCCGGACCTGTGGGGTGCCGAGGTCGGTCAGGCCGGGCGGTGGGCCGCGCTGCGCGAGACGATCGGCCGGCACGGCCTGCGGAACTCGCTGCTGGTCGCGATCGCACCGACCGCCACCATCGCCTCGATCGCCGGCTGCTACGAGTGCATCGAGCCGCAGGTGTCCAACCTGTTCAAGCGCGAGACGATGTCCGGTGAGTTCCTCCAGATCAACACCTATCTGGTACGCGAGCTGAAGGCGCGCGGGCTGTGGACGGCCCCGGTCCGGGAGCAGATCAAGCGCGCCGAGGGTTCCGTGCAGGGCGTCGCGGAGATTCCTGCGGACGTCCGCGAGCTGTTCCGTACCGCGTGGGAGCTGCCGCAGCGGGCGCTGATCGACCTGGCGGCCGCCCGTGCCCCCTTCATCGACCAGTCGCAGTCGCTGAACCTGTTCCTGAGCGCGCCGACCATCGGCAAGCTCTCCTCGATGTACCTCTATGCCTGGAAGTCCGGGCTGAAGACCACCTACTACCTGCGGTCGCGTCCCGCGACCCGCATCCAGCAGGCCACCGTCGCCGTCACCCCTGGTGTGAAGCCGGTGGTCGCGGTGAGCGACGACGAGGCGCTGGCCTGCTCCCTGGAGAATCCCGAGAGCTGCGAGGCATGCCAGTGACCACCGTTTCCGAATCCAGCACCAGCGCCAGCGCGGGGCAGCGGCAGATGCTGCTCGATCCCGGCATGGATCTGACCCTGCGGCCGATGCGCTATCCGCAGTTCTTCGACCGGTTCAAGGATGCGATCAAGAACACCTGGACCGTCGAGGAGGTCGACCTTCACTCCGACCTCGCAGACCTGGCCAAGCTCTCCCCGGCGGAGCAGCACCTGGTGTCGCGGCTCGTGGCGTTCTTCGCCACCGGCGACACCATTGTCGCCAACAATCTGGTGCTCAACCTCTATCAACACGTCAACTCACCGGAGGGGCGGCTCTATCTCTCTCGGCAGTTGTTCGAGGAGGCGGTGCACGTCCAGTTCTACCTGAACCTGCTGGACACCTACGTCCCGGACGAGAAGGAACGGTTCGAGGCGTTCGCGGCGGTGGAGAACATCCCGTCGATCGCCCGCAAGGCCGAGTTCTGCTTCAGGTGGATCGACTCGATCTTCGAACTGCGCGAGCTGCGGACCCGGGAGGACCGTCGGGCCTTCCTGCTGAACCTGATCTGTTTCGCCGCCTGCATCGAGGGCCTGTTCTTCTACGGCGCCTTCGCGTACGTCTACTTCCTGCGTTCCCGGGGTCTGCTGCACGGCCTCGCCTCGGGCACCAACTGGGTGTTCCGCGACGAGTCCATGCACATGGCCTTCGCGTTCGAGGTGGTCGACACCGTCCGGGCCGAGGAGCCGGACCTGTTCGACGCCGAGATGGAGCAGCAGGTCAAGGACATGCTGGCCGAGGCGGTCGAGTGCGAGGTGCAGTTCGCCGCCGACCTGCTGGAGCAGGGTGTCTCCGGGATGTCGCTGGCCGACATGCGGGAGTACCTCCAGCACGTGGCCGACCGGCGGCTGGCCGTGCTCGGCATCGCGCCGATGTACGGCAGCGGCAACCCGTTCGCCTTCATGGAGTTGCAGGACGTCCAGGAGCTGTCGAACTTCTTCGAGCGGCGGGTGTCCGCCTACCAGGTCGGGGTGACCGGCTCGGTCAGCTTCGACGACGACTTCTGACCGGCTGAGGCGGACTGCTGTCCCGGGTGGCGTGACGCTGCCCGGGACAGCGGCGTCACCACGCCCTGGGCCCGATCCGGTCTCGTGTTCTCGGCGGCGCCCGGCTCCGGGTCACGTCGTCGGCCGCTGTCGAGCTGATCCGTATGCGCTATCGGGCCCCTCGGCGGATCGAGAGGCCGGCAGGTTGCGGGCTGGCAGGCTGGGCAGTGTCGGTGGCGCACGGTTGCTGGCCGGCCGGGCGAACGGCGGGACCGGTCACCACCGGGCCAGGACGTGTTCGGCCGGTCCCAGGTGATCCGTCGCCGCTGTCAGCTCGACAGTGCCCGTACCCGACATGGCGGCCCTCGGGCCGCCAACCCCCCCGCCTGCGCCGAGATTCAACGCGCGCCAGCGAGAAGGCCCAGAGAGTCGAGCGACTGCGGCGGCAAGCCGCTCGCGGTGGGCGGACCGGAACAGGTCGCGCCCGTACCCTGTCGCAATGTCTCTGCTGAGCCGGCCAAGGCCCCGACCTCAGCCGGGGCCGGTGCCGGCTCTCACAGGTTGGCGCAGTACCCGACGCTGACGGTGCTGGCCCCGGGCTTCAGGGTCCGGTTCCAGTCCACACCGCTGATCCGGTAGCTGCCGTCGGCCAGGCGCTCCCGGGTGAAGTTCCACGCGGTGTAGATGTCGCCCTCCAGGTCGACGATCGCGGTCCAGGCCACCGGCTTGTCGCCGTTGTTGGTGGCGGTGATGGTGGCGCAGTAGCCCCCGCCGCTGTCCGAGTTCCACCGGGCCACCCGGGTCAGCGTGACGTCCACGGTCGACCCCTCGACCAACCGGCCCACTCCCCATCGGGCGGTGCTCTGGTAGCCGACGCCCTCCTGCTCAGCCCAGTTGCGGATCGCCGTGCGCGTACCGCCGGAGGCGTCGTTGACCTGGAAGTCCAAGCCGTGGAACGTGTCGAGGCCGCCGTGCTCGAGCAGGCTGATCGCGGCCTCGACGGTGTAGCCGGTCGCGGTCCGCACGGTCGCGCTGCGCAGGCGTCCCGCCTGGAACGCCTCGTCTCCGGTGCCGAACGACACGACATTGTCCGCGTTGATCCGGATCTGGGTGTCTTCGTACCGGTAGGAACCGTTCTTGGCGTTACCGGCGTCGACGTAGATCTCCACCGAGTCCTGGGTCCACGGGTCGGACCCGGATACGTCCACCACCGGGTCGGTGACCTCGGCCAGCACGTAGAGCGTCTGGTCCCGCCACAGCGTGCGGACCTGTGCGACCGCACCGTCGGCGCCGGAGACCTGCTTGGCCGTGGTCACCGTGCTCGCCTGCGCCCAGACCGCGTCCACCGTGCCGTCGACGCCCGGCGCGCTCGACGCCCGGCGCACCTCCAGGTACGACAACTCCTCCACCAGGGTCAGGGTGCCGACCGCGCCCGGGGTGTTCCAGGCCGACGTGGTCCCGTCGTCGGTGACCCGTACGTCGAGGGGGAGCGTGTCCCCCCGGACGGCGTCGGTCAGCGGCAGGTGGGCGACCAGGTGGTAGCCGCCGTCCCGGACCGCTGCCACGGCCGGTACGTCACCGGTGCCGTCCCGCCGGACCCGGTAGGTCTCGCCGTCGAGGACGAACTCGACCCGGTCGTCGACGGAGACCGTGGCGTCGGTGACCGTGACGTACGCGGTGAGGTGGTCCGGTGCCCAGCGCAGCTGGAACCGGGCCGCCTCCTCCACCGGGTGCAACGGGAGCTTGCGCCAGGTCAGGTCCGCAGGCGCGGCGGCGGTGAGCGCCACGTCACCGGCGAAGACGGTGGCGGTCCGCAGCCGGGCGGGCAGCTCACCGTCGGCCGCGCCGTGATAGGCGGGCTTGGCCCGCAGGTCGTCGTCGAACAGCAGCGGCGCGTTCGCCGAACGCCACGAACGGCCGTCGGTGAGACCCCAGACCGTGACGGCCGTCAGCTCCTCGGTGTGCTCCCGGAAGATCCGGAAGGCGTCCCGGTAGTAGTAGCCCTGCTCGATCAGGTTCGCCTGGGTGACCGGGGTGCCGGTGGTGACGTCGAGTTCGGTGACGGCCTGGGTCACTGGCAGGTCGGTGAACGCGTCCAGCGCCGCCTCCAGGCTGCTCACCGGCGTGGCCAGCGAGACGTGGAACTGGTGGCCCACCCCGTCGACCGGTACGCCCCGGGCGAGCAGCCGCTCCACCAGCGCCCGGTAGCGGGCCTGCTTGCCGCTCTGCTCGGTGTTGTAGTCGTTGATGAACAGGGCGACCGGGTCGCTGCCCTCGACCGCGTGGACGTCGTTGAACGCCTCGTGGGCGTACTCGAAGGCGAGGTCGACGTAGCTCTCGCCGAGAATGCGGTACCACTCGCTGCGCCGCAGGCCGTCGGCGTGCTCGCCGCTGTCGCTGACCACCTCGTTGACCACGTCCCACGCGTACAGCGGGTTGGTGGCGGAGCCGAACGGGCCGTACCGTTGCCGTAGTGATTCGGCGACACCGAAGATGTGGGTACGCATCCGGTCGCGCAGCAGCTGCTGGTGTGCCACAGAGGTGGTGAGGGGCTGACCATCCGCGTCCTGGAAGAACCAGGCCGGGGTCTGGCTGTGCCAGACCAGCACATGGCCGTAGACACGCAGCTCGTTGTCCCGGGCGAAGTCCAGCACGGCGAGCGCCTGGTCGTGCGGCCGGAAGGTGCCCTCGTCGTCGTACCAGGCTTCGGGCTTCATGTGGTTCTCGTGGGTGACCTGGTTGAAGTGCCGGGTCAGCAGCTCGGCGGCGGCCCCGACGGTCTCCCGGCCGTCGATCGCCACTCCGACCGGGAAGTCGGTGGTCTCGTGGATGCCGGTGAGGTCCTCGATCACCGGGGGCTGGGGCACCCGTACGACGACGTCGTCGACGAGGAAGTCGCTGGTGTTGCCGGGGACGTCCGCGCCCTGCCAGCGGGTCTCGAAGTAGAGGTACGTGCTGTCCGCCGCCGGCACGGTGAAGCGGGCGGTCACCTGCGTCCACCCGCTGTTGGTGACGGTGGTGAACTGGGCGAGGGTGGCGAAGGTCTGGCTGCCGCCGCTGGTGCTGGCAAGGCTGAGCCAGATCTCGTCGGTCGGCTGACCTTCGGCGAAGCGCAACCAGGCACTGAACTCGAAGGTCACGCCGGGCTCGACCAGCCCGGTCACGTCCCGGCCGAGCCCGGCGCCCTGGTTGACCCGGTCGCTGACCAGCGCCGCGGCCTCCCCGCCGTGCGCGACGTCGGTGAGCGTGACGCGCGGAGCGCCCGGGCCGCCGTCGCGCGGGCCCCAACCGTCCAGCCCGTCCTCGAAGTCGGTGTCGACGATCACCGTGCCCGGTGCCGGTCCGGTCCCGCCGTCCGGCGCGGTGATCAGGACGTCGTCCAGCAGGAACGGGGTGGTCCCCTCCGCCTCGACGTAGAGGGTGGCCGCGCTCAGCCCGGTGGGCAGCGTGTAGTCGCCGCCGATCCGCACCCAGCCGGCCGCGGTGGCGGGCACGCTGTCGCCGATCCAGGTGTACGTGTTGTCACCGCCTGCGGCAGGCGTCGACTCCACGGTGAAGTGCACGCCGGCGGTGCCCTCGGTGCCGGCCGGGAGCTTCACCCAGGCGGTGACCGAGTACCGCGTACCGGGGGTGAACAGGGCGGTCGCGCTGGTCGCCGGGCCCTGCCAGTTCGCCGTACGGCCGGTGACCGAGAGGCTGTTGTCGCTGTCGTGGCCCTCCGGCGCGATGGCGAGGGTCACGTCGCCGCGCGGCCCCCACGGGGCGTACGAGCCGGATTCGAAGTCGGTGGAGAGGACGGTCTCGGCGGCGACGGCCGGGCCGGGTGCGACGGCGACGGCCGCGACGAGTGTGGTGGTGCAGAGGACGGCGAGGAGTCGCGACCGGTGTCGCGACCGGGGGGAGGTCTTCCAGAGGCGCATCGGTGATCCCTTTACGCGATTGTGGCTGGTGGCGGGGTGTGGAGCCGGCGCGTGACAGACGCATCCAAGCGCGTGCATGCTATGTCGAACCGATCGCTGTGACCAGAACTTCCGGAAACTTTCGGGGCGGTGCCCGGCTACCGCCCGGCGGCCACGGCCGCGACCCGCCAGGGGTCGACCACCACCACGACGCCGGGCTCGACCCGGATGGCACCCCGCGTCGGCGAGGACCCGCAGCGCCCGGTTGACGGTGACCCGGGACAGGCCGATCTCCTCACCGAGCCCCTGCTGCGAGCCGGGCAGACTGATCCGGCTGCCCGGTGCGGGCCGACGCTCGGCGATCCAGTCCGCGATCCGGGCGACCGGCTGCGGCGCGGCGCGCCGGACCCGGTCCCGGCGGTCCCGGTTGACCTGCCCGGACAGGTGCCGCAGCACGTGATCACGGAGCGCCGGCACCTCGCAGTGTCGCCGCCTTGTCCACGACACAGGGGCCGGTCGCCGTGGCGAAGCGGACCCGCGCGCCGTGGTGGGTGTCGTAAGCGGCGGCCACCGTGCCCCGCTCCGCGCCGAGCCGCTCGATGCGGTCGGCGTCGAGCATCGAGAACAGCGGCACCGCCGAAAGGTTCTCGGTGGCGGCTCATGGCCGAGGACCCGTACTTCACCACCCCGGGCGTGCACGTCGAATCGCTGCGCGCCTGGCGTCCGGTGGTGGGCCCGGACCGGCCGGGAACGTCGTGACCCACCGCGATGCGACGCCGGGGGAACGGGCCCGCCATCAGCCGGTACGGGTCACAGTCCGGCCGCCGCGTCGTACCGGCGGCGCAGGTCGGCCATTTCCCCGGGTTCGAGCGCCTCCCGCTGTGCCAGATCGGCGTACTTGGCCGGGAACATCTGCCGCAGCCGGTCGATGAAGATGACGTCCTCGGTGGCCTCGACCACCTGGATGCCCGGCGGATTGGTGGACCGGTCCATGATGAGCGGACCGGCCAGCTTGACCGCCCAGTCCCAGGTGCGCTTCTGCTCGGCCACCCCGCAGAGGTGGAAGCCGTAGACCGTCCGGACGTCGGCGAACGTGGTCACCTCGGCCGGTTCGTAGCCGTACACGTGGACCCCGCAGATCACCGCCGGTGGCGTCTCCTGCCCGCCGGCCGCCTGCTGGGGGGTGTGCCCGGCGTGGTTGTGCTGCCCCGGGTCCGCCTGTTCGAGCGTGGTGCGCATCCAGGTCGTTAGCTGTCCGCGCAGGTCCGCCGGTTTCGTGTCCGATTCGGCCGAACGGACCAGCGTCACCGCGGTGGCCGAGACGGTCAGCACGATCACCGCCACCCACACGAAGCGGTTCCGGTACCACCCCGCGAGACTCTCCCGGGAAATCATGACTGCTTCTCACCTCGTCGCCGGTTCTGGTGCGTCGGCAGATCGCATCGGACGCCTCCGGCGTGTCTCGCCGCGAGCACGTCGGCGGAGCGGGGGACACGTACCGGGGGACACGTACGGCGGGGACACCTGCCCGGAAATGTGCCCGTCGTCGTGGTGATGGCCTGGCGATGCGGCGCGCGACCGTCTGCCGATGCGGCGCGCTGCCGGCATAGCGCTGCTCCCGTGCTGGCCGTTCCCAGCGCGTTTGCCTCCGCGCTGCGGCGATACGAGTCATTTCAGCACGCGTGCACCCGGTCCGGCAACATCGACCGCCGCCGAGGTCTGACCGGCGTCGCCGGCCGCGCTCCGGGGCAAGCCCCGACCGCCGCGTACCCCTACCGGCCGCCTGGCCGTCGGTCCGGGTGACCGAAGGCCAGCGCCAGGAACGGCCGGGCCGCCAGGCCGTCCCACCCGCCGGACCCCGTCGCCGGGTGCGGTCCACGGAACAGGTGACCGCCGAGGCCGGACCGCATCGCCAGCAGGTACGCCGCGTGCAGGCTGGCGCCGGTCCGTAGCAGCAGGTCGAGGTGGTCGTCGACGTCCGGCCCGGTCCGCGCGGTGCCCAGGATCCATACCGGTGCCACCACGCACGGCGCGGTGGCCGAGGCGTCCGAGGCCAGTCCGGCCATCGCCTCGGCCGCCGAGAGTCCGGCCGCCGGGACCAGGTCGCCGTCGCGGTACTCGTGGACGCCCGGAGCGGTGTCGCTCACCGCGCGGGCGAACACCAACCAGCGTGCGGTGTGCGCGTCGCCAGGTGCGACCGGCAGCCCGGCGTCCGCACCGGCCTGACAGACGCGCAGCACGTCGGGTCGGGGCAGCGGATCGGTGACGAAACGGCGCACCGGCTGCCGGGTCCGCAGGAGGTGCTCCACCTCCTCCACGCGCGGCCGGAGCGGCAGGGTCTTGCTCATCGTCACCTCCGCAGAGATCGAGACGCGGATCCGCCGGTACCGGCCGGAGCACGGCACCGGCGGTACGTTCCGGTCCGGACCGCCGGCCATCCCGACGCCGGCGGTCCGGACCGGAACGCTCGCCGGTGTGCGGGAGCACCCCGTGGACGCCCCCGCGCACACCGATGGGAAGACCGGTGATTCGGCGGCCGATGGTACGGTTCCCGACGTATCCGCCGCGCACAATTGGCGTACAACTGAGTTGCCCTCGACTCTCGTCGGTCGGCCCGGCCCGCACCGTGCGAGGCGACGCGGTGCGGATGAGGTGCGGTCCAATGGCGCAGGCTGTCGGCTGAGGTGATTGATGCTTCTCCGCTTCGACCTTCTCGGCCCGTTGTCGGTGTCCCGGGACGGGCACCCCGTCGACCTCGGCTCGGTGAAACAACGGCTGCTGCTCGCGTTGCTGCTGACCCGTCCTGGTGAGGCCGTACCCACCGACGATCTGGTCACCGTGCTCTGGGGCGACCAGCCGCCGGCCTCCGCCGGGGCCAACATCCGCACCTACGTGCGCGGGCTGCGGCAGGCGATCGACCGCGACGGCCGGATAGTCACCACCGCCGGTGGCTACCTGCTGCGGGTGGAGCCGGACGAACGCGACCTGGACCATTTCGACGCCGCCGTCGCGCGCGGGCGCACCGCCCTGACCAGCGGTGATCCCGTACAGGCCGAGGCTGAGCTGGCGCAGGCGCTGGCCCTGTGGCGGGGCCCGGCCCTGGCCGGGCTGCCACTGCCCCGGCCGCTGTCGCGATGGGTGGGGCAACTGGCCGAGCGGCGTCTGCTGGCCGAGGAGGACCACGCCGGCACCCAGCTCGCGCTCGGTGCGGCGGCGCAGGTCATCCCCCGACTCCGGGCCCTGCTCGAACGACACCCGCTGCGGCAACGCGCGTGGGCGCACCTGATGACCGGGCTCTACCACAGCGGAGACGTGGCCGGGGCGACGGCGGCTTTCCGGCAGGCCCGGCAGGTGCTCGCCGAGGAGACCGGGATGGATCCGGGGCCCGAGCTGACCCGCCTGCACGACGACATCCTGCACCACCGATTCCCACCGCCTGCCGCACCCGCACCCACCGCCACCCGCACCCGGCCGGCACAGCTACCGCTCACCACGCCGGACTTCGTCGGGCGGCGGGAACACCTCGCCCGCCTCGACGCGGTCGTCGGACACCCGAGTGGCGGCCCGACGTCCGTGGTCGTCACCGTGGTCTGCGGGATGGCCGGTGTCGGCAAGACCACCCTGGCGCTGCACTGGGCGCACCGGGTCGCCGACCGCTTCCCCGACGGGCAGCTCCACGTCAACCTGCGCGGCTACGACGAGTGCGAGGCCGTCTCCCCGGCCGACGCCCTGCTCGGTCTCCTGGAGGCGTTGGACGTACCGCTGGCCCGCATACCCAGCAGCCTGCACGCCCGCACCGGCCTGTATCGGAGCCTGCTCGCCGACCGCGAGATGCTCATCGTGCTCGACAACGCCCGCGACGCCGACCAGGTGCGACCGCTGTTGCCGGGCGCGGGCCGCTGCGCCGTCGTGGTGACCAGCCGGGACCAGCTCAGCACGCTGGTCGCCGCCGAGGGCGCCCGCCTGCTGACCCTCGACGTGCTGACCGACACCGAGTCGACGCACCTGCTGCGCAGCCGGGTCGACGGCAGCCGGCTGGACGCCGAGCCCGCCGCCGTGGCCGAGATGATCGAGACCGCCGGCCGGCTCCCGCTCGCCCTGTCCATCGTGGCGGCCCGGGTGGCCACCCGACCCACGTTCCCGCTGGAGGCGGTCGTCGCCGAGCTGCGGGCACCGGAGAACCGGCTCGCGGTGCTGGCGGACGGCGACGTCCGGCGGGTGTTCTCCTGGTCCTACGAGGCGCTGAGCCCGGACGCGGCCCGCCTGTTCCGCCTGCTCGGCCTGCACCCGGGGCCGGAACTGAGCGGCTCCGCCGCCGCCGCGCTGCTCGGCTGGCCACGTGTCGCGGTCGCCCCGGTCCTCCAGGAACTGACCCGGCTGCACCTGCTGACCGAGCACCGCCCCGACCGGTACGCCTTCCACGACCTGCTGCGCTCGTACGCCGCCGAGCTGGCCCAGGCGGACGAACCGGTCGGCCAGCGGTGGGCGGCGCACCGCCGGCTGTACGACCACTACCTGCACAGCGCCGAACCGGCCGGTCGTCTGGTGCAGCCGCAGTGGCCATCGGTCACCGCGCTACCCGCGCTGCCCGGCAACGTGCACGTGCCGATGGCCGACCAGGACGCCGCGCTGGCCTGGTTCACGGCCGAACGGCACGTGCTGCTGCGCGTGGTCCGGCAGGCCAGCGCGACCGGCTTCGACGCGTACGCGTGGCGGCTGGCCTGGGCGCTGACCACCTTCCTCGCGCCGCGCGGGCTGTGGCAGGACCAACTGGCCGCCCAGCAGGCCGCGCTGGAGTCGGCGGAACGTCTCGATGACCTGGAGGCGCAGGCCACCGCCAACCGGTTGCTCGGCCGGGCCGCCTACCGGCTTGGCGAGCACGACACCGCAGGCGACCGCCTCCAGCGCGCGATCACGCTGTACGACAAGCTCGGCGACCAGGGCGGCCTGGCGCAGACCCTGCACAACTACACCGAGCACTGCTTCGTGCTCGGCCGGCGGGACGAGGCGTTGACGCACGCCCACGAGGCGCTGCGGCTCTACCGGCTCGCCGGCAACCGGGCCGGTGAGGGGCGCGCGCTGAACGCGATCGGGTACATCCACGCCGTGCAGGGCAACCACCGGCAGGCCATCGCGGACTGCACCGAGGCGCTCGCCCAGCAACGGCTGATCGACGACCGCAACGGGCAGGCGGCGACGCTGGACAGCCTGGGTTTCGCCTACCACGGGCTCGGGGAGTACCAGTCGGCGGTGACCTGCTACGAGCAGTCCATCGAGTTGTTCCGCGACTCCGCCGACCGCTACCACCAGGCGGAGACCCTCACCCGGCTCGGCGAGACCCGTGCCGCCATGGACGACCTCGACGGGGCGGCGGCGGCGTGGCGGTTGGCCGCCGCCATCTACGACGACCTGGGTGACCCGGCCGCCGAGGGGGCCCGGCGCCGACTCGCCGAGGTGCAGCGCTCCGGGTAGCCGGTCGTTCGCCCGTCGCTGACCGGAAAGCCTCTGGAATTTCCGCAGACGGAGGCTGGGGCCTCCCCGGTCGGTACCGATAGTTGCGGTGGATACCTTCTGAAGCGAGGCGCTGCTGTCGGCGCTGAACAGGATGAACACTGCTGTAGACGGGTGCGCTGGCTGGCCGAAGATGTCGGAAGTGTTTCCGGAAGTTGTTGACGCCTCCAGGCGACCGGCCAATACTGATGGCCATCGACGCGACTCAATCATCGTCGACCTCACCACCAGTTCCGCCGGTCACCGTGTGGCCGGTGCGCCACCACCACCGAACGCGATACGACGCCGACCGTCGACGGCGGTCGCCCGGGTCGCCGAGACCACGCCGGCGCGTAGCGCACTGCTGGCCTTCGGCCAGCCGTCCCGAGGAGGAAGCAATGTCCGACGGCCTCGTCCCACCGAGACGCCGCAGACCCGGTCGCCTCCGGTCGCTCATCGGCGCGGCCTGCGCCGTGGCACTGATCACGACCGGAACCGTGGCGATCACGACCGGTCCCGCCCACGCCCAGACCGTGACGTCAAACCAGGAGGGGAACCACAGCGGGTTCTTCTTCTCGTTCTGGAAGGACAGCGGCAACGTCTCCATGACGATGGGGAACGGCGGCCAGTACAGCACCCAGTGGAGCAACGTCAACAACTTCGTCGCCGGCAAGGGCTGGAACCCGGGTACGCGGCGCAACGTGAGCTACTCGGGCACCTTCAACCCGAACGGCAACTCGTACCTGACCCTGTACGGCTGGACCCGCAGCCCGCTGGTCGAGTACTACATCGTGGACAGCTGGGGCAGTTGGCGGCCGCCCGGCGCGAACTCCATGGGCACGGTCAACACCGACGGCGGCACGTACGACATCTACCGCACCCAGCGGGTCAACCAGCCCTCCATCGACGGCACCGCGACCTTCTACCAGTACTGGAGCGTCCGGACGTCGAAGCGGGTGGGCGGCACCATCACCACCGGCAACCACTTCGACGCGTGGGCCAGCCGGGGCATGAACCTGGGCAACCACTACTACCAGATCATGGCCACCGAGGGGTACCAGAGCAGCGGCAGCTCCAACATCACGGTGAACAGCGGGGGCAGCACCAACCCGCCGCCCACCAACCCGCCGCCCGGCAGCGGCGGCTGCTCGGTCAGCGTGAGCCGCGCCGACGAGTGGAGCGACCGGTTCAACGTGAACCTCTCGGTCAGCGGCAGCAACAACTGGACGGTCTCCATCCGTACCAACGGCAGCCAGAGCCTGCAGAACAGCTGGAACGCCTCGATCAGCGGCTCCAGCGGCACGCTCACCGCCCGGCCGAACGGCAACGGCAACAACTTCGGCATCACGCTCTACAAGAACGGCAACAACACCACGCCGACCGCGAGTTGCTCCGCGAGTTGACGTGATCGACCGTGACGGGGTGTCGGCTGACCGCCGGCACCCCGTCCGTTTCTCCCGCGACGCGGACAGGAGAGTCGCCCGCCTGGTCACCCCTTGTCGGCCGGGTCCCGGCGGCGCAGCAGGTACGTGTCCATGATCCAGCCCTTGCGGCCGCGAGCCTCCCGGCGGGTGCTCACGATCCGCTCCGCCACCTCCGACAACCGGCCGGCGATGAGGATCTCGTCGGCGGTGCCCAGGTAGGCGCCCCAGAAGATGTCCAGGTCCTCGTCCAGGTAGTGGGTGAAGGAGCAGTTCGCGTCGAGCATCACCACGATGTCGTCGACGTCCCGGGGCAACCGCTCGGCCAGCCGTCGGCCGGTGGTGACCAGGAACGCCCGGCCCACCCGGTTGAGCCCGATGCGGTGCCGCGCGGCCAGCGTCGCCACGCTGCTGACCCCGGGGATCACCGAGTGCTCCAGCGCGACCCGCCCGCGCGCCCGGATCTCCTCCAGCACCGCCAGCGTGCTGTCGTAGAGAGCCGGGTCGCCCCACACCAGGAACGCGCCGCAGCCCCCGTCGGGCAGGTGCTCGGCGACGGCCTCCTCCAGCAGGTCGGCGCGGCGCCGTCGCCACTGGTCCACCGCCGTGACGTACCCGTCGGCCCTCCGGTCCCGGTCCGGGTCGCGTACCTCGACCACCCGGTGCTCCGGCCGGGCGAAACGGGCCAGCAGCTCCTGCCGCAACGCGATCAGGTCGTGCTTCTCCGCGCCCTTGTCCAGCAGGAAGAACACGTCGGTCCGGCGCATCGCCTCGGCCGCGGCCAGGGTGAGCTGGCCCGGGTCGCCCGCACCGACACCGATCACCAGGATCGTGCGCACCGCGCTCACCCCGTCGACCCGGTCGGACGCTTGGCGCTGCGGTCCCGGCCGGGGGAGTAGAGGTAACTGTCTGGAAAGGAGTCGGCGGCCAGCGCGGCACCGACGATGACCACCGCGGTCCGGCGGATCCCGTGCGCCTCCACCTGATCGGCGATGTCGGCCAGGGTGCCGCGCAGCACGATCTCGTCGGGTCGGCTGGCGTTGGCGACCACGGCCACGGGGCAGTCCGCCCCGTAGTGCCCGACCAGTTCCCCGGCGATCTGCCGGGTCCGCGCCACCGCCAGGTGCAGGACCAGGGTGGCGCGGCTGCGCCCCAGCTCGGCCAGGGTCTCCCCGGGCGGCATCGGCGTCGACCGGGCCTGGGTACGGGTGAGGATCACCGTCTGCCCGACGGTCGGCACGGTCAGCTCACGACGCAACGTGGCCGCCGCCGCTGCGTACGACGGCACGCCCGGCACGATCTCGTACGGCACACCGGCCGCGTCCAGCCGACGGGCCTGCTCGGCGACCGCACTGAACACGGCCGGGTCGCCGGAGCAGAGGCGGGCGACGTCGTGGCCGGCGCGGTGCGCCTCGGTCATCGCCGCGACGATCTCGTCCAGTGTCAGCTCGGCGGTGTCGACCAGCCGTGCATCGGGCGGGCAGGTGGCGAGCAGGTCGGCGGGGACCAGGCTGCCGGCGTACAGGCAGACCTGGGCGCGGGACAGGATGCGCTGCCCGCGTACGGTGATCAGGTCGGCGGCACCCGGTCCGGCGCCGATGAAGTGAACCGTCATGGCTTGCTCACCGCCCACTGCACCAGCGCGCGGGCGGGTTCCCACCCGGTGAAACCGCCCAGCGGCGCGGCACGTTCGATCGACAATCGGGTCAGGTCCCCACCGCGCCGGGCCATCTGTTCGGTGAGTTCGCGCTCGCCTTCGAGGGTGACCGCGTGGGCGACGAGCCGCCCGCCGGGGCGCAGCGCGGCCCAGACCGCGTCGAACACCCCCGGTGCGGTCAGCCCGCCGCCGACGAACACCGCGTCGGGTGCGGGCAACGCCACGAGGGCCTGCGGCGCCTTTCCCCGGACCACCCGCAATCGGGGTACGCCGAGGTCCCGGGCGTTGGCGACGATCCGGTCGGCCCGGTCGTCGCGGCTCTCCACCGCCACCGCCGACGTGCTGGGATCGCTGCGCAGCCACTCGACGGCCACGCTGCCGTTGCCGGCGCCGACGTCCCACAGCAGGTCGTCGCAGGTGGGACCGAGCCGGGACAGGGCCAGCGCGCGGGCCTCCCGTTTGGTCAGCGCGCCGTCGTGCGCGAAGGCGTCGTCCGGCAGTCCGGGCACCGTGGGCAGCACCCGGGCGCCGGACACGGCGGCGACCCGCACCGCGACCACGTTCAGCGGATCGCCGGGCGGGGCGGTCCACTTCTCGGCGAGTCCGTCGACCCGGTGCTCGGTGTCGGCGCCGAGCGCGGCCAGGACGGTCAGCTCGCTGTCGCCGTACCCCGCGTCGGTGAGCAGCCGGGCCAGCGCGGCGGGCGTGGCGGCGTCGGTGCTGAGCACCAGCAGCAGCCGGCCCGGGGCGAGGTCACGGCGGACCTCGTCCAGGTCGCGGCCGACCGCGCTGCGCACGGTGACCCGCTCCACCGGCCAGCCCATCCGCGCGCACGCCAACGCGATCGAGGAGGGGTGGCTGACCACGCGGACCCGGTCGGCGCCGAGCAGCCGGACCAGGTGTGTGCCGATGCCGAACCACATCGGGTCGCCGCTGGCGAGCACGCAGATCCGCCGGTCGGCGTGCGTCGCGAGCAGGTCGGGCAGGGCGGGCAGCAGCGGCGTCGGCCAGGCGACCCGCTGCGCCGGCACGCTGTCCGGCAGCAGGTCCAGGTGCCGCTGGCCGCCCAGCACGACCTCTGCCTGCCGCACCGCGTCGCGTCCGCGCTCGCCGAGCCCCGCCCAGCCGTCCGCGCCGACGCCGACCACGGCGACCGGTTCGTCGGGTGTCATGGACCTCACGCGGCGCAACGGTAGTCCAGCACTGCGCGACCCTGCCGCCCCGGGGGTCGGTGTGACATCATCGGCGGCGACGGCTCGGTGGGGAACACCGGTGGGCCGGTCCGAGTGGGGCCGGCGACTCCGGGGCGGTCCCGCCACTGTGACCGGCCACCGGCCCCGCGCCGGCAGCCGGGAGCCAGACACCCGCTGCGTCGTACCGCGTCGCCCGTGCGTCGGCGCGGTTCGGTGACCGGCCGTGGGCGAGGACCCACGCGAGGTGAAAGGTGTGGCCGTGCGGTCGTACCCCTTCTCCGCCGTCGTCGGCATGGACGACATGGCGTTGGCGCTGAACCTGTGTGCGGTCTCCCCGGCGATCGGCGGTGTGCTGGTCCGGGGCGAGAAGGGCACCGCTAAATCCACCGCCGTGCGGGCCCTGACCGCGTTCCTGCCGCCGGTCGAGGTGGTGACCGACTGCCGCTTCTCCTGCGACCCGACGGCACCCGACCCGGACTGCCCGGATGGGCCGCACCCGGCCGACCCACCGGCCCGTACCCGTCCGGCCCGCCTGGTGGAGCTGCCGGTCGGTGCCGGTGAGGACCGTCTGCTCGGCGCGCTGCACCTGGAACGGGCGCTGCGGGAGGGCGTCACCGCGTACGACCCGGGTCTGCTGGCCGCCGCGCACCGTGGCCTGCTCTACGTCGACGAGGTCAACCTGCTGCACGACCACCTGGTGGACGTGCTGCTCGACGCGGCGGCGATGGGCCGCGCCACGGTGGAGCGCGACGGTGTCTCGGTGACCCACGCGGCCCGGTTCGTGCTGGTGGGCACCATGAACCCCGAGGAGGGGGAACTGCGGCCGCAGTTGCTGGACCGCTTCGGCCTGACCGTCGAGGTCGCCGCCAGCCGGGACCCGCAGGTACGGGCCGAGGTGATGCGCCGACGGCTGGCGTACGAGGCCGACCCGGACGGTTTCGCCGCCCGCTACGCCGACGCCGACGCGGCGCTGGGCGCACAGGTCGCCCGGGCCCGGACCCTGCTGCCGTCGGTACGCCTCGACGACGCGACAGTGGCCCGCATCGCCGCCCTCTGCGCCGCCGCCGAGGTCGACGGGATGCGCGCGGACCTGGTCATCGCGCGGACCGCCATCGCCCACGCGGCCTGGTGCGGGCGCACCGAGGTGAGCGTCGGCGACGTCCGGGTCGCCGCCCGGCTGGCCCTGCCGCACCGCCGCCGCCGCAACCCCTTCGACCCGCCCCAGCAGGACGCCGCCGACCTCGACCGGGCGCTGCACGACGCCGGGCTGGACGAGCCCGGGCCGCCCGAGGACGAACCGGATCCGCCCACGGACGGGCCACCGGGCCCGGACGACCCGGACGGCCCGCCCGACGGCGGCGGCCCGGGCGACCCCGAGGGTGAATCCGCCGACGAGCGCCCGTACCGCTCCCGTCCGGACGCCCCGCCCGCCCCGGGCACCGAGGGCGAACGGACCGTACCCGCACCGGTGCCGGCCGGCGCGCCGTACCGGGCCCGGCTGTTACAGGTCCCCGGCAGCGGCCTCGGCGTCGCCGGCCGCCGCTCGCCGGCCCGCACCACCACCGGCCGCACCGTCGGCGCCCGGCGTCCGGACGGGCCGACGACCGGACGGCCCCACCTGGTGGCCACGCTGCACGCTGCCGCACCGCACCAGCGGGCCCGGGGCCGCCAGGGCCCCGGCATCCTGGTCCACCCCGGCGACGTGCGGCTGCCCGTGCGGCAGGGCCGCGAGGGCAACCTGATCCTGTTCTGCCTGGACGCCTCCGGCTCGATGGGCGCCCGCCAGCGGGTCGGCGCGGTCAAGGCCGCGGTGCTGTCCCTGCTGCTCGACGCCTACCAGCGCCGGGACAAAGTCGGCCTGGTGACCTTCCGCGCCACCGACGCCGAGGTGTCCCTGCCGCCCACCGCCAGCGTGGAGGTGGCCGCCGCCCGGCTGGCCACGCTGCCGACCGGGGGACGCACCCCGCTGGCGGAGGGGCTGCTGCGCGCCCGTGAGGTGCTGCGCGTGGAACGGATCCGCGACCCGCGACGGCGTCCGCTGCTGGTGCTCGTCACCGACGGTCGCGCCACCACCGGCCCGGACGCCGTGGCCCGGGCCCGGCACGCGGCCCGGCTGCTGGCCGCCGCCGGCACCAGCGCCGTGGTCGTCGACTGCGAGCAGGGCCGGGTACGCATGCGACTCGCCGCCGACCTGGCCACCACGCTCGGCGGGCAGTACCTGCCGCTGGAGGGCGTCGCCGCCGACGCGCTCACCGACGCGGTGCGCGCCCACACCGCCGTCCGTACCGCCAGGGGCGCCGCCTGATGCCACAGGGCCAACCGGTCACCGTTCCGGACGACGGGCTGACCACCCGGCAACGCCGGAACCGGCCGCTGCTGATGGTCCACACCGGACCGTCGAAGGGCAAGTCCACCGCCGCCTTCGGGCTCACCCTGCGCGGCTGGAACCAGGGCTGGTCGATCGCGGTGTTCCAGTTCGTCAAGAGCGCCAAGTGGACCGTCGGCGAGGAACACGCGCTGCGCGCCCTCGGTACGGTGCACGAGCAGACCGGCCAGGGTGGCCCGGTCTCCTGGTACAAGATGGGTGCCGGCTGGAGTTGGAGCCGTACCCAGGGCACCGAGAGCGACCACGCGGCGCAGGCTGCGGAGGGCTGGGCGGAGATCAAGCGTCGGCTCGCCACCTCTGCCCACGACCTGTACGTGCTCGACGAGTTCACCTACCCGATGAAGTGGGGGTGGGTGGACGTCGACGAGGTGGTGCAGACGCTGCGGCAGCGCCCCGGCCACCAGCACGTGGTGGTCACCGGGCGGGACGCCGACCCCCGGCTGGTGGACGCGGCGGACCTGGTCACCGAGATGACCAAGATCAAACATCCGATGGACTCCGGTCAGAAGGGGCAGCGGGGCATCGAATGGTGAGCCTCCCGCCCCGGCTGATCGTCGCCGCCCCTGCCTCCGGGCAGGGCAAGACGACGGTGGCCACCGGCCTGATGGCGGCGCTGCGGCGGCGTGGCCTGACCGTCAGCGGCCACAAGGTCGGCCCGGACTACATCGACCCCGGCTACCACGAACTGGCCACCGGCCGCCGAGGTCGCAACCTCGACCCGTTCCTCCAGGGCGAGCAGCGGATCCTGCCGCTGCTGCGGCACGGCGCCACCGTCGGGGCACCCGCCGACATCGCGATCGTCGAGGGCGTGATGGGTCTGCTCGACGGCGCGGTCGGCCGGGCCGGGTTCGCCTCCACCGCCCACGTGGCGCGGCTGACCCGCACCCCGGTGCTGCTCGTCGTGGATGTCTCCGGCGCCTCGCGCAGCATCGCCGCGCTGGTGCACGGCTTCGCCACGTTCGACCCGCAGCTCACCGTCGCCGGGGTGGTCCTCAACAAGGTCGGCTCGGTGACCCACGAGGCCGAGATCCGCGACGCGCTGGCCGTCACCGGTGTGCCGGTGCTGGGGGCGCTGCGCCGGGACGCGACCCTGGACACCCCGAGCCGGCACCTCGGCCTGGTGCCGGCCGCCGAGCGGGCCGCCGCCGCCGCGCGTACCGTCGACGCTCTCGCCGCCCACGTCGCCGCCGGTGTCGACCTCGACCAGGTGGTCGCGGTGGCCCGCCGGGCACCCGCGCTGCCCGGCCCGGCCTGGAACCCGGTGGCCGAACTGTCCGGTCTCACCGTGGACGGGACCGTCGCGGTCGCGTCCGGACCGGCCTTCACCTTCCGGTACGCCGAGACCGACGAACTACTCGCGGCGGCCGGCCTGCGGCTGACCCCGGTCGACCCGCTGCACGACCCGACGCTGCCCGAGCAGACCACCGGCCTGTACCTCGGCGGCGGCTTCCCCGAGGTGTACGCCGCCGGCCTGACCGACAACGCACCTCTGCGCCGGGCGGTGGCCGACGCCGCCACGCGTGGCGTCCCGACCGTCGCCGAGTGCGCCGGGCTGCTCTATCTGGCCCGCGACCTCGACGGCGCGCCGATGACCGGGGTCCTGCCGGTGCGTGCCCGGATGACCGACCGGCTGACGTTGGGCTACCGGGACGCGCGGGCCGCCACGGACAGCGTGCTCGCCGACGTCGACCAGCAGGTCACCGGCCACGAGTTCCACCGCACCCGCGTCGACGCCGATCCCGACAGCACGCCCGCCTGGCGGTTCCGGCCCCGCCCGTCCGCTGCGCACGGCATCGCCGCACCGGTGCCCGACGGCGTCGTGTCCGGCACCGTGCACGCCTCCTACCTGCACGTGCACTGGGCCGGGTACCCGAGCCTGGCGGCCCGCTTCGCCGCCGCCGTCCACCGGCACACCACCGGAGCGACACCCCGTACGCCCACTGCCGTCCCGGCCGACGCGGGCTCCGCTGCCACTGGCTCGGCTGTCGCGGGCCCGGCGGCCGGGGTGATTCCGATCCCGCGTGTGTCCGGGTCGACCGGTCCCGTCCCGGCCGAGTCGCCCGCCGTCGGTCGGGTCACGCTGGTCGGGGCCGGTCCCGGCGATCCGGGTCTGCTCACCCGCCGGGCGCTGGACCGTCTCGCCGAGGCCGACGTGGTGGTGGCCGACCGGCTCGTGCCACACGTGGTGCTGCGCGACCTGCGGCCCGGCGTCCGGGTCGTCGACGTGTCGAAGGTGCCGCGCGGCGCGTTCGTCCCGCAGGAGCAGATCAACCAGATCCTGGTCACCGAGGCCCAGGCCGGACACCGGGTGGTGCGGCTCAAGGGCGGTGACCCGTTCGTCTTCGGCCGGGGCATGGAGGAGATGCTGGCGTGCCGGGCCGCCGGGGTGCCGGTGGCGGTGGTGCCCGGGGTGACCAGTGCCGTCGCCGTACCCGAGCTGGCCGGGGTGCCGGTGACCCACCGCGGTCTGACCCAGGGCTTCACCGTGCTCGCCGCCCACCTGCCGCCCGACGACCCGGGCAGCACCGTCGACTGGGCCGGAGTGGCCCGCTCCGGCACCACGATCGTGCTGCTGATGGCGGTGCAGACGCTGCCCGAGGTGACCGCCACGCTGCTGCGGCACGGCATGGACCCGGCCACGGCGGCGGTCAGCGTGGAGAACGGCGGCACCGACCGGCAACGCGTACTGCGCGGCCGCCTGGACGACATCGCCGATGTCGCCGCCGCCCAGCACCTGTGCGCACCCGCCGTCACCGTGATCGGCGCGGTGGCCGCGTTCGCCGAGGCCATGCGGCTCGCCGACGCCTGAGCCCGCCCCTCGGTACCGGTCCGGTCCCGAGGGGCGGCACCGCTCAACCGGACTCCTCCAGGTCGCCCTCCACCTCCAGGTACGCCTGCCGCAGCGCGTCCATCAGGGCCGGATCGGGCTTGGCCCAGAGCCCACGGTCGGCGGCCTCGGTGAGCCGCTCGACGATCCCGCGCAGTGCCCACGGGTTCGACCGGCGCAGGAACTGCTGGTTCTCCGGGTCCAGGACGTAGCTCTCCGCGAGTTGCTCGTACATCCAGTCGGTGACCACGCCGGCCGTGGCGTCGTACCCGAACAGGTAGTCCACGGTGGCGGTCATCTCGAACGCGCCCTTGTAGCCGTGCCGACGCATGGCGGCGATCCACCGTGGATTGACCACGCGGGCCCGGAAGACCCGCGCGGTCTCCTCGGTCAGCGACCGGGTGCGGGTGGCGTCCGGGGTGGTGCTGTCCCCGATGTACGCCCGAGGCGCCTGCCCGGTCAACGCCCGCACCGTGGCGATCATCCCGCCGTGGTACTGGAAGTAGTCGTCGGAGTCGGCGATGTCGTGCTCACGGGTGTCGGTGTTCTTCGCCGCCACCGCGATCCGCCGGTACGCCGACTCCATGTCCTCCCGGGCGGGCCGTCCGTCCAGGTCACGGCCGTACGCGAAGCCACCCCAGACGGTGTAGACCTCGGCCAGGTCGGCGTCGTCGCGCCAGTTCCCGCTCTCGATCAGCGGCAACAGTCCGGCGCCGTACGCGCCGGGCTTGGAGCCGAAGATGCGGGTGGTGGCACGCCGGTCGTCGCCGTGCCGGGCGGCGTCGGCGCGGGCGTGCGCGGCGAGGTAGTTCTCCTCGTCCGGCTCGTCCAGCGCGGCCACCTCCCGGATCGCGTCGTCCAGCAGGAGCACCACGTGCGGAAAGGCGTCCCGGAAGAAGCCGCTGATGCGCAACGTGACGTCGATGCGGGGGCGGCCCAGGTCGGCCAGCGGGACGATCTCGACGCCGGTGACCCGCCGGGACGCCGGATCCCAGACCGGTTGCGCCCCGATCAGCGCCAACACCTCGGCGATGTCGTCGCCGGAGGTCCGCATCGCCGAGGTGCCCCAGGCCGACAGGCCGACCGAGCGGGGCCACTCGCCGGTGTCCCGGCGGTAGCGCTCCAGCAGGCTGGTGGCCATCGCCTGCCCGGTCTCCCAGGCCAGTCGGCTGGGGATGGCCTTGGGGTCGACGGTGTAGAAGTTGCGGCCGGTCGGCAGCACGTTGACCAGTCCGCGCAGCGGCGACCCACTCGGTCCGGCGGGCACGTAACCCCCGTCGAGGGCGTGCAGCACGGCGTCGAGTTCGCCGGTGGTGCCGGCCAGCCGTGGCGCGACCTCGGTGGCGGCGAACGTCAGCACCCGGCCGACCTCCGCGCCGTGCGGGTGGTCGTCGCCGAGCACCTCGACGCGTACCCGGTCGACCGCCTCGACGGACCAGTCGTGCCGTTCCATCTCCTCGACCAGCCGTCGGGCCACCGCCTCGATCCGGTCCACCTCGGCGGTGTGTTCGGCGCCGCCCTCGTCGAGGCCGAGCGCGGCCCGCAGACCGGGCACCGCGTCGGCCTGCCCGCCGAAGACCTGACGGGCACGCAGGATGGCCAGCATCAGGTTGATCCGCGCCTCGCCGGTCGGGGCGTGCCCGAGCACGTGCAGGCCGTCGCGGATCTGCGCGTCCTTGACCTCGCAGAGCCACCCGTCGACGTGCAGCAGGAAGTCGTCGAACTCGGCGTCGTGCGGGCGCTGCTCCATCCCCAGGTCGTGGTCGAGCCGGGCGGCCTGGATGAGCGTCCAGATCTGCGCCCGTACGGCCGGTAGCTTCGCCGGGTCCATGGTGGCGATGTTGGCGTGCTCGTCGAGCAACTGCTCCAGCCGGGCGATGTCGCCGTAGCTCTCCGCCCGGGCCATCGGCGGCACCAGATGGTCCACGATGGTGGCGTGCGCCCGCCGCTTGGCCTGCGCGCCCTCGCCCGGGTCGTTGACCAGGAACGGATAGATCAGCGGCAGCTCACCGAGGACCGCGTCCGGCCCGCAGCTCGCGGAGAGGCCGAGGTTCTTGCCGGGCAGCCACTCCAGCGACCCGTGCTTGCCCAGGTGCACCACGGCGTGCGCGCCGAACTCCTCGTCCAGCCACCGGTAGGCGGCCAGGTAGTGGTGCGTCGGCGGCAGGTCCGGATCGTGGTAGATGGCCACCGGATTCTCGCCGAAACCACGGGGCGGCTGGATCATCAGCAGCACGTTTCCGGCCCGCAACCCGGCCAGGACGATCTCGCCGTCCGGGTCGGCGGACCGGTCGACGAACAGGTCACCCGGGACGGGACCCCAGTGCTCGGTCATCGCCTCCCGCAGATCGTCGGGGAGCGCGTCGAACCAGCGGCGGTAGGTGGCGGCCGGGACGCGGACCGGGTTGCCGGCCAACTTCTCCTCGGTGAGCCACTCCGGGTCCTGGCCGCCGGCCGCGATCAGCGCGTGGATCAGGCGGTCCCCGTCGGCGTCCTGGCCGTCGCCACTGGGCAGCAGGCCGGGCAGCGCGTCCGGGCCGTCGACCGGCCCGACGTCGTACCCCTGCCCGCGCAGCGTCCGCAGCAGGTGGACGGCGCTGGCCGGAGTGTCCAGCCCGACCGCGTTGCCGACCCGGGCGTGCTTCGTCGGGTACGCCGACAGCACCACCGCGATCCGCCGCTCGGCCGGCGGCACGTGCCGCAGCCGGGCGTGCCGGACCGCGATGCCGGCGACCCGGCGGGCACGCTCCGGGTCGGCGACGTAGTGCGGCAACCCGTCGGCGTCGGTCTCCTTGAACGAGAACGGCACCGTGATCAGCCGGCCGTCGAACTCCGGCACCGCCACCTGGGTGGCCGCGTCCAGCGGGCTGAGCCCGTCGTCGCTCTCCGCCCAGGACGCCCGGTCCTGGGTCAGCGCCAGCGCCTGGAGGATCGGCACGTCCAGCTCGGCGAGCGCGCCGACGTCCCACGCCTCGTCGGCGCCCCCGGCGGACACCTCCGCCGGCCGGGTGCCCCCGGCAGCCAGCACCGTGACCAGCAGCGCGTCGGCCCGGCCGAGCGTGGCCAGCAGCTCTGGCTCGGGGGCGCGCAGGCTCGCGCAGTACACCGGCAGTGGCACGCCACCGGCCTGCTCGACGGCCGCGCAGAGCCCCTCCACGAAGGCGGTGTTGCCGCTGAGCTGGTGGGCCCGGTAGTAGAGGATGCCCACCGTGGGCCCGGTCACCGTCGGTGCCGGACGCGACATGACGCCCCAGTCGGGGTGCGCGAGCGGCGGCGCGAAGCCGTGGCCGGTCAGCAGCACCGTGTCGCTGAGGAACGCGTGCAGCTCGCGGAGGTTGTCCGGACCGCCCTGGGCCAGGTAGGCGTGCGCCTGCGCGGCGATGCCCTGCGCCACCGTGGAACGGGCCATCAGGTCGGCGTCCGGCAGTTGCTCACCGCCGAGGGCGACCACCGGCACGTCGCCGCCGAGCAACGTGTCCAGGCCGCGCTGCCACATCCGGTAGCCGCCGAGGATACGGACCACCACCAGGTCCACGCCGGCCGTCAGGTCGGCCAGCGCCTCGGGTTCCTCGCCGACGCGGGCCGGGTTCGCCAGCCGGTACGCCGCACCGCTGGACCGGGCGCTGAGCAGGTCGGTGTCCGAGGTGGACAGTAGTAGGACCACGCCGTCGCCGGGCATGATTGACTCCTCCCCGGGTCCGCGCCCGTGGTCGTCGGTCGCGGTCGACCGGAGTGTCTGGCTCCCGGACCGGCGCGGGGCCGGACGGTGACAGTGGCGGGACCGCCCCGGACTCGCACCGGGTTCCTCTGCACCGACCGCGTGATGCTGATCTCGGCGCGTTCCGTGCCGAGACTCCGACTCTACGATGAGCACGTGCCCGCTGTCTCCTCCCCGTCCGGCCGCTCCGGCGCCGACCGGTGTCCCGGGGCGCTTCGCGCCCACCAGGCCGCCGACGGACTGCTGGTGCGCGTACGCCTTCCCGGCGGTCGGCTGAGCACGGCACAGCTACGCCGGCTGGCCGCCACCGCCAGGCGCGACGCCGACGGCACGCTGGAGCTGACCTCACGGGGGAACGTGCAGCTCCGTGGCATCCCCGACCAGCAGGCGGTGGACCGGATCGCCGCCGTCCTGGTCGAGTCGGGGCTGCTGCCCAGCGCCAGCCACGAGACGGTCCGCAACATCGTCGCCTCGCCGCTGAGTGGCCTGGACCACAGCGGCCGGAGCGACGTACGGCCGGTGGTGACCCGCGTCGACGACGCGCTCTGCGCCTGTCCCGACCTCGCCGACCTCAGCGGGCGTTTCCTGATCGCGGTCGACGACGGCCGGGGCGACGTCGCCGCCCTCGGCGCCGACCTGTGCTGGCTGGCCGACAGTGGTGCGCTGCTGCTGGCGGGCCGGGACGTCGGGCTGCGGGCCACCGCCGACGAGGCGCCCGGGACGATCGTCGCCGCCGCCCGGGCGTTCCTGCGCCAGCGCGCCGGACGGCGGGACGTGTGGCGGGTGGCCGACCTGCCGGAGGCGTCGGACGCCATCGTCGCCGCGCTGGGCGGGCCGTACGCCGAGCCGGTCGACCCGCCCCGTAGCGGTCCGCCACCGGTCGGTCCACACCCGGCCGGGTTCGTGGTCGCCGCCGCGCCGCTGGGTCGGCTCACCGCCGCACAGGCCGAGGCGGTCGCGGCCCTGACCGACGGGCCGGCGGTGGTGACCCCGTGGCGTACCGTCGTCGTGGTCGCCGCACCCGAGGCGGCGGTTCCGGCGCTGACCGGGGCCGGGCTGGTCGTCGACCCGGCCTCGCCCTGGGTCGGGGTGACCGCCTGCGCCGGCCGACCCGGCTGCGGCAGCGCGCTGGCCGACGTGCGCGCCGACGCCACGGCCGCCCTGGCCGCCGCAGCGCCACCCGCCGCCGACGCGTTTCCCCTGCACTGGGCCGGCTGCGACCGGTGCTGTGGGCGCCCCTTCGGCCCGGCCGCCCTGGCGGTGGCCACCGGCGCCGGTTACCGTGTCGCCGGCCCCCGAGGGGATCACCAGGGCCCGCTGTCCGAGCGGGTGGCACAGGCACGGAGACCACGATGAGTTACGACTACGTCCGCGAGGGCGCCGAGATCTACCGCCGCTCGTTCGCCACCATCCGCGCCGAGACCGACCTGTCCCGCTTCCCCGCCGACGTCTCCCGGGTGGTGGTGCGGATGATCCACGCCTGCGGCATGGTCGACCTGGTCGACGACGTGGACGCGCACCCGGAGGTGGTCGCCGCCGGGTACGCCGCACTGGCCGAGGGTGCACCGGTGCTCTGCGACGCGGCGATGGTCGCCGCCGGGATCACCCGTAGCCGACTACCCGCCGACAACGAGGTGATGTGCACCCTGCGTGATCCGGCGGTGCCGGAGCTGGCCCGGCAGATGGGCACCACCCGCAGCGCCGCCGCCATGCAGTTGTGGCGGGACCGCCTCGACGGGGCGGTGGTCGCCATCGGCAACGCCCCGACCTCCCTGTTCCGGCTGCTGGAGTTGATCGACGAGGGCGCGGGTCGGCCGGCGGCGGTGGTGGGTGTACCGGTCGGGTTCATCGGCGCGGCCGAGTCCAAGCAGGCGTTGGCCGCGCATCCGGCCCGGATTCCGTACCTGGTCGTGCACGGTCGTCGGGGTGGCAGTGCCGTCACCGCAGCGGCGGTGAACGGCATCGCGAGCGAGGTGGAGTGACCATGGTGCAGCCCGGCACGCTCTACGGGGTCGGTGTCGGACCCGGCGACCCGGAACTCCTGACGGTCAAGGCGGCCCGGCTGATCGCCGAGACCGACGTGGTCGCGTACTACTCGGCCCGGCACGGTCGCAGCATCGCCCGGGCCATCGCGGCCGGGCTGTTGCAGGAGCACCACGTGCACGAGGCCCTGGTGTACCCGGTCACCACCGAGGGCACCGACGACCCGGCCGGCTACGAGGGGGTGATCCGTCGGTTCTACGACGACAGCGCCGAGCGGCTGGCCGTCCACCTGGCCGCCGGACGCGACGTGGTGGTGCTCTGTGCCGGCGACCCGATGTTCTACGGCTCCTACATGTACCTGCACGAACGCCTCGCGCACCGGTTCCCGGCAGAGGTGGTGCCCGGGGTGACCTCGGTCAGCGCCGCCTCCGCCGTGCTCGGCCGGCCGCTCGTCGAACGCGACGAGGTGCTGACCGTCCTGCCCGGCACGCTCCCCGCCGAGGAACTCGCCCGGCGGCTCGCCGACACCGACGCCGCCGCCGTGCTCAAGCTGGGCCGGACCTTCGACAACGTCCGCGCCGCACTCGACGACGCGGGCCGACTGCCCGAGACATGGTACGTCGAGCGGGCCACCTCGCGATGCGGACGGCACGCGCCGCTGGCCGACGTGTCCGCCGACGAGGTGCCGTACTTCTCCCTGGCCCTGCTGCCCAGCCCGACCAGCGCCGCCAGCCGGGACGACCTGCCCGCACCGGGACCGGCGTCAGCGGGGGAAGTGGTCGTGGTCGGGCTCGGCCCGGCCGGACCCCGCTGGCTCACCCCAGAGGTGGCACGGGCGCTGCGCGAGGCCGAGCACCTGGTGGGGTACGGCCCGTACGTGGACCGGGTGCCGGTGCGTCCCGGCCAGCAGCGGCACACCTCGGGCAACCAGGTGGAGACCGAACGCGCCGCCCATGCGCTGGAGCTCGCGCTCGACGGGGCCCGCGTGGTGGTGGTGTCCTCCGGCGACCCCGGGGTGTTCGCGATGGCCAGCGCGGTCTATGAGGTGGCGACCGGGCAGGCCCGGTTCGCCGGGGTGCCGGTGCGGGTGCTGCCGGGCCTGACTGCGGCGCAGGCGGCGGCGAGCCGTGTGGGTGCCCCGCTCGGGCACGACTTCGCGGTCCTGTCGTTGTCGGACCGTCTCAAGCCGTGGCCGGTCATCGAGGCACGGCTGGCGGCCGCCGCTGCCGCCGACCTGGTCCTGGCGCTCTACAACCCGGCCTCGGCCAGCCGCCGCTGGCAGGTCGGCGCGGCCCGGGACACGCTGTTGCGTCACCGCGACCCGAAGACGCCCGTGGTCCTCGCCCGGGACGTGGGCCGGGCCACCGAGTCCGTCGCCGTGCTCACGCTTGGGGATCTCGACCCGGACACGGTGGACATGCGGTGCCTGCTCATCGTGGGCTCGTCGACCACCCAGGTCAGTACGCGGGGCGACGACTCGGTGGTGGTCTGGACCCCGCGTACCTATCCCGGCTGAACCGGCAGCGCCAACAGCCAGCGCACGGCCCCGTCCACGGTGGACACCATCGTGGGGCGGACGGCGGGTGCGGGCCGGTCGACCATCAGGACCGGAAGTCCGAGCTGCCGGGCCGCATCGAGTTTCGCCTCGGTGAGCCGGCCGCCGCTGTCCTTGGTCACCACCACGTCGATGCGGTGGGTCCGGATCAGCTCCAGTTCACCGGCCAGCGTGTAGGGTCCCCGGCTGCGCAGTAGTCGGATGTGCTCCGGCAGCGGCTCGTCCGGGGCGTCCACGACCCGGGCGAGGATCCACAGCCCGGTCGACGGAAGGAACGCCGCGAGGCTCTGCCGTCCGGTGGTGAGCAGGACCCGCCGCCCCACCGCCGGGAGTTCCCGGGCCGCAGCGGCCACGTCCGGCACGCGGTGCCAGCGGTCGCCCGGCCGGGCCGTCCAGCCCGGACGTTCCAGTCGCAGGTGGGGTACGCCGACCTGGGCCGCGGCGGTGACGGCGGAGGTCCGGATCCGGGCCGCGTACGGGTGAGTGGCGTCGATCAGCACGTCGATGCGGTGCGTGCCGAGCCACCGGGCCAGACCGTCGGCGCCGCCGAACCCGCCGATGCGTACCTCCCCGACCGGCAGGCGAGGATCGGCGACCCGCCCGGCCAGCGAGGAGATCACCGACAGCCCCGGTCGGTCGACGAGCCGGGCGGCGAGACCACGTGCCTCGGCGGTGCCACCGAGGATGAGTACCCGCACCTGCCACCCCCTCGTGCTCGTCCCAGCGAAGTAGTGAACCACGCGCTTCGGTGTAAGGATCGGTGTAAGGAAGGGTCCCCTGCTAACGCCTACGGTATAGAAAGGGCCCCTTCCTAACATCGGCCGTGCCAGCGCCGGCCCTCCGCGCCGGTGTCGCCCCGGCCCCGCACCGGTCAGGCGGCGACGAACCCGTCGATCTGGTTGATCGCCCCGGTGGCGCCCTCCACCATGCCCATGTCCAGCACCTGCTGGAGCGCCTCGGCGGACGGGTAGGTGCTCGCGTATGTCACCCGGGTCCCGCCGTCGTGCGCGGTGAAGGTGTACACGTCCTTGGAGACCGGCATCTGGGGGTTGGGGGTGAGGTCGTCGTGGGCGAAGTCGTCGTCGAAGGAGAGCCCTCGCGGCGCGTCCACGGCGGTGATGAGCCAGTATCCGGCGTAGCGCTCGCCCTCGGGGCTGGTCATGTAGTAGGTGACCCGGCCGCCGGGGGTGAGGTCGTGGTCGACCACGGTGGCCGGGTAAATCGGCGGTTCTCCTGGTCGGGATCGGATGTGATGAGCGCGTCGATGCGGGTGATGCGGCCGCGCCAGATGTGTTCGAGTTCGGTGAGCATGGCTGTCGCTGATCGCACTGCCTGCATGTCGCCGCTGGCCAGTTGTTCGCGGCCGTTGCGTCGTTTGGTCAGCAGCCCGGCTCTTTCCAGCACGGCGACGTGTTTCTGTACGGCGGCGAAGCTCATGTCGTACTTGATGGCGAGTGTCGAGATGGAGTGTTCTCCGGCCAGCACGCGGCGGAGGATGTCGCGTCGGGTGCGGTCGGCGAGTGCGTGGAACAGGGTGTCTGCCCGGTCCTCATTCGTCTCCGTCACCAGACGACCATACAACCATCCGGTTGTACGTTGCAAGTGTTTCCACCCGCCAGCGGCTTTCGGTCACCCCGGTGGGATCCGGGCTGCGCGGGCATGGCGAGACGTGTTCGGCCGTCGAGGCGCGTTAGGCTGACGGCGGCCTGCGAGATGCTCATCCGGCCTGTCCGTCCGAAACCGAAGGGCATGATCTTGAGAGTCGAAGTGAAGAGAAACGGCAAGGTTGATCTTTAGCGCCGCAGGTCAGGAAGTCTGCTCCCCGCGCACGCGGGGATGATCCGGCGACCTCGTGACGACCAGTGGAGCATTTTTACTGCTCCCCGCGCACGCGGGGATGATCCCATCCTGGCGACCCCATCGTTGCCGTGCGACTCCTGCTCCCCGCGCACGCGGGGATGATCCGCGTCGCGCCGAGCTGGCTGGACGACCCCGAGTCTGCTCCCCGCGCACGCGGGGATGATCCGCTGCGACCGGCGCCCCGGTTCCGCAGGATCACCTGCTCCCCGCGCACGCGGGGATGATCCCACCCACCGCAGCCTGCCCCACAAGGTGGCGGGCTGCTCCCCGCGCACGCGGGGATGATCCCGACACGTGGATTCAGTGGGCGCGGCCCGTCTGCTGCTCCCCGCGCACGCGGGGATGATCCCTCCAGCGGGAGCTGGCCCGCAACCCGCTCTGACTGCTCCCCGCGCACGCGGGGATGATCCCTTCACAGTCCGTGCATCATTCGTGCCTTCCGGCTGCTCCCCGCGCACGCGGGGATGATCCCCCGACGGTCGTCTTCGTGTGCCAGGAGAAGGACTGCTCCCCGCGCACGCGGGGATGATCCCAGCAACAGCAAGCCGTTCCGGTTCCACTACAGCTGCTCCCCGCGCACGCGGGGATGATCCAGAACGTGGCCCGAGGTCGGCGAGGTCTCCGCCCTGCTCCCCGCGCACGCGGGGATGATCCCTGCCTGCGTTGCGCCTTGCGCGCGTAGTAGACCTGCTCCCCGCGCACGCGGGGATGATCCCGCTAGGCGTTAGGTGTCAAGCTCAGGGACTAACTGCTCCCCGCGCACGCGGGGATGATCCCCGCACCGGCTGGGCCAACAGCCTGTACGACCGCTGCTCCCCGCGCACGCGGGGATGATCCCGAGCGCGGTGCCGACGGCTTCGGAGGTGCGTTCTGCTCCCCGCGCACGCGGGGATGATCCCCTGGCAGCACTGCGCCCGGATGGCGTTCGTGGGCTGCTCCCCGCGCACGCGGGGATGATCCCACCACCGTTCCGGGTACGTCTGTGCTGGAAGTCTGCTCCCCGCGCACGCGGGGATGATCCTCGTTCAGCCGTACATGTTCGGACACCCATGGCCTGCTCCCCGCGCACGCGGGGATGATCCGTCGGGCATCGCCGAAAACCGGCCGATCAGCACCTGCTCCCCGCGCACGCGGGGATGATCCCTGTGCACTTCGATGACAAGGGACGTCGCGCTCCTGCTCCCCGCGCACGCGGGGATGATCCCTTGCGGAGGACTGGCGCAGTGGCAGGAGATGGCTGCTCCCCGCGCACGCGGGGATGATCCGGGAAAGAAGCGTCCCGACGGTTCAAAGGGAATCTGCTCCCCGCGCACGCGGGGATGATCCTCCGTACCCCCAAGGGTAGGGTCCGGTCCCTGGCTGCTCCCCGCGCACGCGGGGATGATCCCCGGTCAGCTTGAGGGCGATGAACACGATGGTCCTGCTCCCCGCGCACGCGGGGATGATCCTCGGACGTCGTCGGCGATGTAGGCGCTGCGGCACTGCTCCCCGCGCACGCGGGGATGATCCTCTCGGGGGAGATGGTGTCGAGGATGGTCGTCTCTGCTCCCCGCGCACGCGGGGATGATCCCACCACCCGCTTGCGCCTTTGGGGAACGCCGAACTGCTCCCCGCGCACGCGGGGATGATCCCACCACCCGCTTGCGCCTTTGGGGAACGCCGAACTGCTCCCCGCGCACGCGGGGATGATCCCTACAGCGCCTCGACGCGATGTGGGCCGACGCCCTGCTCCCCGCGCACGCGGGGATGATCCGTGGTCGCAGGCTGGTGGAGCCAAGGCCAAGCCCTGCTCCCCGCGCACGCGGGGATGATCCCTTCCAGTGGTTGGCGGCCATGCGGACGCGGACCTGCTCCCCGCGCACGCGGGGATGATCCCCCTGACCACAACGCGCAGACCGCGTACCGGGACTGCTCCCCGCGCACGCGGGGATGATCCCCCTGACCACAACGCGCAGACCGCGTACCGGGACTGCTCCCCGCGCACGCGGGGATGATCCGACGGTCGACGGTTCCCGTGACTACCGGCATCTCTGCTCCCCGCGCACGCGGGGATGATCCGACGGTCGACGGTTCCCGTGACTACCGGCATCTCTGCTCCCCGCGCACGCGGGGATGATCCCGTGACGCACGCTGTGGACGGTGCCCCCGGCGTCTGCTCTCCGCGCACGCGGGGATGATCCGAAGGCGAGTACGACCACGTCCTGGGCAAGAACCTGCTCCCCGCGCACGCGGGGGTGATCCAGATCAACTCCACCTGGCGCAGCGCGAGCAGCGCTGCTCTCCGCGCACGCGGAGGTGGGGCCACCCGGGAGTTGGGTGGGCCAGTTGCCGTGGGCTCGCCGGGGCGGTTACGGCGATGGGACGGCGGGGCTCTCCGCAGGGCGGTCGTGCCGTCGCCGCAGCGTCCGCGCCACGACCACCGGCAGGACGCGTAGTACGAGCGCCAGTATCAGCGCCAGCGTGGCGGCCTGTCGCACCGACAGTCCCTGCCATGCCAGCACCGCACCCGCACCCACGCCGGTCAGCAGCGCGCCACGTACGACGCGCAGCGTGACGACGAGACTCGTGGGCTCCTCCCCGTCCCGATCGGGCCTCGACCACAGGGTGCTCACCGCTGCCGTGATCGCGAACAGCACGGCGATCAGCAACGCCCAGAGGGCGACCCGGCCGACGCCGGCGTCGTCGGTCAGCGACGGTGCGGCGAAGGTGGCCGCGGTGAGGATGACGAACGTCGGCGGCCACGTCAGGACGAAAGCCGCCAGCCCGGTCTGGAGCGCTCGGCGACCTCGGCTGACCTGCGGTTGCACCTGGCTTCCGAGGCCGGCGGTCACCTCGTGGGGGGCCCAGATCAGTTGGCCGACCCTGCGCGGCCCGGGCGTTGGCTCTGACATGGCGGCAAGCCTAGTGTGGACGGTCCCGGCCGCCGTGGTCGGCGTTCCGGCCGGCGGGTGGCTTCATTGCTCGTGCCGGACGGCCTTGAGTGAGGCGTCGAGGATGTCCAGGCCGGCGTACAGGTCGTCGTCGCTGATCGTGAGGGGCGGGGCGATCCGGAAGATGCCGCCCATGCCCGGCAGTTGGACGATGTTCATGTGCAGCCCCCGGTCCAGGCAGGCCGAGGTGACCCGGGTGCCGAGCGCGTCGGCCGGTGTGCGGCTCGCCTTGTCCGTCACCAGCTCGATGCCCTGGAGCAGACCCCGGCCCCGGACGTCACCGACCACCTCGTGCTCGTCCCGGAGGGCCAGGAGCCGATCGGTGAGCTGCTCGCCGAGCTGCGCCGCGCGCCGTACCAGCTCCTCTCGTGCGATGACGTCGAGGACGGTCAGCGCGACCGCCGCCGCCAGCGGGTCGGAGACGTGGGTGGTGTAGAAGAGGAAGCCTCGGTCGTGGCAGACCTGTTCGATCTCGGCGCTGGTCACCACGGCGGCCACCGGCAGCCCGGCGCCGAGGGTCTTGGACAGGGTCAGGATGTCGGGGGCGACGCCGTCGCGCTCGAAGGCGTACATCGTGCCGGTGCGGCCGAGACCGGTTTGCGCCTCGTCCAGGATGAGCAGCATCCTGCGCTCGTCGCACATCTGTCGCAGCCGACGCAGATATCCGGGCGGCAGGTCGATGATGCCGCCCGAGGAGAGGATCGGCTCGACGAGGCAGGCGGCGAGGCTTCCGGCGGACTGCTGGTCGACGAGGGCGAAGCCGTACGCGAGTTCCGCCTCCCAGTCGTGCGCGCCGTCGGTCGTACGGAACGGTGACCGGTAGGCGTTCGGAGTGGGCAGGGCGAGGTTGCCCGGGATCGGGGGACCGTAGCCGCGTCGCCCGGCGGAGAACGTCGCGGAGGCTGCCCCCTGGGTCATGCCGTGCCAGGACCGGTCGAACGAGACGATCTCGTACCGGCCGGTGTAGAGCTTGGTCATCTTGATCGCCGCCTCGTTCGCCTCGGCGCCCGTGGTGAGCAGCAGGGTCTTGCCCAGTGGGGTGGGCAGTGTCGAGGCGAGCCGGTCGGCCAGCGCGAGCAGCGGCGGGCTGAGCATGCCGCTGTAGAGGTGGTCCAGCGACGCGACCGCGGACGAGACGGTCGAGACGATGTCCGGGTGCGCGTGGCCGAGGATGGCGCTCATCTGCCCCGAGGTGAAGTCGAGGATCGACCTGCCCTCGCGGTCGAAGACGTACGCGCCACGGGCGCGCTCGATGATCCGGGGGGTGAAGCTCGCCCCGTAGCGGATCAGCAGGCGGTCCGCCTCGTCCCAGAACGTCGTGTCCATCAGCGGTCCTCTCGTGCGCCGGGCGGGCGGCGGAGCCGGTCCCCGACGGTCATCCTCCGACGGGCCCGGGCGGGGCGACAAGCAGACAAAGATCGCCGATCATTCGCTGTCACCGTACGGTTGGCCCATGTTGAACCCTCGACGCCTGGTGGTCCTGCGGGCGGTCCTGACAGCCGGATCGATCAACCAGGCCGCACGGGACCTCAATTACGCCCCGGCGACGATCAGTCAGCACATGACCGCGCTGGCCAAGGAGACCGGGCTGGTCCTGTTCGAGAAGCAGGGCCGGGGCATCGTCGCCACCGACGCCGCCCGTCACCTCGCGGACCAGGCGCAGACGCTGGTCGCCGACTTCGACCGCCTGGAACGGGTCGTCGCGGACCTGCGTGGCGGCCAGGGCGAACACCTGGCGATCGCCTGTTTCGCCTCGGCGGCGGAGCGGTGGATCCCGGGGCTGGTGCGGACCGTTCGGCAGCACCGACCGAACCTCACCGTCGAGATCAGTCTCAACGAACC
This sequence comes from Micromonospora craniellae, assembly GCF_014764405.1. Classification (NCBI taxonomy): domain Bacteria; kingdom Bacillati; phylum Actinomycetota; class Actinomycetes; order Micromonosporales; family Micromonosporaceae; genus Micromonospora; species Micromonospora craniellae. The sequence goes on along the minus strand of NZ_CP061725.1, from coordinate 6,557,133 downwards.
GGTCGACGGGCGGGGCCGCCGGCAGCCGGACCTGGACATCCGCACCGAGCCGGCCGGTGGCGTCGAGGTACGGCTCGACGGCTACCACCGGCACGAACTCGCCGTCGAGGAACTCGTTGCCGTACTGGCCGCAGGGCACCCGCTCGTCGACGCCCCCGAGATCGCGTTGCGGGACCTGCGGGCCGAGCCGTGGGTGGACCACGACATCTACGACAGCCCGATCGGACAGATCATCTCCAGCGCCTGCCGAGCCGCCGGGTTCACGCCCCGGTTCGCCGCGCGTCTGGACGACCACAGGGCGGCCCTGCGCCTGGTGTCGGCGGGTGTCGGCGTCACCCTCCTACCGTGCCTGGCCGTCGCCGAACTGCCCGAGGGCGCGGTGTCGAGGCCCGTGGTCCGGCCCGTCGTCCGGCGTCGCATCGTCGTGCACGTCCGCCGGGATCACCGCCGGCACGATCTCCTCGCCCGCGCGGTGGCGCGGCTGCGCGCCGACGCCGAGGCCGATCCGTGCACCGCGACCCCCGACCGAGGTCCAGGCCGCGCGCGTCGTGGTCGAGCAGGAACGCGGCCAATCCGACGGGCGAGTCCGCCAGCGCGGTCAGGGTCTGCGGTCGGGCTTCGGTCTTGACGGCCGTCTCTGCCTCCTGTTCCGCCCTCGTGGGCGAACGGGGGTGTGTCCTCGTGCGGGTCAGCTCACCGCCGGGCGGCGAACAGGTCGCGGTACGCCCCGTAGCCCTCGCGTTCCAGGTCGTCGCGGGGCACGAAGCGCAGCGAGGCCGAGTTCATGCAGTAGCGCAGCCCGCCGGTCTCGATCGGACCGTCGTCGAAGACGTGGCCGAGGTGGCTGTCGCCGTGCGCAGACCGGACCTCGGTACGGGTGACGCCGAGGCTGCTGTCCGGGATCTCGACCAGGTTCCCGGACTCGACCGGCTTGCTGAACGTCGGCCAGCCGGTGCCGCTGTCATACTTGTCGACGGAGGCGAACAGAGGTTCACCGGACACCACGTCGACATAGAGACCGGGGTCCTTGTTGTCCCAGTACTCGTTGGCGAAGGTGCCGCGTACCCGGTCTCCCGGCGACTACGCACCGGCCGGGGAGTCACCGGGCGGCATGCGTGGCGCGGGCGGGGACGCCCACCTCGTGCAGGTGGCACAGCGCCTGCCGGTACGAGGCGACCAGACTGGTCTGCTCGTAGCGGACACCGATCTCGGCACAGTACGCCTGCACGATCGGCCGCAGATTGTCCTCGGAACCGGTCGGATGCGGCATCCCCTTGTGGTGGGCGCGAAGGTCATCCCGAGGTAGACGCCGAAGAGCTTGGTGCAGCAGCAGGAACGCGACGGCCTGCGGCGGGGTGAGCACGAGCAGCAGGGCCGCGAGATGGCCGAGGGCCGCTCCGACGCCGCCATCGCCAGCAAGCTGCAGATCACCGAGAAGGCTGTCAGTAAGCACATCAACAACATCTTCACCAAGCTCGACATGCCGCCCTCCGACGACTACCACCGGCGGGTCCTCGCGGTGTTGGCGTACCTCAACCCCTGAGGGGCCGACGTTTGTCGTACTCGGAACTGCGGAGTTCCGTCAGGTGCCTCAAGCGTCCACTCTTTGCGGACGGTTATCGTCTGCTCACCATGGGTGGAGTCGGTGCGTGTCGGAACTCACCGCCCCGGCGTGTCGGCGGCCGCCCGTTCCGGCGTCGGCGGCTGACCGGGGGACACCGACCGCGAGGCGGGGCGGCCCGTCGGGCCGCCCCGCCTCGTGCCGTCGTCAGCTGGTCAGGAAGTTGTCCGGGGTACGGATCCGGTCGCGGATCCAGACACCGGCCGGCTTGAGCACGCCGGTCCCGGTGTACGAGCTGCCGTTGCAGGTGCCGGTGGTGAAGACGGCACCACTGCGGAAGTCGTCGGAGAAGTTCCAGTTGACCCAACTGATCTTCTTGGTCGCCATCAGGTCCAGGTACTGCTGGGCGCGGGCGAAGTCGTTCGCCCCGTCACCGGAGGCGGTCTGGGTGCCGAACTCGGTGACGAAGATCGGCAGCCGGTCGGCGGCCCGCGACAACGCGTTCAGGTAGGACGTGCCGTGTGTGGTGGCGTAGAAGTGGAACGTGTACATGATGTTCGACGCGTTCACCGGGCTGTTGACGATCTCGGTCTCCGAGGAGCCCTCGGACAGTCCCAGCGACGACCAGGCGCGGGTGCCGACCAGCACCACGCCGTCCGGGTCCTGGGCCCGGATGACCGGGATGATCTGCTCCGCGTAGCTCTTGATCGACGCCCAGCTCACCCCGTTCGGCTCGTTGGCCACCTCGTACAGGATGTTGGTCTTGTCCTTGTGGCGCTGGGCGATCTCGGTGAAGAAGGTGCGGGCCCGGGCCAGGTTGTGGTTCGGGTCGCCCGGGGTGAGCATGTGCCAGTCGACGATGGCGTACATGCCGCGCGCGGTGGCCCGTTCGATGTAGTCGTGCACCCGGTCGGTGAAGCCGCGCGGGTCGGTCTCGTAGCCGCCCTCCTGGATGTACATGGAGATGCGCAGCACGTCGGCGTTCCAGTCGGTGGCGAGCGCGTCCAGCGAGGCGTCGTTGACGCACTGCGAGTACCACTGGATGCCGTGGGTGCTCATGCCGCGCAACTGGATCGGGCGGCCGTACCGGTTGCAGAGCTGCACGCCGCAGACCCGCAGTTGACCGTTGATCGAGGCGGGGGTGCCGGTCACCGTACCGGGTGCGGTGGTCGCGGTGACCGTCGCGCTCGACGCCGAGAGGTTGCCGGCGGCGTCGCGGGCCCGGACCGAGAAGGTGTACGCGGTGGCGGGGCTCAGGCCGCCGACGGTGGCGGAGGTGGCGCCGACGACGGTGGTGGCCAGGGTGCTGCCACGGTAGACGTCGTAGCCGGTGACCCCGACGTTGTCGGTCGCGGCGTTCCAGGCCAACGAGACGCTCGACGTGCTGGTGCCGGTGACCCTGACGTTGCCGGGCACGCTGGGCGCCTGGGTGTCCGCGCTGCCGCCGGCGCACGGGCCGCCGTTGACGGTGCAGTTGGTCGGCGTGCCGCTGCCGGAGACGATGAAGCCGAACGTGGTCGACGCACCGGCGGCCAGGGTGCCGTTCCAGGAGCGGTTGGTGAAGGTGTGCCGGTTGCCGCTGCTGGCGAGCAGGGCGTCCCAGTAGCTGCCGAGGGTGGACCCGGCCGGCAGGTCGAAGTCGACCCGCCAACTGGTGATGGTGGTGGCGGTGTCGTTGCGGACGGTGAAGCGGGCCTCGTAGCCGCTGCCCCATTCCTGGACCTTGGCGAAGTTCGCGGTCGCGGCGTGCGCGCCGGGGGCGGCGATCAGGACGCCGGCGACGGCGAGTGTGGCGGCGAGGATTCCGGACACCGCAGTACGCAGTCTGGACATTCCACTCCCTCTGTTGTCGTGGGGTAGCTCCCGACACGCGTCGAAACAGGACTGTAAAGATGTCTTACAGTCGGGTCAACCCATCGACGAGGGTGCACACTCGCGCGATGTTCACCCGGACCCGGCCCGCAGGCGCTCGCGGGCCTGCCCGAGCGCGACAGGTGTCGCAGGGCTCAGTCGGCGGACGGTTTCGGGGTGCCGCAGAGCTTCGTACCGGGCGGAATGATCTCCTCCGCGCTGTGGGTGCGGTACGGCGGCGGTCCCCACTTGCCGGACGGGTCGATCGGCTTGATGTTCACCAGGTTGAGGAATTTGTTGATCACGTTCACCACCGGCGCCAGGATCGTGTAGCCGATGCCGTACGAGGCCCGTACGCCGATGCCCACCCCCCCCGGCACACCGCCAGCGGCGCTCCCAGCGCCGAGCCCATGGTCGTCCCGTACGCCGTCGACACCTCGAAGAAGAGACCGGCCTTGAGCACGAACGCGCTGAACCCGAGGTCGAACCGCACCCGGTGCTCGATGAGCAGGCCCATCACGCCGACCGGCACCCCGCGCAGCGAGTTGGTCAGGCTCTCCTTGCGCTGGAAGTTCTTGCTGACCTGCGGGCCGAACGTGCCGCCCGCGTACCCGTAGCCGAGCTTGCCGGCGAGGGAGAACTCGCCGTTGCCCTTGATGGTCCCGGTCTTCGCACCGAACGCCGTGGTGACCTTCACCGTCTGGCTGACGGTGAGCGCCAGCGGTACGCCGAGCACGGTGCCCATCGGGATGCTGAAGTCCACCGGGATGGGGGGCACCGCCTTGATGTTCTGCCCGTCCCGGATCCCGGCCTCGAACGAGTACCGGATACCGAAGCCGCCACTGATCGACAGCTCCGCCCGGGCCACCGAGCCGCCCTTGATGCTCAGGAAGAAGCCCGCCTCCGGCTGCTGGAAGGTCAGCGCGGCCCGCCCGGACAGCTGGTGCCGTCGCGGTCGTAGTTGAAGCTGACCTCGGCGCCGCTGTTGAGGCTGACGCCGGTGGAGAAGTTGGCGACGACCGACTTGACCTCGCCGCCGCCCCGGGTCGGTGCCGGCTGCGCGGGCCGGGGCGGCGGCGGGGCGAGTCGCAGCGGCGCGCTGCGCCCGGCCCGGCCCGACGGGGTGGCCAGCCTGGCGTCGGCCTCCTCCTCGTCGAGCGCCCAGATCGGCTCCCCGGCCTGGTAGGCGACCGGGTCCTCGATCGCGATGCCCTGCTTGGCGAGGGTGCCGTCGCGGATCACGTCGGTGATGGTGACCGGCCCGATCGTGACCAGCAGGTCGCCACCCTCCCGCTGGAGGTCGAGCACCCGGCCGACGCCCCGGCCGGTGACGAACATGACCTTGCCGGGGGCCAGGTCGTCGGCGCGGGGTGCCCTGCCGTCGATCCGCCAGGTGAGCCCGTCGGCGGTGACCGACCGGACCGAGCGGCCACCGCCGCCGACGAGGACGACGTCGGGCTGGTACGTCAGATCGGGGTGCGGCATGGGCGCCATCCCGTACCGCAGCGCGGACTCGCTGTACGGGTCCTCGTCGACCGCGCCGACCGGGTCGCCCGGTGACCTGCCGGCGCAGGCCGCGGCGATCAGCAGGAGCACCACCGTGAGGAGGGCCGAGACAAGCTTGCGCACCAGGAACTCCTCGCCGCCGGACGTGAGACGCACCGCCCCGGCCGCCGACCGACGACGTCCGCGCTGCGGCGTGGACTGCGGTCAGCGGCGGTGGACAACCAGGGCCATTCCTCGTTCACCTGGACGGTGCTCGGCGCCGTCGCCGCCCGTACCGACCGGATCGGTCTGGCGACCGGGGTGACCTGCCCGACGGTGCGCTACCACCCGGCGATCATCGCGCAGGCCGCCGCCACGCTCGCGATCATCTCCGACAACCGGTTCACGCTCGGTGTCGGCGCCGGTGAGCGCCTCAACGAGCACGTCGTCGGCCAGGGGTTCCCCAGCGTACGCGGGCGGCACGAGCGGCTGCGCGAGGCGCTGGACATCATCCGGCTGCTCTGGTCCGGTGGCTACCTGGTGCAGACCTACCATCTTCGTCACATGGCGGTGCAGCTCGCCGCCGCCATGGGCGCGGAGGTGACCGTGCTGTCCCAGACGCTGAACAAGCAGGCCGACGGAGTGCGGCTCGGTGCCATGCACCACCACGCCACGAACGACCCGGCGCCCTTCACCCGGCTGCGGTACGGCTTCGACCTGATCGTCAACGCGGTGAGCGAGCAGGTCGAGCTCGACGACTACCTGATCTCCACCCTGGCGTCCTGAGCCGGGGGAGCGCCGGTCGCTGCCGGGACCCGCCAGGGGTCTCCTCCTCAATCTTGTCGCCACATGGTTCGCTGCTCGAAGTACCGGGACGCATCAGGAGACCGCCGAAGGAGACGAATGCGATACCACGTGTGGGCCGGATCGGCCCTGGCCGTGCTGCTGGTGGCCGGGACCGCCGGGTGCGGCAACGGAGACACCGACGCCACCGGACCCGGTCCGGACCCGGGGCCGGTGGCCTCCAGCACGGCGAGCAGTTCCCCGTCGGCGGCGCCCGACCTCGACGCGGGGGAGGAACTGGCCCGGGGCATCGACGTGCCGTGGGGTCTGGCGTTCCTGCCCGGCGGCGACGCGCTTGTCGCCGAGCGGAACACCGGTCGGATCCTGCGACTCTCCCCGGGCGGCGGCACGCCCGAACAGGTCACCGAGGTGCCCGGCGTGACCGCCGGCGGTGAGGGCGGCCTGCTCGGGCTCGCCGTGTCGCCGGACTTCGCCGACGACGACCTGGTCTACGCCTACTTCACCGCCGCCGACGACAACCGCATCGTGCGGTTCCGGCTCGACGGCGGCCAGCCGGACGTGGTCTTCTCCGGCATCCCCAAGGCGAGCTTCCACAACGGCGGGCGCATCGCCTTCGGTCCCGACGGCATGTTGTACGTCGGCACCGGCGACGCCGGGGACACCAGCAGCTCCCAGGACCCGGCCAGCCCGGCCGGTAAGATCCTCCGGCTCACCGCGGACGGCGAGCCGGCGCCCGGCAACCCCACCGCCGGTTCCCCGGTCTACAGCCTCGGGCACCGCAACGTGCAGGGCCTGGCCTGGGATCCGGAGGGCCGACTCTTCGCCACCGAGTTCGGGCAGAACGACGTCGACGAGGTCAACCTGATCGAGGCCGGGCGCAACTACGGCTGGCCCGAGGTCGAGGGCGAGGGCGACACCGCAGGCGGGCGCTACACCAATCCGCTGGTCACCTGGTCGACCCGCGAGGCGTCGCCGTCCGGCATCGCGATCACCGGCGGCAACGCCTACGTCGCGGCGCTGCGTGGCGAGCGGCTCTGGGTCGTGCTACTCGACGGTGACCGGCTCGGCGAGCCGTCCGCCCGGCTCGACGGGTACGGACGGCTGCGCACCGTGCAGGTGGCCCCGGACGGCGCGCTCTGGGTCACCACGTCCAACACCGACGGGCGGGGCGACGTCCGCGACGGCGACGACCGGGTGCTGCGCTTCCCGGCCCGCTGAACCGCATCCCGAACCCGACGGGTCCGCCAGGATGCGGTGTCAGGCCACCGCGCCGTGCAGGACCACGTGATCCGGCGGCGCGGTGCCGAACACCACGTCACCGTGGAAGACGGCCCGGCCAGGCTGAACGAGACGTGGTCGAACCGGCTGCCGTCGAGTCGGGTGGTGCCGTGGAACTGGGCGCAGGTCGAGGTCGACCAGGGTGGCGCCGCACAGCCACAGGCGCACGCCCCGCCACTGCCCCGGGCCGGGCCGTGTCGTCCACGGCGCGAGCCTACGCCCCGTGTGGGCCGGATACCGCTGTGTCGGCGCTCAGGACGGAGACACGGTGCGGGCCCCGGCGGTCAGGATCGCCTCGGCCAGGGCGGCGACCGTGTCGGCGGGCGCGCCGTCACGGTGCAGCAGGACGAACTCCACCTCGCCCAGCGGCGGCAGCCGGTGCCCGGTCGGGGCCGGCACCAGCCCGGGTGGGACCAGCTCGGCGGAGTGCGCCATCACCCCGAGACCGGCCCGGGTCGCCGCCACCAGCCCGCCCAGGCTGGTGCTGGTGCAGGCGAGCTGCCAGGCGCGACCGGCCGCACCCAGCGCGTCCAGGGCCTCAGCCCGGGAGATGCTGGGCGGCGGGTAGGCGACCAGCGGCACCGGTTCGTCCGGGCCGAGCCGGTGGCCGGGGGCGGCCAGCCAGATCAGCCGGTCCCGCCAGACCAGCCTGCCCCGGTCCTGCCCGGCCAGGCGCTTGGCGAAGAGCACGTCCAACTGCTGCGCGTCGAGCCGGTGGTGCAGGGTGCCGCTCAGGTCGACGGTCAACTCCAGGTGCACCAGCGGATGTCGGTGCCGGAAGTCGTGCAACACCCGGGGCAGATAGGTGGAGATCAGGTCGTCGGAGACGCCGAGCCGCAGCCGGCCGCGTACCGGCCCGGCGGCGAAGTGACGCCGGGCCCGGTCGCCCGCGTCCAGGATGTCCCGGGCGAAGGTCACCATCGCCTCGCCGTCGACGGTGAGGCTGACGCTGTGCGTGTCCCGCACGAACAGCGGTCGCCCGGTCTCGGCCTCCAACCGCCGGACGTGCTGACTCACCGTGGACTGGCGCACGCCCAGCCGGGCCGCGGCCCGAGTGAAGCTCAGGGCCTGGGCCACCGCCAGGAAGCTGCGCAGTTGGACCGGGTCATACATCCGGCAAAGCTATCACGGTATGTGATGACAGTAAGCATGATGATCGCCTTTCCCACTGATCCATCCGGGCCGACAATGGTCGGGCGGCCGCCCCCGGGCGGCGGGCGGCAGGACCGACCGGAGGGGAGAGGCGATGCGCTGGCCTCGCCGGCTGCCGATCGACCCGTTCATCGCGGCGCTGTTCGGCACCGTGGCGCTGGCCGCGCTGATCCCGCTGCGCGGCACGGCCGCCGAGGTGGGACGGGTGGCGGCCCAGCTCGCGGTGGCGCTGCTCTTCTTCCTGCACGGGGCCAAGATCGCCCCGAGGGCCGCGCTCGCCGGCGCCCGGCACTGGCGGCTGCACGCGGTGGTGCTGCTCGCCACGTTCGTGGTCTTCCCGCTGCTCGGGCTCGCCGCCGCGCCGCTGCGACCGGCGGTGCTGACCCCCGAGCTGTACCAGGGGCTGCTCTTCCTCTGCGCCGTGCCATCCACGGTGCAGACCTCGATCGCGTTCACTGCCATCGCCCGGGGCAACGTGCCGGCGGCGGTCTTCACCGCCTCCTTCTCCAACATCGCCGGCATCGCGCTCACCCCGCTGCTGGTGACCCTGCTGCTCCAGGGCTCCGGCGAGGTGCGGGTCAGCGCCGGCTCGATCGGCACGGTCGTGTTGCAACTGCTGGTGCCGTTCGTCGCGGGGCAACTGTCCCGCCGGTGGACCGCCGGCTGGATCGAGCGGCACCGGTCACTGACCGGCCGGGTCGACCGGGGCGCGATCCTGCTGGTGGTCTACTCGGCCTTCAGCGCCGGCGTGGTGGCCGGGGTCTGGGACGAGGTCTCGCCGGGGCGGCTGATCGTCCTGATCGCCGTCGTCGCCGGGCTGCTCGCGCTGGTGCTCGGGCTGCTGCACGCCGGTGGCCGGCTGCTGCGCTTCGACCGGGCCGACCGGGTGACGATCCTGTTCTGTGGGGCCAAGAAGAGCCTGGCCACCGGCCTGCCGATGGCCGCCGTCCTGGTACAGCCCGAGGCGCTCGGTCTGCTGGTGCTGCCCCTGATGATCTACCACCAGATCCAACTGGTCGTCTGTGCCGCCATCGCCCGTAGCTGGGCCGACCGCGCCCCGCCGACGCCCGCCCGCACCGACGCCTGACGTGTAAGGAAGGGTCCCCTGCTAACGCCTCGTGTATAGGAAGGGCCCCTTCCTTACATCTGGCCCATCTGCTCCGGCATGCCGGCCTCCACACAGGTGCGCTGCGGGTCGGCGGGTCCGTCGAGCCAGGCGATGGCCGTCCGCACCTCGTACGCGTACCCACGGACCAGGTCGGGCGTCGCCGGTCCACCGCTCGTACTCGTCGAGCAGGATGACGAAGAGGGCGTGAAGGCGGCCGAGTCGCCGTACCGGCACTCCTGGACGATCTTGCCCGGCTGTTCGCCCCGGAACGGGTCGTCCCGCGCGCCCTGGGTGAGCGCCAGGATCCGCAGGGTCCGGGCTGCCCGTGCCGGGATGAAGGGCAGCGCCTGGAGGCCGCTGCGGACCTCGGGCACCTCGGCGAAGTCGGCGGCGACCGTCAGTCGCATGGTGGAGCGCGTCGGCGCGGGCGCGTGGTTGAGCAGCGTGAGGTCGCCCTCGACCGAGAGCACTCCCCGGAACAGCATGGAGACGAAATGGTCGTGGCCGGCGAGGAGACGCTCGAAGGACCCGCCGCGTCGGTAACGCCATTAAATAGGATATATGCAATATGATCCTCTGTCCGTGCGGGACCGTGCTTCAGTGGAAGTACGAGCACGCCGGGCCGTGGGGAGGTACGACGGTGGACGGACGGATCACGGCAGGGATGCGCGACCACACGTACCTGGGCCCGGCCGCTGCTGATGATCGGCACCGACGCGCCGTTCGCCGACTACGCCCACCTCACCCGACTCGTCTCCGAGGCGCACATCGGACAGACCACCGGCTCCGGGCACTTCGTGCAACTGGAGGTGCCGGCACAGATGAACGCGATGCTCGACCGCCATCTGGAGATCACCCGCTGAGCGCACCACGGACGCTGCCGGACCGACGGACGACGGGGGAGCGGTGACGAGGAACGACGTACGTGCGCGGGCGCTGCTACTGGCGGGGGTACTGCTCGGCGTGGCCGGGATCTTCGACGCGGTGGCGGCCGGGGCCGACCTGACCAGCGACCCGTACGTCTCGATCGGCAGCGGCGCGGTCCACCAGCACGACGTCACCGCCTGGGTCTGGCTGCGGCTGGTCGCCGGGGTGGGCACGGCACTGGCCGGGGCGCTCGTACCCCTCGGCCGCCGTTGGTCGGCGTGGCTGGCGCTGGCCGCCGTGGCGGTCTTCGTCGTGCTGCACCTGCTCCTGTTCACCTACCACCCGGTGCAGACGGTCCTGGTGCTCGGGCCCGCGCTGGCCGCCGTCCGGCTGGTGCTCCTGCATCGCGCCGGTCCGGCCCACTGAGCCACGCGCGACCGGGTCAACGGGCCGGCCGGCAGACCTGCCCGGTGAACGCGGGGTCCGGCTGCCGGAACGCCGCCCAGGCCGGGTTGGCCTCGATGGCCAACGGCGGCGCCTGCCAGGCAGAACCGAGCCGCTGCAACAGCGGATACTCGTCGCGCTCCTGCCGGATCGGTTCGCCGGAGAGGAAGGCGACCAGCCGGTCCTCGACCAGCGCGCGGTTCAGCAGGCCGCCGTGGACCCCGGGCATCTGGAACACCGGGATGTCGGTGTAGTCGCCGGGCGGCGCCTCGGCGGCGGTGGTGGTGGGTATGAAGGCGACCATCCGCACGCCAGGCACCGGGCACATGAGCTGGTTTCGGTAGAATGGCGCGTCGTCGACCAGGGAGCGGATGAACGGCTCGTCCGGGCTGCTACCCGGCCCGCCTCCCCTGTGCAGCAGGCCGAACATGATCCGCAACTGCCAACCGGTGACCACGCCCCAGCCCCGGTCGTGGTGCGGCGGCGGGTAGTAGGCGCGTCCCGCGTTGATCAGCGGGCTGAACATCGCCAGCGAGTCGACCGCCGGATGGGCCCCGTCCCGGAGGTAGGTACGGGCGACCATGGCCCCCTCACTCTCGCCGATCAGCGCGATCGGCCGGCCGGTCCGCCCGTGCAGCCGCTGCACCTGCTCGTCGAGCAGCCGCACACTGTGTGCCACGGAGTTCGTGGTGTCGCGCGGTTCGTAGGGCAGGGGTGTGCCATCGGGGGCCAGCCCCCGGTAGGAGAACCGCTCGACCCGGTCGTCGGCCGGTGCCTCGCCGCCGTACCTGGAGCCGTAGCCGGCGAGGACGATGACCGCCTGCGCCACCTCCGGCGGCAGCGGATGGTCGAGCACCACCGCCTCGGCACGGAGGTTCTCGCCCGGCACCGCCTGCACCAACGGCGGGATGAGCAGCGGCACAGCGAGGGCGAGCACCGCCGCGATCGGGGTCGCCGGCAGCCACGCCAACCGGCCGCGGGACGGGCACAACGCAGCGCGGACCGTACGGTCCCACAGCAGCCCGTTCGCCACCCCCGCTGCGGTGGCCACCGGCACGGTCCACCAGCCCGGCACGCTCCAGCAGATTGCGCCGGCAACGGTCAACACCACGAAGTTCAGCAGCGACCAGCCGACCAGGGACGGCGACGGCAGCCCGCGCCACCAGGGGCCGACCACAGCGGCCCGTTGCAGGAACGGCGCCAGCAGGAACATCGGCAGCAGCGAGGCCAGCAGCACCCAGGACAGCGCCACCACCGACGCGGCCACCGAGATCAACGCCCACGGCGCCACGATCACCGCCACCAGCAGGGCCAGGCCGAGACTGCGCCGCAGCAACCACCGTACCGGCGGTCGGGGCACCTCGTCCGGCCAGGCCAGCATGATCAGCGCGGTGTGGTATATGCCCCTTGCCACCACCACGGCGCCGAACCAGAGCAGGAACTTCGGCCAGGACTCGTGGTAGACGTACAGCCAGCGTAGGTCGTGGTAGGTGTCGTACGGCCAGACGGCCGAGGTCTGTGGCGACAGCCCGGTGGCGGCGACGAAGCCCATGGCGACCAGGAAGGTGGCCTCGATTGTCGGGGACACGGCCGTAAGCAGCAGCAGACCCGCCCGTCTCCGCTGCCGCATCCCGCCTCCCTGCCGTCTCCTCCCTGGCAGACTCCACCGGGAACGGCCGTCGTGTCGGGCAGTTCGGCAAACACGTCCGTCCCGTCACCGGTGGCGGCGCCTCGGCGGGCACCGCCACCGCTGAGGGCGGAGCGCTCAGCTGGCGCTGGAGGCCGGGTACGGCGCCTCGATCTCGGTGGTGATCTCCTCGCCGTCGACGGTGCCCGTGACACGGACGGTGGCGGTGCCGGCCGGTACCGCCGTGCTGCGGGTGTTGAACTGCTGGAAGGCGGTCTTGCCCGGGGCGACGCCGGTCACCGTACGCGAGCCGAAGGCGGTGACCAGCTCGATGGTGAGCGGCACCTCGTCGGCGTTGCGGGCGGATACGGAGACGTAGGCGTTGCCGCCGATGCGCTGCGTCTTCGCGGTGACCTCGACGTCGAACGAGGTACCGGGGTCGAGGTCGGCCCTCGCCCGGGTGGCGTCGGCCACGATCCGGTCGCGTTGCGCGGCGGTGAAGACGTCTGCGTCGACGAACGCGTCGGCGATGCGGGTGACGGTCGTGACGAACTGACCGTGGCTGGCGAACGGCGCCTCGTCCCAGAGCAGGTCGAGGAAGGTCGGACCGTCGGTGCCGGGTGACGGCACGCCGCTGACCGGGACGTCGTACGCGGGCAGGCCGTCGTTGCGCTTGTGGTTGGGTACGCCGGTGTCGATGCTGCCGAACACGACCGTGGGTTCGACCCGCCGGAAGTACGACGAGGCGGCCTGGGTGTCGGCGACGTAGTACGGCCGCAGGGTGAATCCCTGCGAGGCGAAGACCTGGTCACCGGCGGCCGTGGTGCTGCTCGGGGTGATCGCCGCCCGGCTGTAGTCGCCATCGCGCTTGAGGTGGCGGTACAGCGACAGCTCCCGGAAGGCGCCGCCGCCGGGGTTGCCGAGGATCTGCAGCAGCACCGGTCCCCAGAACACGGCCTGGGTGTCGGGGCGGTCGATGGCGCGTTCGATGCGGATGCTGAACGGCATCCGGATGTCGACGGTGTCCCCGGAGCGCCAGGTGCGGCTCAGGGTCAGGTAGCTGCCCGGGGTGGCGGTGTGGTCCTGGGCGACACCGTTGACGCTGACCTGGAAACCCTTCTGCGCCCAGGCCGGTACGCGGAGCTTGAGGTCCAGCCGGCCGCTGCCGTCGATGGTCAGTCGGGTGTGGTCCTGGCGGGGGTATACCGTCTCCTGTACGACGGTGAGGTCCTTCTCCTGCCAGGTCAGGGTCGACGGCACGTACAGGTTGACCCAGAGGGTGGAGTCGTCGGCGGACTTGAAGTAGATCGTCTCCTGGTACTTGGTGTGGTTCTCGATGCCGGTGCCGCCGCAGCAGGTGCCGGTGTTGCCGTAGCCACGGGCGGCGCCGGGGGTCAGCGGCTGGAAGTAGGTGACCTGCGGGTTGCCGACGGTGGTGGTGTCGGCGCGGGACCCGGCGATCTGGTTGATCAGGCCCCGCTCGTAGTAGTCCAGGTACGCTGGGTCCTGCTCGTGGAAGAACAGGTTGCGGGCGAGTTTGATCAGGTTGTACGTGGTGCAGGTCTCGGCACCGCCCTGGGCGATCGAGTTGGCGACGTTGCCCCGGTTCTGGAACAGCTCGATGTTGTTGTTCGAGCCGGGGTAGTTGCCGCCGGTGCCCCCGTTGGCGTACGCCCGGTGCGGGACCACCATGCCGTAGAAGTTCTTGGCGGCCTGGAGGTACTCGCTGTCGCCGCTGTGTTCGTAGACGCGCAGGTAGCCGACGAACTGCGGCACGTGCGAGTTGGCGTGCAGCCGGTCGGGGCGGCGACGGCCCGGGTTGGTGGCCGGGGTGGTGACGAGGATGTCCCGGTTCTCCACACAGGCGTCGAAGAGCGACTCCCGGTTGTCGAACAGCTTGGCGGTCTCCAGGTGCCGGCTGTCGCCGGTGAGCGCGTAGATCTCGGGGAACACCTCGTTCGCGCCGCCGGTCTCGCCGGCGATGTAGAGGTCCCACATGTAGTTCAGGTTGTCCCGGGTGATCGGCCCCGGGTAGCCGGGGTGGTTCTTGTCCCCGATCGTCAACGCCAGGTTCGCCCAGCTGGCCATCTTGGTCACCACGTCGAGCGCCGTGGCGTTGTCGGTGTGGTAGTACGCGTCGAGCAGACCTCGCATGATCTTGTGCTGGGTGTACCAGGGTGCCCAGGTGTTCGTGGCCGCGTTGCTGCCGTACACCGCCCACCGGGGCGGACCCAGCCGCAACACCGCGTCCTCCGGAATCGCCCCCAGGTAGCCCGGGTGCGTCGGCACCCACAACTCATCCCCGCCGCTCTGTGACGCCACGATTCCGCCGTCACGGCCGTTCGGCGACGAGTCCAGGATCGTCGACCCGCCCTCCTCCTCGAACCGGTACCAGGCGATCGACCCGCCACCGGTGCTGCCGGCGGGGGAGCCTTGGAGGGAGGCCACCTCCTGCGCGCTCAGCGCGCGGTCGAAGATGTGGAACTCGTCGATGGTGGCGTTGAGCATCGCGTCGCCGTACTGCGACCGCCCGATCCACCGGTTGCCGGGATTCCCCAGGTTCGCCGGGCTCAACGTCATGTTCGTGTTCTGGCCGGCCTGGACGCCGTTGACGTACAGGGTGCCGGTGTTCTGGGTGAGTGTGACGGCCAGGTGCACCCACTGGTTGGTGGGCAACGCGGTGGTGCCGTTGATCTGCTGTTCGCCGCCGCTGCCGCCGACCGTGATCGCAAACCTGGGTGCGTTGCCGGTCGTACCGGCGCGGGGGGTGAGGAACATGTTGACCGTGCTGTTCTGGCCGAAGTCGAACAGCCGGCTCCAGTTCTGCGTCGCCGCGAGGTTCACCCACGTCGCGATCGTGAAATCGGTGAGCTGACTGATCGCCTCCTGTGGCAGGGCGACGTGCTCCGCCCGGCTCGGCCCGTTGAGGCGCAGGCCGCTACCGAAGCGGCCCGTGACCCGACCGATCTCCGGCTCCTCCGGGTCCTCACCTCCTGGATCGCCACCACCGATCCGGGCGGTGATGGCCGCCTGGCAGGCGGCGAGTTCGCCGACCATCCAGTCGAGCTTGTTCTTGAAGACTGGTTCACCGAGGTCGGCGTATCCCTGGGCGAGGGCGGTCATGAAGTGCCCGGCCCAGTGGCCGCTGAGCAGGCCACCGTCCTCCCAGCCACCCGGCGCCGTCACGCCCGCCGGATTCGGCCGACCCGCCTGGTTGTTGAACAACACCAGGAACCGGCGTTCGTCCAGTTGGCGGAGGTAGTTCTTCATCCGGTCCCGCTTCTCCTGAAGCAGGCCGTCACCCAGCCGCACGTCACGCAACTGGAACGGCCGCACCGGAGCGGTCCCACCGGGACCCGGGTCGGCCGACGTCACGCCCAGAGTGGTCGGACCGGTAGCCACCCCGGCGGCCGGTGCCGCCTGTGCACCGGCCGGGAACGCGGCCGCGGTGGCCACTGCGGCCACACCGGCAGCCGAGACCTGCAGCACCTGACGTCGACTTACCGGAAACTCAACGGAATCAGCCACTTGGGATCGTCCTTTCAGCTGGAAGTACGGCTCGGCCAGCTCCTGCCTCTCGGTGGTCCGAGGCGGATCCGCTGGCGGTGTCAGTTCGGCCCGGGTGGTCAGCGCCCGTCCCGGGGCAGCGCTGGCGATGCAATCCCTGATTGCCAGCGAGTGTGAACGCTAACTTTCGGGCCGTCAATCCCTACGACACGGTAAAGTGCGGCGGACGAAACCTGCAGAAAACAAGGTTCTGTTAACGCTAACATCGCTGCCTTGCTGGGCGTTCGTGTCGTCCGCGCCGAGATCGGCTCCGCTGCTCGGGGCCGGTCTGTCGAGCCCCGTCAAGTTCCTCCTTGACCGTCGCGGCCGGGAGCCGACACCCGGCCCGGACGGCCGGGCGGGGATCCCGGCGCCCGCCTACCCCCGATCGCCGTCCGGGCGCGCGTCGCCGTCGGGCGTCGCGAGCTCCCCGAGGAGGGTGGGTGCGGCGATCGGTCGGTCCGCGAAGGCCCGCAGGTCCGGCTCGGCGACGGCCCGGCCGGCGTGCCGGGCGGTCAGGCAGGCGGTGGCGAAGCCGCACACCCGGCCCTGGCACCATCCCATGCCGGGCCGGGCGAGCAGCTTGACGATGCGCGCCTCGGTCGCCTCCAGCTCCACGACTGCCCGCCGGATCTCACCCGCCCTCACCTCTTCGCACCGGCAGACCAGCGTCTCGTCGGTGCACTCGTCGAGCACGCCCACCGGGATCGGATGGACCTGGTGCATGGCGGTCGCGAAGCGCCGCAGAGCGGCGCGCCGCCGGCGCAGCGCCCGGTCGACGGGCACCGCATCCGCGCCGAGCGCCGCGGCCACCGCCAGGCCGGCGATCCGGCCCTCGACCGACGCGAGGTCGGCGCCACCGACGCCGGTGGCCTCACCTGCCGCCCAGACCCCGCCGACGCTGGTCGCCTGGTTGTCGTCGACGGTCACCACCAGGCTCTGGTCGACGTCGAGTCGGGTCGCGCAACCGAGTTGGAGGGCCAGTTCGAGCTGCGGGGTGAACCCCCAGCCGACGGCGAGCGCGTCGCAGTCGATCCGCCGTTCGGTGCCGGCCCGCACCCGGCCGTCGCGGTCCACCCTGCCGATGACGACACCGGTCAGCCGGTCCGTGCCGAGGGCCCGCAGCACCACGTGCCGGTACCGCACGGCGACCCGGTGCCGCAGCAGCCGCCCGGCGTACCCGGAGGCTTCGCCGAGCTTGCCGGCCGCGCCGAGCAGCGTGTGCGGGAACCGGGCGAAGGCGAGCGGGCTGTTCGCCTCGACGACCGTGGCCACCTGAGCGCCGTGCCGGGCGAGGCCGTCGGCGACCGGCAACAGGAACGGCCCGGTGCCGGCGACGACCACCCGCTGCCCGGCCACGACGAGGTTCCCCTTGAGCAGCGCCTGTGCCCCACCGGCGGTGAGCACACCCGGCAGGTCCCAGCCAGGGAAGGGCAGTTGCCGGTCGTACGCGCCGGTGGCGAGGACGAGTCGCCGGGCGTGCACGGTGACCGGGGCGGGTGTGCCGTGCTGCCGGGGCTCGACCCCCACGACACAGTGAACGGACCACTGGTCGCCGGCCGGCACGACGGACCAGACGTGGTGCCCGGCCAGCCGGAGCACCCGGCCGGCGTCGGCCAGCTCGGACAGTCGGG
Source organism: Micromonospora craniellae (assembly GCF_014764405.1). NCBI lineage: Bacteria > Bacillati > Actinomycetota > Actinomycetes > Micromonosporales > Micromonosporaceae > Micromonospora > Micromonospora craniellae. Next base: position 6,539,776 of record NZ_CP061725.1, on the reverse strand, counting down.
TGTCGGTCGAGGTGAACCGCGTCCACCCGTGGTGCAGGGCGGCCGGCCGGAACGGGCCGGCACCGGGTGCCGGGGAGCGCCAGTACTGCCCGCCGGGGCGTACGCCGGCGTCGACGACCGCGACGCTCATCCCCGCCTCGGCCGCGGCCAGGGCGGCGGCCAGCCCCGCCGGCCCGGCACCGATCACCGCGACATCCACGCGCTGCGTGGTCACCGGCCCGCTCCCTGCTGGGTGCGGACGTCGTCGCCGGGGGCGGCGGGCACCAGGCAGGCCCGCAACGAGGGTTGCCCGTTGACGGTCACCAGGCAGTCGAAGCAGATCCCGATGCCGCAGAACAGGCCACGGGGCCGCTCGGCGTGCCGGGTGCCCCGCCAGGACCGGATCCCGGCGGCGGTGAGCGCGGCACCGACGGTCCAGCCGTCGCGGCAGGGCAGCGGCGTGCCGTCGAGGAAGATCTCGAACTGGTCGGGGTGGCTCATCGGGGCACCTCCGGGCCGAAGCGGTCGGGGCGGAACGGGCTCAGGTCGATCTCGGGCGGCTCGCCGATCAGGCCCTGCGTGATGAGCCGCGCGGTGCCCAGGGAGAGGCCGATGCCGGCGCCCTCGTGGCCACAGGCGTGGTGCAGCCCCGGCGCGCGCGGATCCGCGCCGATCACCGGGAGGTGATCGGGGCAGTACGGCCGGAAGCCGCGGTACGCGCGGATCACCGCGACGTCGCGTAGGAACGGGAACAGCCGGACCGCGCCGGCGGCGAGCTGCCGCAACGCGGGCACCGAGATGCTCCGGTCGAGGCCGACCCGTTCCCGGGTGGCGCCGATGAGAACGGTGCCGGCCCGGGTGCCCTCGACCACCGTCGACGACTGCAGGTCGGCCGAGTCGCTGGCCACGTCGGCGACGTAGTCGGCGAGGTACACCTTGTGTCGGATGACTGGCGGGAGTGGCTCGGTGACCAGGATGTAGCCGCGTCGCGGCGCGATCGGGAGCGGGACGCCGGCCAGAGTGGCGATCTTCCCGGCCCAGGTGCCGGCGGCGTTGAGTACGGCTGCGGCGGGGATGTCGCGCCGGGGCGTTCGCACGCCGACGACCCGCTCGCCGACCCGCAGGACACCGGTGACCGGTTCGTGGGGCAGCACCGTGGCACCGGACCGGCGGGCCAGCCGTAGCAGGTGCGCGGCGGCGAGCATGGGCTGCACCTGCAGGTCCTGGGGGTATCGGTAGCCACCGGCGACGTCGTCGGTCAGGTGCGGCTCGAACTCCCGTAGCCGATCCCCGGGCACGGCTGCCGCCTCGATTCCGAGGTCCCGCTGCTGCGTGGCGAGCCGTGCCAGGCCGTCCAGGGACGCCTGGTCGGCGGCGACCACCAGGCCGCCCTTGGTCTCCAGCTCTACCAGCCGGCCGAACGTCGTGCCGTCCACCGGCAGGTCTGCCATGCTCCGCCACTGCTGGTTGGAGTAGAGCGCGAGGTCGAGTTCCGGGCCCGGTTCCTTGTCCGAGACGAGGATGTTTCCCTCGCCCGCCCCGGTGGTCCCGCCGGTGATCGGTCCGCTGTCGACGACGGTCACCGACAAGCCGGCTCGGCTGGCGTGGTACGCGCAGGCGGCGCCCACGATTCCCGCGCCCACGACGACCAGGTCGGCCGGGCCGGGGGTTCCCGCGCGGGGGGCGTGGCTAGGCATGGGAGGGCCGGTGTCGCTGGGCGGTCATGGCATCCGGGGGTGGCGCGGGAGCGGTTCCGGGCATGTGCACCTCGGGGCGTTGCGGGCTGGAAGCAGTTGCGCTGTTGTAGTGTGACATTGTACGTCTCACTGTTGGCTCCCCGCCGCGGTGACGGCGACCGGTGTCCATGTCACACGGCACAGAATGGACCCGTCGCGGTCGATGGATAAGGAGTATTCGATGGCTGCACGATTGAGACCATGGCACGGCGTGCTGGTGGCGACGACGGTGCCGTTGGACGCCCAACTCGCCGTCGACTTCGACCGGTACGCCGAACACGTCCGTTGGCTGGCCGAAGAGGGATGCGACGGGGTCACGCCCAATGGCTCGCTCGGCGAGTACCAGACCCTCACCGACGCCGAACGCAGCGCGCTGGTCCGCGTCGCGGTCGAGGCCTCACCCGAGGGCTTCACCGTGATGCCCGGCATCGCCGCCTACGGTGCGCAGGAGGCCCGGCGCTGGGCCGAGGACGCGGCCGAAGCCGGCTGCCCGGCCGTGATGCTGCTGCCGCCGAACGCCTACCGTGCCGACGAGCGGGCCGTGGTCGAGCACTACCGGGAGGTCGCGAAGGTCGGCGTGCCGGTGGTGGCGTACAACAACCCGATCGACACCAAGGTCGACCTCACTCCGGATCTGCTCGCCCGCCTGCACGGCGAGGGCCTCATCGTCGGCGTCAAGGAGTTCACCGGCGACGTCCGCCGCGCCTACGAACTCGCCGAGGCGGCCCCCGGCCTGGACCTGATCGCCGGCTCCGACGACGTCACGCTGGAACTCGCCATCGCCGGCGCGCCCGGCTGGATCGCCGGGTACGTCAACGCGCTGCCCCGGGCCTGCGTGCAACTGTTCAACGCCGCGGCCGACGGCGACCTGGCCGCCGCGCTGCCGCTCTACCGGGCGCTGCACCCGTTGCTGCGGTGGGACTCGAAGACCGAGTTCGTGCAGGCGATCAAGCTCTCCATGGATATCGTCGGACGCTACGGCGGGCCGTGCCGGCCGCCCCGGGTGCCGCTCACCGAGGAGCACGAGCGCCTTGTCCGGGAGGCCACCGAGAAGGCGGTAGCGGCCGCCGGCCGGTGACGGAAGGGCGGTAGGCGATGCGCAGCAGCCGGGTGTTCCATGCGGTCGACTCGCACACCGAGGGCATGCCAACTCGGGTGATCACCGGCGGCGTCGGTGTGATCCCCGGCGGTTCGATGGCCGAACGCCGGCGGCACTTCATCGCGCACCTCGACCACATCCGCACCCTGTTGATGTGCGAGCCGCGCGGGCACGCCGCGATGAGCGGCGCGATCCTGCAACCGCCCACCCGGGCGGACGCCGACTGGGGGGTGCTCTTCATCGAGGTGAGCGGGTGCCTGCCGATGTGCGGGCACGGCACCATCGGGGTGGCCACCGTCCTCGTGGAGACCGGCATGGTGACCGTCACCGAGCCGGTCACCGTGATCCGGCTCGACACCCCCGCCGGGCTGGTGGTGGTCGAGGTGGCGGTGCGCGACGGGCACGCCGAGTCGGTGACGCTGCGCAACGTACCCGCCTTCGTGCAGGAGTTGGACGCGACGGTCGAGGTACCCGGGCTGGGCCCGGTCACCCTCGACCTCGCCTTCGGCGGCAACTTCTATGCCATCCTCGGCCTCGACCAGTTGGGTATTCCCTTCACGCCGACCGACGCGCGCACCCGGCAACGCATGCTCGACGCCGGGTCGGCCATCATGGACGCGGTCACCGAGCAGATCGACCCGGTACATCCAGAGGATCCGGCGATTACCGGCTGCCACCATGTCTACCTCGCGGCTCCAGGGTCGGACGCCCGGCGCTCCCGGCATGTGATGGCCATCCACCCGGGCTGGTTCGACCGCTCGCCCTGCGGTACCGGGACCTCGGCCCGGATGGCCCAACTGCACGACCGGGGCGAGTTGGCGCTGGACGCCGACTTCGTCAACGAGTCGATCATCGGGAGCCGGTTCGTCGGCCGGCTGCTCGAACGCACCACCGTCGCCGGCCGCCCGGCCGTGGTGCCGACGGTCACCGGCCGGGCCTGGATAACCGGCACCGCCCAGTACTTCCTCGACCCCACCGACCCGTTCCCTACCGGCTTCCTGCTCTGACCAGTACTGGAGTTGCCATGTCCGTCGTCGTGTCCGCCTCCCCACAGAACCCGGCCGATGCCGTCGTCTCGGTCCCTGCCGCCGCTGCCGCAGATGTCGCCAAGGCCGCCGAGACGGCCCGAGCGGCGCAGCCCGGCTGGGCTGCGGCACCGCCCGGGGAACGGTCGGCCGCCCTGCACGCGGCGGCCGACGCGGTGGCGGCCAACGCGGCCGAGCTGGTCGAGCTGGTCGTCCGTGAGGTGGGCAAGCCGGTGACGGAGGCGCGCGGTGAGGCGGCCCGGTCGGTGGCCCTGCTGCGGTACTACGCCCAGCAGGTGTACGACCCGACCGGCGCGGTGCACGACCCGAGCGGCGGCCGGGGTCTGGCGTACACCCGGCGCCGGCCGCGCGGAGTCGCCGGCCTGATCACGCCGTGGAACTTCCCGCTGGCCATCCCGCTGTGGAAGGCCGCGCCGGCGCTGGCCTTCGGCAACGCCGTGCTGCTCAAGCCGGCGCCGCAGGCGACGGCGTGCGCGATGCGGCTGGCCGAGCTGATCACGCCACACCTGTCCGACGGGCTCCTGACGGTGCTGCCCGGCGACGCCGAGGCGGGCCAGGCGGTCGTCGAGGCGGGTGATGTCGTCTCGTTCACCGGATCCGCACTGGTGGGAGCCGCCGTCGGGTCGGCCGCCGTGGCCCGTGGGGTGCCGGTGCAGTGCGAGATGGGCGGCCACAGCCCTGCGGTGGTCCTCCCGGACGCCGACGTCGAATCCGTCGCCCGGCAGGTCGCCTACGCGGCCTTCGGCTACGCGGGGCAGAAGTGCACCGCCACCAAGCGGATCATCGTGGTGGGCGACCCGACCGACTTCACCGACGCGCTGGTCGCCGCCGTCGACGCGCTGGCGTGCGGCGATCCCACGGCGCCGGAGACCGTCGTCGGGCCGGTGATCGAGGAGGCGGCGCGGACCCGGGTGCTCGACGCGGCAGAGCGCGGCGTCGCCGCCGGTGGCCGGCTGCTCACCGGCGGCCGGGCGGTGGGGGAGCGGGGCTGGTTCGTCGCCCCGACGGTGGTGGCCGACCTGCCCGCCGAGGACCTGCTGAACCGGGAGGAGGTGTTCGGGCCGATCTGCGCGCTGAGCCGGGTCGACAGCGCCGGCGCGGCGCTGCACGCCGCGAACGATGTCCGGTACGGGCTCACCGCCTCGGTCTTCACCGCCGACCTGGACGTCGCGCTCCGCTTCGCCGACGGGCTGGCGGCGGGACAGATCAAGGTCAACGCGCCGACCGCGGGCGTGGATTTCTACCTGCCGTTCGGTGGCGAACGTGATTCCAGCTTCGGTGGCCGCGAGCAGGGCAAGGCGGCGCAGGACTTCTACACTTCCCTGCACACCGTGGCCGTCGCGCCCGCCCGGAGCTGACCTCCCGTGGTGTCGCGTGTCCGGCCGGGCAGCGCACGCCGGCCGCCGGTGGCCCCGCCTACGATGTCCGGTTATGGAGGCTGTGGTGTGATGACTGACTCGTTGGAGTTGCCGGCCCTGGGAGCGCGCCCGAGCGTGCGCGGCCAGGTCGCACACGCCCTGCGGGCGGCGCTGGTGTCCGGGCAGATGCGCCCCGGCGAGGTCTACTCCGCACCCACTCTCGCCGCCCAACTCGGCGTCTCCGCCACACCGGTCCGTGAGGCGATGCTCGACCTGGTCAAGGAGGGCCTGGTCGAGACGGTGCGGAACAAGGGTTTCCGGGTCACCGAGCTGTCCGAGAAGGAGCTCGACAACCTCACCGAGATCCGCCAGCTGATCGAGGTGCCGACCACGGTGAAGGTGATCGGTGTCGCCACCGCCGAGGACCTGGCCCGGCTGCGACCGCTCGCCCAGCGGATCGTGGACGTGGCCACGGAGAAGGATCTGATCGCGTACATCGAGCACGACCGGCAGTTCCACCTGGAACTGCTCTCCCTGATGGGCAACAGCCACCTGGTCTCGCTCGTCGGTGAGCTGCGGGCGAAGTCGCGGCTGTTCGGGCTCACCCGGCTCGCCGAGACCGGGGAGCTGGTGCCGTCCGCGCGGGAGCACATCGAGTTGCTCGACCTCATCGAGGCGGGCGACCGGGTCGGCCTGGAGCGCCTGATGCGGGCGCATATCGGCCACGTGCGGGGCCGTTGGGCGGGCCGGGCGGAGCGACCCGTCGCCTGAGCGACCCCGACCTGTGTGTCTGCGGCGCGCACACGGCGGAGTTGGTCGACGGAGGCGGCTCGACGCCCTGCGCCGAGCCGTCCGCGACCGGTTCCACCGCGGCGCTCATCCGGGTGGCCGCGTCTCTCAGCGCTGCCAGGCCGCCCAGAGTTCGGCGTACCGGCCGCCCGCGGCGACGAGTTCCTCCGGGGTGCCCAGCTCGACGATCCGCCCGTGCGCCATCACCGCGATCCGGTCACAGCTCTGCGCCTGGGTCAGCCGGTGCGCGACCACCACGGCGGTACGGCCCCGCACCAGGGCGGCACTGGCCAGCTCCAGTTGTCGGGCACCGGCGCTGCCCGCCTCGGCACTCGCCTCGTCGAGCACCACGATCGGCGGGTCGAGCAGGGCGACCCGGGCCAGCGCCACCTGTTGCGCCTGCCCCGGGGTGACCGGGTGGTCGCCCTCGCCGACCCGGGTGTGCAGCCCCTCCGGCAGCGCGGCGACCCACTGGTCGGCACCGACCAGCCGCAGCGCCTCCCACAGCTGCTCCTCGGCGGCGTCCGGCGCAGCCAGCCGCAGATCGTCGGCGAGAGTACCGGCGAAGACGTGCACCTCCTGGGTGACGACGCCGACGGTGCGACGCAGCTCCGCCGGATCCAGGTCGGCGATCGGTCGGCCGCCCAGCAGCACCTCGCCCTCGGCGGCCGGGAACACCCCGCCGAGGATGGCCGCCAGCGTCGTCTTGCCGGCACCACTCTCACCGACGACGGCCAGGGACTCGCCCTCGGCGATCTCCACGGAGACGTCGTGGACCACGGTGGGCCCGCCGGGATAGTGGTGCCCGATCGCCTTGGCGCCGATCCCGCCCGCCGGCCGGTCGCCGGCACGCGCGCGGGACTCCGGCACGTCGAGTCCGGTGATGCCGACCAGCCGGGCGAGCGCGGCACCGGCCGACTGGACGTCGTTGAACGAGATCAGCAGCATGCCGAGCGGGCCGAAGAGCCGGTGGAACAGCAGCGCGGCGGCGGTGACGTCACCGACGCTGCTCTCACCCGCCCGGACCAGCAGGAAGCCGGTGAGCAGGACGGCGGTGAGGCCGATCGCCTCCGCGTAGTTCATCATGTTCGCGAACCACAGGAACCCGCGGACGGCCCGCAGGCGCGCCGTGACCGCGTTGCGCGACGCCCCGTCGACCCGCTGGCCCTGCCGCTGCGCCATGCCGTAGGCGTGCACCGTCCGGGCGCCGGTGAACGTGGTCAGCAGGCTCTGCGTACGGACCGCCGCCGCCTCCCGCTCGGCGGCGTAGAGCCGCTTGGCGCGGGGCACGAACCGGCGCAGGCTCAGCACGTGCACCGGGAAGACGATCAGGAACGCGAGCGCGATCCGCCAGTCGAGGGTGGCGAAACCGGCGAACGTGATGACGACGGTGACCAGGGCGGTGAAGATCCCCGCGGCCAGCCGGATCGAGTCGGCGACCTGTTCGACGTCCCCGGTCACCCGGGAGGCGACGTCGCCGGACCCGGCGCTCTCCAGCCGGGCCGAGTCCATCCGCAGGGCCCGGTCGAGCACCTCTTCCCGCAGGTCGGCGCAGGCGCGCATGCCCCACTCGGTGACCAGCCACCGGGAGGCGCCGGTCAGCACCGCGGCCATCAGGCCGGCACCGAGGATCCAGGCCGAGGTCGCCAGCAGCGCGTCCACGCTGCCACCCGCGACGACCAGGTCGACCAGCCGGCCGAGCAGGATCGGCACCACCACCGCCGCGCCGCTCGCCGCGACGGACGTCACGACCGACGCCCAGGCCAGCAACGGACAGCGGCGCAGGTTGCGCCAGAACGTGGCCACGGTCACCCGGCCGGAGGCGACCGGCAGGATCGTCGTCGCGCTCATCGCAGGACCACCTCGGCGTACGCGGACTGGGCGAGCAGGTCCCGGTGCCGGCCGACGGCGGTCACCCGCCCGGCGTCGAGGAAGACGACGCGGTCGCACCGGTCGAGCAGGGGCGCGCTGGTGGTGACCAGCACGGTGGCCCGGGCGTCCCCGGCCCGGCGGGAGCGGATCCCCTCGGCGATGGCGTGCTCGGTCACCGCGTCGACCGCGGTCGTCGGGTCGCGGAAGACGGTGACCGGCCGGTCGGCGAGCAGCGCCCGCGCCAGGGCGATCCGCTGCCGCTGCCCGCCAGAGAGGTTCAGCCCGTGGTCGAGCAGTTCGCGGTCCAGGCCGGGGCCGCCCTCGGCGAGCAGGTCGTCGACGGAGGCCGCCGCGATGCTCTGTCGCAGCGCGGCGTCGTCCCGGTCGTCGCCGCTCTGCAGTACCTCGCGCAGAGTGCCGCCGAACAGGTCGACCGCGTGCGGCTCGACGAGCACCACCTGACGCAGCGAGGCGACGTCGAGGTCCGGTACCGGCGTGCCGGCCAGGGTCACCTCGCCCCGCTCCGGTGCCCGTGCTCCGGCCAGGAGGTCGGTGACGTCGTCGGCGGTGCTGGTCTGCCCGGTGACGACCCCGAGCATCTCCCCGGGCCACACCACGAGACTGGCGCCGTCCAGGCCCGGGGTGTGCACCTCGTCGAGGACCAGCGGACCGGGCTGCGCCGCCCGTACGCCGGACGAGGCGCGCTCGGGCGCGGCCAGCACCTCGGCGACCCGGGCCGCGCTGGCCCGCGAGGTGGCCAGCCGGAAGACGCAGTCGGCCAGGTTCAGCACCGGGTCGGTGATGAAGGCGGCCAGGCCGACGATGGTGATGAGCTGCCCGACCGTGATCCGCCCCTCCAGGGCGAACCAGCCGGCCAGGGCGGCCACGACGGTGATCAGCAGGCCGGTGGTGAACGTCGACACGCCGACGAACGCGGCGCCGGCCTTGACCGCGCCGACGTTGGCGCGCAGCGAGGTGCGGCTGGCGGTGCGGTAGCGCCGTGACGCCTCGTCGACGCCACCGAAGCCGCGCAGCGGTCGGAGCCCGCGCAGCAGGTCCGAGGCGGTCGCGGCGGCCCGGCCGATGGCCTGCTGCTGCGCCGAGGTGTGGCGTTCCACGAGCGGCCCGAGCGCGTGCAGGCCCAGCACCAGCACCGGGATGCCGATCACCAGCCCGAGCCCGAGCGTCCAGTCGATCCGCAGCAGGACGATCGTGGAGACGACCAGCCCCAGCAGCGCGGACACCACCCGGCTGCCCAACTCCAGTGAGTCGGCGGCGGCCTGGGTGTCGGAGGTGGCGATGGAGAGCAGCTCGCCGCTCTGCCGGCCGGTGCGGATGCCCTGCCCGCCGAGCAGTCGCCGGACCACGCGCATCCGCAGGACGTGCGACTCCTCGGTCACCGCCCTGGACAGGAACCAGAACCCGGACCGCCAGCCCATGGTCAGCGCGGTGAACAACGCGAAGATCCCCAGGACGGACCAGATCATCGCCGAGGTCGACCCGGTGCTCACCGCCTGGTCGATGACCAGGCCGATGGCCACCGGGACCAGTGCCTCGCACACCTGGTGCAGCGACCAGAAGGCGGTGCAGAGCGCGGTGTCCCGGCGCTGCCGCCAGAACATCTCGCCGAACAACCGGCCGGTCGGGCTGACTCGCACGGTCACCTCACCCACCGTCGGTCGGTGCGGCCGATCCGCGCCGTCGGCTGTGCCATCACGCCTCGCTCTCGCCAAGTTAGGGTAGGCTAACCTGTGGTGGCGACGCGGCGCCATTCGCCAGAGAGTGTCGCTCCGGCGCTCAACCGGTGACCGCCACCGCCTCCCGGGCAAGGGTGACTGCACCCAGCAGGGCGGCGTCGTCGGCGAACCGGGACAATACCACCTCCGGCCGGTGCGGCAGCACCTCGGCGAGCCGATCGACCAGCAGCTCCCGGATCAGGGCGCTGCCGGCCACCCCGCCGACCAGCACCACCCGCTGCGGGTCCAGCAGCAGGCAACTCGTGACCAGGTGCCGGGCCAACTCGTCGAGCCGGGCGGTCAACGCCCGCCGCTCCGGCCCCGGTCGTCCGGCCGCCCCGGTGAGGGCCGCCGCGCCACCGGAGAGTCCCAGTTCGGCGGCGAGCCCGTCCAGGGCCCGGCCGGAGAAGTCCAACTCCAGCATGGTGCCCGGCCACGGGCCGCCGGAGACCGCGTACCCGATCTCACCGGCGGCGCCCCGGTGACCGGAAACCACCGCGCCGCCGACGGTGATCGCCGCCGCCACGCCGGTGCCCAGACCCAGCACCAGGCCCGGGTCGGCGTCGCGCAACGCGCCGAGCCGTAGTTCGGCCAGGGCAGCGGCGTTGAGGTCGTTGTCCACCGCCACCTCGGTGACGCCGAGGGCGTCGCGGACCGCGTCGGCCAGTCGCAGCCCTTCCCAGCCGGGAACGTTCGGCGCCAGCTCGATGCCGTCCGGCCGGATCACCCCGGGGGAGGCCACCCCGGCGGCCATGAGCGGACCGCCCACCTCGGCCACCAGCCGGGCGGCCAGGTGCAGCGCCCGTTCCAGCGCCTGCGGCGCACTGCGTTCGGCGTACGTGGGGACCCGCTCGCGGGCCACCAGCCGGCCCTGCCGGTCGGCCACCCCGACGGCCATCTTGGTCCCGCCGAAGTCGATGCCGAGCAGCAGCCCGTCGGTGTGCGCGCCCGACTCGGGTCGCGCCAACTGCACGCTCATCGGGCCGCCAGTTCGGTGGCGACCGCGTCCAGCGCGGTGTCGGCCCGGTCGAGTCGGTCGCGTACCGCCGCCAGCCGCGCCCGCACCGCGTCGAAGCTGCCCCGCAGTGTCGCTACCTGGGCGCGTACCGCAGCGGTGCCCGGCCCGTCGGCCTGGGCGCGG